>NZ_JBEVLL010000270.1:0-8332 GCF_040509215.1 Devosia sp.
GTCCTTCCAGAACGTGGTCGTAGCGGCCGACGTAATGGTGATGCCGCGTTCCTGCTCCTGCTCCATCCAGTCCATGGTCGCAGCGCCGTCGTGGACTTCGCCGATCTTATGGGACTTGCCGGTATAGTACAGGATGCGTTCGGTCGTGGTCGTCTTGCCAGCATCGATGTGAGCCATGATGCCGAAGTTACGATAGAGATTGATCGGGTATTCGCGTGCCATGGGGCGCTCCTACTACCAGCGGTAGTGCGAGAAGGCACGGTTGGCATCAGCCATACGGTGCGTATCTTCGCGCTTCTTGACGGCCTGACCGCGGCCATTCATCGCATCCATGAGTTCGCCCGAGAGGCGTTCACGCATGGTGTTTTCACCGCGCTTGCGAGCGGATTCGATGAGCCAACGGATTGCCAGAGCCTGCTGACGATCAGTACGGACTTCGACCGGAACCTGGTACGTCGCACCACCAACGCGGCGCGAACGGACTTCGACGGCCGGACGAATATTGTCCAGGGCGCCGTGGAACACCGTGATCGGGTCCTGCTTGGTCTTGCTCTCGACGATGTCGAAGGCACCATAGACGATGGATTCGGCAGCAGACTTCTTGCCGTCCTTCATCAAGGAGTTCATGAACTTGCTGACGACCAGATCACCAAACTTGGGATCAGGAATAACGTCACGCTTCTCTGCGCGGTGGCGACGGGACATGACTCAGTATCTCCTTACTTCGGACGCTTCGCGCCGTACTTGGACCGGCGTTGCTTGCGGTCCTTCACGCTCTGCGTATCGAGAACGCCGCGGAGCACGTGGTAGCGAACGCCCGGCAAGTCGCGAACACGACCGCCGCGGATGAGCACAACGGAGTGCTCCTGCAGATTGTGACCTTCGCCCGGGATGTACGAAATCACTTCGCGCTGGTTGGTCAGGCGAACCTTGGCCACCTTACGCAGAGCCGAGTTCGGCTTCTTCGGGGTCGTCGTGTACACACGGGAGCAAACGCCACGCTTCTGCGGGTTTGCTTCCATGGCGGGAACTTTGTTCCGCTTTGGCTTGCTGGCGCGTGGCTTGCGGATCAGCTGATTAATGGTGGGCATTGCGCTCTTTCCATCGTCCAAAAAATTCTAGTTCGGTCTACACACAGCAAACCAAAGTGGCGCTCATCCGAACCCTTCCGGGAGTCGGCGGCGCCCCAATTTGCAGCGGACCATCCCCTGAAAACAGGAGCAGTCATGCGCACAAGGATTTGCTTCGTCTAGTTACCCGACAGTGTGTTTGATTGTCCTGGATTCCCGCGCTAGGTGGCAGGGACCCGGTGTGACAATCACGACCGACCGCTAAGGTAGGCGCTGTTTAGAACCGTTGACTCGCTCCGTCAAGGATTCTTTCGCGAAAATATCCGGGGGAGAGCCATGCATTCCGGGAGGTTCAGCCGGTTTTGAACCCGTTCGCGCAGTGGACGAATTTGACCAAGTCCGTTCGCCATAGGTTAACAGGGTGTTTGCGCGGAAGAGAGTCGAAACGGACATAGCTTGCCGCTTCGATGCGCGACACCTAAATGTGACCGGCCTCGCCGGAGCCAGTCAATTGAACACCACCACCCTGCGCCCTGCCCTCAAACTCGACATCGTCATCATCGGTGCGGGGCAAGAGTTCGGCCTATCACCTCAAAGCCTTGGGGCTCATGCCGCAGCACGACTTCCTGGTGTTGGACCAGGCGCCGCAACCGGGAGGCGCCTGGCAGTATCGCTGGCCTTCCCTCACGCTGAGCACAGTCAATCGCGTGCATGACCTGCCGGGAATGGGCTTTGCCGAGTTTGCGGGAGGCGATGACAGTGTGCAGGCTTCGGTGGCCGTGCCGCATTATTTTGCAGCGTATGAGGAGCATTTCGAGCTTGGCGTCGTGCGACCGGCCCATGTGAGCGTGGTTTGCAATCGCGGGGAGAGATTGCGAGTCGAGAGCGATCGGGGGCTGTTTTCGGCGCGCGGGATCATCAATGCGACCGGAACCTGGGAGAAGCCTTATATTCCGGATTATCCGGGGGCCGAGGGTTTTGGCGGAAGGCAGCTTCATACACGGGACTACAGGACGGCAGATGAGTTTGCTGGGAAGCATGTTCTTGTCGTCGGGGGTGGCATTTCGGCGGTGCAGTTGCTTGGCGAGATTTCCAAGGTGACCCGCACGACCTGGGTGACGCGCACACCGCCGCGTTGGCGGGAAGGGCCGTTCAGGGAAGAAGACGGGCGCGCCGCAGTGGCCTTAGTCGAAGAGCGGGTGCGGGCCGGGTTGCCGCCTCGGGCGGTTGTATCGGTGACTGGGTTGCCGGTGACGCCAGCGATCGAGGCTATGCGCGAGCGCGGGGTGCTCGAGCGGATGCCGATGTTTACGGAGATCACACCGAGCGGCGTGCGTTGGGAGGATGGGACGACGCTCGATGTCGACGTCATTCTCTGGTGCACGGGGTTTCGCAGTGCGCTCGATCACCTGGCACCGTTGCAGTTGCGCGAGGAGAGTGGCGGAATCGTCATGACCGGACGGCTGGCGACGCAAGTGGCGAAAGACCCGCGGGTGCACCTGGTTGGCTATGGGCCTTCGGCGTCGACGATCGGGGCGAACCGGGCCGGCAGTGCGGCGGCCCGGGAATTGACGGAGTATCTGGGGCTTGATCGGAAGAGTTAGGTGAGATCGATCCAGCGTTGCTCTTCGTGGCTTTGAGCCATGGCGTGGACGGTTCGTTCGATCTCAAGCCCGTTGGTGAAGTCGACCACCCTGCCCTTTTCGCCGGAAATGGTCCGCAGCAGTTCGTGGCATTCGATGACCTTGAGGTCGTTGAAGCCGAGGCCGTGGCCGGGCGCCGGGATGAAGCGGTCGTAGGGCTTATGGGCGGGCGCGGCGATGATGGTCTGGTAGCCCTGGGCAGTTGCCGAGCCGGTGGCGCGATAGAGCTGAAGTTCATTCATACGCTCCTGATCGTAGACCAGGCTGCCGGCGGAGCCGAAGATCTGGAGGGCGATGCGGCCCTTGCGGCCCCAGGCGGAGCGGTTGACCGAGAGGACGCCGCTGATGGTGCCGATCTCGAAGAGGACGCTGGCGATGTCGAAGGTTTCGACGGTGCGGCGGCTCCCGCTGGCGCTTGGGCGGTCGGGATAGGGTTTTGACTGGTGCGCGAAGACGCGCGTCGGATTGCCGAACAGCGTCTGGAGCAGGCTCAGCGGATGGACGGCGAAATCGTCGAGGGCGCCGTAGCCGGAGCTAGCTTCGCTCTTCCAGTAGAACTGGGCCTCGGGGTCGGCCATGAAATCCTCGTCCATCTCGACGCGGACGTGGTTCACCGTGCCGATGGCGCCGGAGGCGATGAGTTCGCCGATCTGCCGGACGAGCGGGTTCTGGATATAGTTGTAGCCGAGGATGGCGACCTTGCCGCTTTTGCGAGCGGCCGTTTCCATGCGTTGCGCCTCGGAGAAGCCGACAGCCATGGGTTTTTCGCACCAGACGTGTTTGCCGGCTTCGAGAGCGGCCACGGCCATTTCGGCGTGGAAGGCGTTGGGGGTGGTGATGGACACCACCTGCACTTCGGGATTTGCGATCAATTCCCGCCAGTCGGCCGTTGCGCGTTCGAAGCCGAATTCTTCGGCGCGCTGCCGGGCAAGGTCGATATTGGCTTCGGCGAGGTGGACGAGGCGCGGTCGGGGGCCGGAGCCGAAGACGGGTTTGACCGAGGTCCAGGCCAAGGCGTGGCACTTGCCCATATAGCCAGTGCCGATGAGGCCGACGCCGATGGTATCTGTCATGATGTCCTCAAGATAAAGGCGGGGCGCCCGTAGCGCCCCGGTCGATTGCTAGATGGTGCCGCCGAGGGAGCTGCTGAGTTCGGCCAGTTCGGCGCCGCCGGCCATCATGTCCTGCAATTCCTCGGGTTTGAGTTCGCCCTTGCGGGCGGTGCCGAGCGTTTTGCCGCGATTGAGGACGGTGAAGCGATCGCCCACGGCCATGGCGTGGCGGACATTGTGGGTGATGAAGATGATGCCGACGCCGCTCTTTCGGACACGATCGATGGTGGCGAGGACGTTGGCAGTCTGGCGGACACCGAGGGCGGAGGTTGGCTCGTCGAGGATGAGCACCTTGGCACCAAAGTAGACGGCGCGGGCGATGGCGACGGTCTGGCGTTCGCCACCCGAGAGTGTGCCGACGGCCTGTTCGGGCTCTCGTAGGTTGATGCCCATGCGGCGCATCTCTTCGAGGGTGACGCGATTGGCCTTGTCCATATCGAGGAACTGGAATGGTCCCCAGCCCTTGCGCGGCTCTCGGCCCATCCAGAAGTTTCGCGTGACCGACATGAGCGGGATCATCGCCAGGTCCTGGTAGACTGTGGCGACACCGGCGGTCATCGCGTCGCGCGGATTGGCGAAGTCCATCTTCTGGCCGTTCATGCGGATTTCGCCGGAGGTCGGCTTGTGGACGCCGGCCATGGTCTTGATGAAGGTCGACTTGCCGGCACCATTGTCGCCGAGGAGGCAATGGCATTCGCCGGGCATGACGGAGACCGAGACGCCATTGAGGGCGATGACGGGGCCGAACTGCTTCTTGATGTCGATGAGTTCTATGAGGGGTGTGTCAGCCATGGCTTAGCGCTCCCCTGTGATGAGGCGGCGGATATAGGTATTGAGGATCACCGCGAAGAGAAGAATGACGCCGAGGAAGACGCGGAAGAGCGAGCTTTCGACGCCGGCGAAGAACAGGCCCTGTTGCACGACGCCGAAGATCAGCGCACCGAGGGCGGCGCCGATGACGGAGCCATAACCGCCCGTAAGGAGTGCGCCGCCGATGACCACGGCGATGATGGCTTCGAACTCCTTGAGGAGGCCGCGGTCGGCGGCGGCGGAGCCGAATTCCATCACCTGACAGGTGGCGAAGATCGTCGCGCAGAACGCCGAGAAGACGAACATGGCGATCTTCACGCGATTGACGGGAACGCCGACGTAACGGGCTGCCTTGGCATCGCCGCCGGCGGCATAGATCCAGTTGCCGAAGCGGGTACGCGTCAGCAGGATGTGGGCGAAGATGATGAGCGCCAGCGCCCAGACCATCAACATGGGAATGCCATCGACGACGGGCTGTCCTGCCCGGTTGCCGGCCTGGAAAGTGGCGATGAGGCCGATGTCGGCGAGCCAGGTGAAGAAGAAGCCGAGAATCTTGCCGCCAAAAAGCGGAGCGAGCCAATCGCCTTCTGCCGCTTCGCGGACGCCGCCGATGATGGTCTGGCGGGTGGTGGCGATGGAAAAGTAGATGGTGAGACCGCGCAATATATAGAGCGAGGCCAGGGTGACGATGAAGGATGGCAAGCCGGTCTTGATGACGAGGTAGCCATTGGCCATGCCGATGAGCATGGCGACGATGAAGGCGGCGATGATAGAGGCCCACATGGGCCAACCGAGATGCACGCTGAGCAGTGCGATGACGATGCCGGCAAAACCGATCATCGAGCCGACGGAAAGGTCGAATTCACCCGCGATCATCAAGAGGCAGGCACCGACTGCGATGATGACGAACTGAGCAGAGACGACGCCCCAGTTCATGATGCCATCGGCGGCGAACATGCCGGTGCCGCCCGCGACTATGGCGAAATAGACAAAGACCAGGACGGTTCCGGTCATCGCGCCCAATTCGGGGCGCACGAAGGCTCGGCGCAGGGCCGACTGGCGCTGCATGCGCTCGTCCGCGGCCGCCGCACCCGAAGGCTGGTCAACCATTTTGCTTACCTTTGAAGAAGGGTGCGCCGAGGTCCTGCGGACACTTGGCCAGGGATCGGGCGCAACACTGGCAACCGGGGCCGCCGAAGCGGCCCCGAGCTCTTAGAAATCAGCGGTACTGACCGGCATGTTGCTCGACGAGACCAATATTGTCCTTGGTGATAAAGCCCGGACCGGAATTGATCGAATTGCCGGGCACCACGCCGTAGCGGGCCAGATTGGTCAGGATGACGACCGGCAGGTAGCCCTGCAGGAAGGGCTGCTGGTCGATGGCGAAATTGATGGTGCCATCCTTGATCGCCGTGGCGATCTCGCCCGAGAGATCGAAGGTACCAAAGAAGATCGCGCCCGCCTTGCTGTTGGCGTTGAGCGCAGCAATCGTCGGATGGGCCGAGGTGGGGCCCAGGGTCAGAATGCCGTTGGTATCGGGATTGGTCTGGAGATAGGCGGCGACCTTGGACTGAATTTCGCCGGGGTCCTGGCCGGCGTCGATCATCTGATTGCCGAGCTCGACGCCAAGCGCGTCAGCGAAACCCTGGCAGCGTTCGACCGAGGCGGGATTGGTGATGTAGTGATTGACGCAGAGGAAGCTGGTGACGCCAGCAGCCTTGGCTTTTTCACCGGCACCGAACCCGGCGTCGTATTCAGGCTGACCGACATGGAGCAGCGCGCCAATCTGCTTGGACTGTTCCACCGTGCCCGAATTGATGGTGATGACTGGAATGCCGCGCGCAACGGCGTCGCCGAGCGGGCCGGACAGAACGTCGAAGTCGGCGATGGTCGAGATGATACCATCGGGATTGGACGCGGCCGCTTGCTCAATGATGCGAGCCATATCGGCGAGGTCGCCGGTGGGCGGATTGCGGTATTCAACGGTCACGCCCATCTGTTCGCCAGCCAGGGCGATGGCGTTCTTGATGGTGTTCCACCAGCTATCGGAATCCGGCGCGTGAGACACGAGTACGAAACGCTCGCCCTCGGCAGCAGCCGGGATGGCAACGGCTGGCAATGCAATGGCAGCCAGCGCCAGGGCCGCCAGGCCCTTCGTCAGAATGTTCATCGATTTCCTCCCTTGTGAACCACGATCACAAATGGCTTATACATTCCATTTTGGATCATTCACGAAACAAACATTCCATTTTTACCTGTCACGGTCAAGAGTGGACTTTCGAGCAAGAAGAAAGGGGCCCTAAAGGCCCCTTCCCTAGCTTCATCACTTCGCGAACACTTGGCGCTGAAATCGCTATCTAACTGACAGGCAGCACTTATTCGACGGTAAGCACCACGAACTGGGTGAACTGACCGTTGGCGTTGAAGTTGTTGTCCGAGGCGATGACCAAAGTCTTCTTTCCATCAACCTCCGGGCCGAAGGTCACAGACTCGATATTGTCGATGTCGAGGCCGAAATCGCCTTCGGCGAGAGTGAAGGCCGGTTCCTTGGTCATGGCCACGGCATCCGCGGCGGCCTTTTCCTGGCCGTTGATGTCGGTGGCGCCATCGAGGCTGGCGGTGAAAAAGTTGATCTGGTTACCGACGCCCGAGGCGAAGGAGCGCTCGACGACGAGGAAGCGGCCGTCTCCCAGCATCAGGAATTCGGAGACGCCATTGTCGTTGAAGACGTCGCCAGTGGTCGCGGTGGGCGCGATAGCGATCGGGTTGGTTTCGTAGAGGTATTCGGCAGCCGGCTGGCCCGAGGCGAGGTCGAAGGCGATGACGCGCGAGGGCGAACCGGCTTCGAGAGTTGCCTTGGCGCCATCCTGAGCGAGGGCGTTTTCGGTCGCGGCGTAGAGAGTCTTGCCGTCGGTCGAGAGGGTCAGGGCTTCGAATGCCAGATTGCCGTAGACGCCGGCGGTGCCATCGGCGTTGGGGGCATAGTAGTCCGGCACTGCGAAGGAACGGAGCATGGTGCCGTCGAGACGGGCTTCGTAAATCCCGGGACGGCCGGAGACGTCGCCCTCACTCGACCAGAGAATGGTGCGGGTAGCGGGGTTGAAGCGAATGGATTCGGGGTCGATGCCATTGAAGGGGAAGGCATTGCCTTCGAGGTCGCGCAGGGTCACGCGGCGGATGACGTCGACAGCCGAGAGACCCTTGGCGTCGATCTTGAGGCCGATTTCATAGTAGCGGGCGGGCGCGCGCTGCGAGCGGTCGTCGGAGATGGCGTAGAAAAGGCCCGAGCGAGCGTCGTAATCGAGACCGGAAATGCCGCCGAATTCCTCGCCGGCAATGATGAGGCCGGTGGGCAGCGTGATCGAGCCGAGGAGGTCGACCTTCATGGCCGCGTCCTGCGCGAAGGCGGGCGTGGTGAGCAGAATGGCGAGAGCGGCGAGAGCTTTGGTCTTGAGCAGCATGGAAAACCTCCGTCGGGCGATGGTGGGATTTTCTAGGCCCGGGGCGTGAAGGGGCGATTGCAGGCGGGTGAATGGGGGATGACAGCCCATCGAAGGCCCCCTCACCCGCTTATCGGCTGAACCACCAGGCGTCATCCTCGGGCTTGACCGAGGAGACTTCACTTGCCGATGACGCAACAAGTGCAGAGCCCTCGGGTCAAGCCCGCGGGTGACGGTTTGGGGATGGCGGTCTAAGG
>NZ_JBEVLL010000271.1:0-5085 GCF_040509215.1 Devosia sp.
CCCGGGCCGAGATCGTGTCTATGGTGCGGTCAGGCGAAGGTCAGTTCGCCGTGGTCTCGGTCAACACCGGCTCTTCGCGGTGCACGAGGTTGCCAAGGCCGCCGATCAGCGCGCGGACCGAGGTGACATCGGCGATGCGCAGGCGGGCGGCGGTGTCTCCGGGGCCAATCTTGATACCGACGCCGCCGAGTTCCTGGGCGGCGCGGAAGGCGTCTTCGTCAGTGACGTCGTCACCGATGAAAATGGGCGTGCGGCCGATGAAGGGTTCTTCCTGCATGAAGGCGCGCAGGGCAGCGCCCTTGTCGAAGCCGATCGGGCGGGCCTCGTAGACCATCTTGCCCTCAACCACCGAATATTGCGGGTGGTCGGTGAGCACTTCTTCAAGGGCTCGGAGGCAGGCGTCGGCCAGTTCGGGTGCCTGGCGATAGTGGAGGGCCACGGTGCCGGGCTTGGGCTCGATCAGGAGTTCGGGATGCGCCATGGCGAGAGGCTCGATGGCGCGGGCGATTTCTTCGGCGCCCACGATCAGGTCTTCGTCGACTTCTTCCATCGAGCCGTCGGCGCGGCGGCGTTGGGAGCCATGGGCGCCGGCAATCGGCAGGTGCAAGGGCGCCAGGAAGCGGTCGATATCGGAAATTTCGCGGCCGGTGATGACGGCGAAAGCGTTGTCGAATTCGCGGGTGATGCGGTTTATCTGCTCGGCGAGATCATTGGGGACCTCGATCGAGTCAGGGGTTTCGGCAATCTCCACCAGAGTGCCGTCAAAGTCGGTGAACAGGGCAAGCGCTGGGACCTCAGCGCCGTTCTTGAGAAGGGTCTCGTTCATTGGATTCCTCGCGTGGCACTTCGGGGCTCATGCAAAGGAACGTCGGGGAACGGAAAAGGTTCGCGCCACATGCCTGCCATGCACGCGGCGGGAATATGAACGAAACATTAATCACGCATTCGTGACCCATTCAGCCGTGGAGCGATATCGCTTGTTCCAACGTTGCTACAATGCGTCCTGCGTGAAACGCGTGGACGAAAAGTTGAGGGAAAACAACATCAAATGCGTCCGCTCCTTTCTAAACCCGCTCAGTCCCAAGTCCTGCTATCGGCGCTGTTCGTCGCCGCTTTGAGCTTCATCACGCTTGCGGCATCCTTTGCCGAAATGCCGGTAGACGAGGCTTCTGCGCAGGCGGGCATTCATGAATAAGGCAGCGCTTTCAGATCGCGACAGGCTCAACCTGAGCCTGTGGCGCGTGGTGTTGCCGATCCCGAAAGCGAGGGAGATGGTGGCTGGCGTCACACGCCGGCCGCTGAAATCGCTGCGCAAGTTTCAGGCGAGCGGGATGCCCTTGTTGCCCTTGTCACGCTGATAGACGGCGGAGAGATCGGCATAGGCGGCGGTGATGTCGTCGAGTCGGGCAAGCAGGTTTTCGCGATGGCCGCGATCGAGGCCGGCTACCATTTCCTGGAGGCCGCGGCTTTTGAAGAAGGCATTGCTGCGATTGTAGAGCGGGCGCTCCGGCGCGACGGCGGCGCGATCGGGATCGGGCACGGCATAGACGGCCTGCAGGATCTGGATGTCGTACGGGATGCCAAAGCTGTCGCGGCTGTCTTCGTAAGTGAAGAGATAATAGAAATTATCAAAGCCTGACCAGGTGATGCCGGAGAGGCAGAGCGAGCAAGGCTCGTGCGAGGTCAGGAAGACGCAATCCTTGGTTGCCGGGCGTTGGTCCTTGGGGAGTTCGAAGAAGCGTTTGATGGCGTGCATTTCGCCATGCCAGAGCGGGTTTTCCGTCTCGTTATTGGTTTCGGCCACAACCACCGACAGATCCGACTTCCGCAGGATGGCAGCGCCGAAGAGCTTGTTGCCTTCAGCGACACCGCGCGCCGTCATGGGGACCACGTCATGCTCGATGACGTCGAGCAGGCGCGAAATGAAGTCGGCAGTTTCCAAATCGGCTACTCCTTGGTGCGCACGAGGCCGATCAGCGGCACGTCGGCCGCATCGAGGAGGCGCATTGTGTCGTCGGATATGTCGTAACCGTTCACGGCGACGAGGGCGGCGAAGAAGGCGCTTTCCTGCGCCATGACGGCTGGCTCGCAGGCCATGCGCGTTGAAGCGGGATGGGCGAATTGCAGCTTTGTCCCATCCATTGTCGCCTGCGTGAAAAAGCTGTTGCAGCCAGCGTGACCATCGACGCGGAGATCGGCGGCGATGGCAAGGGTCAGCGGCTGCATGCCGAGGGTGGGGCTGCCGCCGATGCTGGTGACGGTCCAGGTCGTGTTGATGAGCTTCTGGTCCACTTGGGGCTCGGGGTCCGGCAGAGATGGGACGGTATGGGTGCGGGTGACGAGGATCGAGACCGGAGCGGGCGCCGTCAGATCGACCGGGATCGCCACGTCGTTGCGCCACATGGCAGCTCCGCCAACGCGGATTTCGGCGACGAGGCCGAAGGTTGCCCCCGATTTTGCCACGTCGCTGCGGATAGCGAGGGAGAATTGCAGCGGCACCTGGCCACCGGCAGGAATGGAAGCGCTGGCCCCGACAACGGGTTGGCTGTCGGGCAGGGCCACGAGTGCGACATGCAGGCTTGCGCCGGGCGGCAGGGCCATGCGCTCTCGATAAAAGACATCGCCCGTCAGCGTGAGATCATCAGCGCTGGCAGCGCTGACAAACAGAAATAGCGAGAGCATGAGTGTCAGGAACCGGTTCAGCATGGCAGTCCTCCCTGTTGTCTTGAGCGTAAACCAGCCCGGGACGACTGGCGAGGCAAAGCCGACGAAGCGGTTAAGCACCTCGTTCGCGATGGGTGACGAGGAAGGGCGGGTCGAAGGGGAATTCTTCGAGATTGTTGCCGTCCCCGCCGCGGTCCACGACCATGAAGTCGGTTTCCCTGTCGAGCGTCGTGAGAACTCCATGCCAGGTGTTCATGGCGATATTGACGCCTTGGCCGGGGCCGGGGAGGAAAGCGCGGATGTTGGCGGGCGTGCCGCCATGGTCCTCGGCAACGATCACCAGCCAGTGGGCCTCGCCTAGCGGATAGAAGGCCTGGCTGCCGAGGGGGTGGCGTTCGAGGAGGGTCAGACTGAGCGGCAGGGCATAGGGCTGGCCGCGGAAGATGGAGATGAGCGGGCGGGCGTGAACGCCGCCCAGCTCTACCTTGGCAAGATCGTGGAAACGCTCGGTCTTGCCGGCATTGATGGGATAGTGATGCGCGCCTGAGGTCTGGATCACCTGGCCGAAAGGGGCGAAGGCGTCGGGGGTCAGCGGCTCGATGTAGATCGTGCGGTCGCTCATGGTCAGAACGGCAGCTTCGCGTGGCGGTTGACGTCCTTGTAGAGCAGGTAGCGGAAGCGCTCGGGCCCGGCATAGCAGGCCTGGGGGCAGAAGGCGCGGAGCCACATGAAGTCGCCGGGTTCGACCTCGACCCAATCACGATTGAGCCGGTAGACCGCCTTGCCCTCGAGCACATAGAGGCCGTGCTCCATGACGTGGGTTTCCTCGAAGGGAATGACCGCACCGGGCTCGAGCGTGACGATATTGACGTGCATGTCGTGGCGGAGATCGGTCGGTTCGACGAAGCGTGTCGTGCCCCACGTGTCTTTGGTGCCGGGCATCCAGCGGATGGGTTCGTTCTGTTCGTTGGTAACGAAGGCGGGCGGGATGTCGATACCCTCGACCACTTCGTAGCGCTTGCGCACCCAATGGAAGCGGGCGGGCGACGTCGTGCGGTTGACGATGCTCCAATGCGTGCCGGGAGGCAGGAAGGCGTAGCCACCTTCCTTCAGGATATGCGGCTCGCCGGCGATGGTGAGGTTGATCTGACCGGCGACGACGAAGATGACGCCTTCGGCCTCGGGGTTCTGTTCCGGACGTTCGCTGCCGCCGCCGGCAAAGACTTCGACGATGTACTGCGAAAAGGTCTCGGCAAAACCCGAGAGGGGGCGGGCGATGATCCAGGCTCGCGTGTCGCGCCAATGGGGCAGGTAGGAGGTAACGATGTCGCGCATGACGCCGTTGGGGATGAGGGCGTAGGCCTCGTTGAAGGTGGCGCGGCCGGTGTGGAGTGCCATCTGCGCGGGCAGGCCGGCGATGGGGGATGCGTAAGTCGTTGCCATGGGCTCAAGTTCGGTCAGGACGATTCCGCTTGAGACTAGAACCATGTGGCCGGGAAGGCCAAGGCCTGACGGCAGGATTTATTCGCTGAGTTCCATTTCCTGCTTGAGGCGGCTGAGCATGCTGGTCGCGTAGGCGGCGTAGGGACCGATCCAGCGCTCGTGAATGGCGTGGACCGGCAGGGCGTCGAGGTGGTTCCAGCGTTCGCGACCGCGGCGTTCGGCAACGACAAGGCCAGCTTCTTCAAGGACGCCGAGATGCTGCATGACGGTGCAGCGGTCGAGTTCGGGAAAGCCGGCGCAGAGCGTACCAGTCGTGACTGGGCCAGCCTTGAGCGCATCGAGCATGCGCCGCCGGATGCGGTGGCTCAAGGCTTTGAAAATCAGGTCGTCTGCGTCGTCGATTGACATGTTATATTTTTATAACATATGTTTTTGAGGGTCAAGCTAGAGGAGTGAAAAATGCGTGCAGTCGTCAGCAAAGGGCCACGACCGAGCCCGGAATTTTCGGTGTCGGGGCGGATCAGCAAGCCGGTGCATGAGGTGTTCGAGGCGGTGGCCGACCCGAAGGAATTGTCTGGCTATTTCACGACGGGTGGGGCGAAGGGGCGGCTGGAGACGGGCGCCACGGTAACCTGGGACTTTCACGATTTTCCTGGCGCGTTTCCCGTTCATGTCGTCGAGGTGGTTAAGGACGAAAAGATTGTGCTGCGCTGGGGGGCGGCAGACGGGAATGACGAGGCGGGCAATTACGAAACTACCGTGACGATGACCTTTGCGGGTCTCGAAGACGGGCGGACGCTGGTGACAATCCACGAGGGTGGCTGGCGCGACAATGCCGCGGCGCAGAAGGCGTCATATGGCAATTGCGAGGGTTGGACGGGCATGCTTTGCGCGATGAAGGTGTATGTCGAGCACGGGATCAACTTGCGAGATGGATTCTACAAGTAGAGGTAAGTGTCTGGTCTATATGTGAATTGG
>NZ_JBEVLL010000272.1:0-7649 GCF_040509215.1 Devosia sp.
CGTCGTTTCGCTCCTCTGGCGCTTCATTTATGACGGGCGCAGCGGGCTGCTGAATAACCTGTTGCAGTTCCTCTCGTTTGGGCACTTCCGGCCCGTCGACTGGCTCGGCAATGCCGATACGGCCATGTGGGCCATCATCGTCATGTCGATCTGGCAGGCCGTAGGCTTCCACATGGTCATCTGGCTGGCGGGCCTGCAAAACATTCCGCTGACGCTCTATGAAGCAGCCGATATCGAAGGCGCGTCGAGCTGGCAGAAATTCCGCTTCGTCACCTGGCCGGGCCTACGAAACACAGCCGTCCTCATCCTCGTCGTCATCACCATGCAGGCCTTCGCACTCTTTGCGCAGATCGATGTCATGACCAATGGCGGGCCGCTCGATTCCACCCAGACGTTAGTCTTCCAGGCCGTGCAGCGCGGTTATGAGCAACAGAACATCGCCGGTGGCTCTGCCATCTCGGTGCTGCTCTTCCTCATGGTGCTCGCGATCTCGCTGTTCCAGCGCTACGTCACCCGGGAGCGCTAAGAAATGGCCGCTGTCACTTCACCGAACCAACGCCTCAAGATCAGTCTCAAATATCTGCTGCTGATCCTTGTCGCCCTGGTCTTCGTCTTTCCCATCGTCTTCATGGTGGTCAGTTCGTTCAAGCCCGACCTGCAATTGCTGCGCGATACGTCCTCGTTCCGCGCCTTCCTGCCGGTGGGTGACATCTCGTTCGAGAACTACTTTGCCGCGTTTCGGCGCGCGCCGGTGGGGCTCTTCGTCTTCAACTCGATCTTGGTCACGACACTGACCGTGATCGGCTCGCTGTTCCTCTGCTCGATGGCGGCATTTGCCTTCGTCTTCCTGCAGTTCCGGGGCAAGGAAGTGGTGCTGTCGATCATCATCGCGACGCTGATCGTGCCATTCGAAACCATCGCCGTGCCGATGCTGATGGTGGTAAATTCCCTGCCCTGGATTGGCGGCAGTGGCGTCACCTGGGGCTGGCTCAACACCTATCACGTGCAGATCGTGCCCTTCCTCGCCGATGCGCTGACCATTTTCCTTTTTGTCCAGTTCTTCCGCGATCTGCCCAAGGAACTGATCGAAGCCGCGCGTCTCGATGGCGCGAGCTGGTTCCAGGTCTATTCAATGGTCATCGTGCCGATCGCCGGCCCGGTCTTTGCGACCGCGGCGATCCTCAAATTCCTTGCCATGTACAACCAGTATCTCTGGCCGCTCATGGTCACTCAATCCGAGCAATTCCGGCCGGTCATGGTCGGCCTCCAATACTTCTTCCAGCTCAACACGGCCTGGGGCGAAGTCATGGCGTACCTCTCCATGATCACCCTGCCTGTACTCGCCTTCTACCTTTTCCTCCAGCGCGCCTTCATCACCTCGATCGCCTCGACCGGCATCAAGGGCTGACGCTTCTCTTTAGAAAGACACGACATTGGTTCTCGCACTTAAAGACAAATGGATTTGGGATTTCTGGACCTATCGCGACGGCGATGACTACCACATCTATTTCCTCCAGGCCGACAACACCCTCGCCCATCCCGACATGCGCCACCGCAATGTCACCCAAGGCCATGCCGTCTCCAAAGACCTGATCAACTGGACCCATCTCGGCACCACCTTCGCGCCGGCCGCACCGACCGCCTGGGACGATTGGACCACGTGGACCGGCTCGACGCTGCGCGATGACACCGGCCTCTGGCACCTCTTTTACACCGGCACCGAACATGCCGAAGACGGCATGAAGCAGCGCATCGGCCACGCCACCTCGACCGATGGCCACAATTGGACCCGCGTCGGCAATGGTCTGGCGCTCGATATTTCGGGCCCGGATTATGAAGAATATACCCCTGGCCACTGGCACGACCGCGCCTTCCGCGACCCATGGGTGATGAAGAACCCAAAGGGCGATGGCTGGATCATGTATATGGTCGCCCGCCAGCCCGACGTCGCCGAACCCAATGCCGGCGGCACTGTCGGCTTTGCCACCTCGCCCGATCTCAACACCTGGACGCTGCAGCCCCCCGTGTACAAGGGCGGCATGTTCGGCCAGATGGAAGTGCCGCAGGTCTTCGAGGTGAACGGCAAGTGGTACATGCTGTTCTGCACGGATGGCTCGCACTGGTCCGAGGCCTACAAAAAATTCAATCCTGAAAAGCCCGTCCGCGGCTCGCATTATCTCATGGCCGACGATCCGCGGGGCCCATGGAAAGTTGCACCCGGCCCGTTCTTCGATGGCGCTCAGGGCAGCCGCTATGCCGGCAAGATCGTCGAAACCGACAATGGCCTCGTGTTCATGGGCTTCCTCCATGACGCCGCCGATGACTCCTTCATCGGCCAGGTTTCCGACCCGATCCCGGTGCGCGTTGATGCGGAAGGCCTTCTGCACACTGAACTCGACAAACTGCCGCCCGGCGCCAAGGTCTAAGCGGAAAACGGAGAGAGCATCATGGCTGGACTGAGCCTACAAAACCTCCAGAAGACCTATGGCAAAGTCGAGGTCATCAAGGGCGTTAATCTCGAAATCGAGCACGGCGAATTCGTCGTCTTCGTCGGCCCGTCCGGCTGTGGCAAATCCACCCTGCTCCGCATGATTGCGGGGCTGGAAGACATCACCGGCGGAGAACTGAGCATCGGGGGCCAGGTGGTCAACTCCATGCAGCCGCGCGATCGCGGCGTCGCCATGGTGTTCCAGTCCTATGCGCTCTATCCTCATATGACCGTCTACGACAATGTCGGCTTTGGCCTGAGGATCAAGAAGACCCCCAAGGACGAGCGCGACGCGAAGATTCGCGAAGCGGCGCGTATCCTGCAGATGGAACACCTGCTCGATCGCAAGCCTGCGCAACTCTCGGGCGGCCAGCGCCAGCGCGTCGCTATCGGCCGTGCCATTGTGCGTCAGCCTGAAGTGTTTCTCTTTGATGAGCCGCTGTCCAATCTCGATGCGTCGCTCCGCATGGACATGCGAATGGAGATTTCAAAACTCCATCAGGATCTCGGCGCCACGATGATCTATGTGACGCATGATCAGGTCGAGGCCATGACTCTCGCCGACAAGATCGTCGTGCTCAACGGCGGCGTGGTGCAACAGGTCGGCTCGCCGCTCGATCTCTATCACCGACCGGCAAACCTCTTTGTGGCCGGGTTCATCGGCTCGCCGAAGATGAACTTCATCGACGTAAAGGTGGTGGAAGTCGGAGCGGGAACTGTCACGGTTTCAGGTCCGGACATGACTGCTGTTTCGGTTCCAGTAGCAACTGAAGGCCTCGCGGTCGGCAGCGCGTTGACCCTTGGCGTTCGGCCCCACCAGCTCCTTCCCGGCGACACTGGTGCGATAACGGGGGCTGTTACCATGGTTGAGCATCTGGGCAACGAAACGATCGTCAATCTGCGATTGGCATCGGGCAAGGCGATCATCGTTGGCCTTGACGGTGATTTCCCGGTGGCATTGGGACAGGAACTGCACCTGCAACCGGAAGCCAGCAAGGCCGTGCTGTTCGATTCAGCGGGTGTGGCCATACCTGCACGGGCGGTCTGAGCGAGTACTGGGCGGCGAAGTTGCTAGCGGCGCACGCCCAGTCTCGACATCTTTTCACTCAGCGTCCTGCGGGGGACCTGCAGGGCCTCGGCGGCGGCGGCGATTGAATCGTTGTTGCGGGTCAGGGCATCTTCGATCAGATGCCGCTCGAAGGCAGCGACGCGCTCATTGAGACCGCCTTCGGACATGGGGATGTCAGGGGCTGCCGACCCAAGAATGACGCCGAGCGACCGACCCGTTGCGTCAAGTCCGATGGCAAACCGATCGGCCGCCGCCTTGAGCTCGCGGACATTGCCGGGCCAATGATGATGCACCAGCGCCTGCGTGTCGGCCGGGTGTAGCTGCGGCGCCGGCCGCCCAAAGCGTCGCGCCGCTTCGCCCAGGAAATGATGGAAGAGCAGGATGCAGTCCTCGCCGCGTTCCCGCAGCGGGGCAAGGGTAATGGTGGCGAGGTTGAGCCGGTAATAGAGATCTGCGCGGAAGCGCCCCTCATTGCTTTCGGCGCCCAGGTCAACCTTGGATGCCGCAATGATCCGGACATCGAGCGGGATCTGCTTGTTCGAGCCCACCCGCTCCACCACGCGCTCCTGGATCACCCGCAACACCTTGGCTTGGGCCAGGAGCGGCATGGATTCGATCTCGTCGAGCAGCAGTGTGCCCCCATTGGCATATTCGAATTTGCCGACGCGCTGGTTGCCTGCGCCAGTGAAGGCCCCGGCTTCATGTCCGAAGAGCTCGCTTTCGATCAGCTCGGACGGGATTGCCGCGCAATTGACGGCCACGAACGGTGCCTTGGCGCGGGAGGAAAAGTCGTGGAGACAGCGCGCAACGACTTCCTTGCCCGTCCCAGTCTCTCCCAGAATGATGACATCGGTCGGTATCTGTGCCAGTTCGCGCACCGCATTGCGCAGGCGCTCCATGGCTGAGGAATTGCCGACCAGCCGCGCCGCCAGCTCGGTTTCACCACCGTCGAGGCGACGGCGCAGATCTGCGATCTCGCGCTTCAGGGCCACCTGTTCGCTCGCTCGCCTGAGGCTGGCGACCAACTCGTCGGGAACATAGGGTTTTTGCAGGAAGTCGAACGCGCCCTGCCGCATCGCCTCCACCGCCATGGGCACGTCGCCATGTCCGGTGATCAGGATCACCTCGGCCGGCAACATGCGTTCACGCACTTTTCGCAGCAGGTCGAGGCCGGAAAGACCGGGCATGCGCACGTCGCTGAGGATGACGTGCGGCGCCACAGCGTCGAGCTTTTCGAGCGCAGCGGTGGCGCTATCGGCCACATGGGTGACAAAGCCGGAAAGGCGCAGCCACTGTTCCAGGGCCGTGCGGATCATTTCCTCATCATCGACAATGAGTACGGTTGGCTCAGTCAACGCGTTGCCTTTCGGTTGGTACCGCCAGTCGGGCCAGCGGCAATATCATGGTGAAGCGGGCGCCCCGACCCGGCACACTTTCGGCGGAAATGCTGCCGCCTAGATCGCGCACGAGCCCATAGGAAATGGAGAGCCCCAGCCCCAGGCCCTCCCCCGGACCCTTGGTGGAGAAGAACGGATCGAAAATGCTGCCAATGGCATCGGTCGGGATGCCGACGCCCGTGTCGGCAACGACGACGCAGACCGTGGCTCCGGTCTGTTGCACGCTGATCGACAGGACGCGCATTGTTTGGCCGACCATGGCGTCGGCGGCATTGGCGAGGAGGTTGATCATCACCTGCTCGATATGCACGGGATTGCCCACAACCCGGATGGGCGCCGGCGGTCGGCTATATTCCACATCGACACCGACCTGCCGCAATTTGTGATCGACGAGATCAAGCGCGTCAGCGATCACCACGCCCAGATCCGCCTCGATCGGCGCTGTCGGCTGCTTGCGGGCAAAGGTCTTCAGGTGGCTGGTCAAACCGGCAAGGCGGTCGACAATCCTGTCTATCTGCCCCAGGACCGTTCCGATTTCCTCATCGCGCCGACGTGACGCCAGAAGCTTTGCACTGGCGAGGTGCGTCGTCAGTGCAGCGACGGGCTGGCTCACTTCATGGGCGACGCCGGCCAGCGCCTGGCCCAGGCTTGCAAGCTTTGCGGCCTGCACAAGATGCGCCTGCACCTGCCGCTCGGCATCTTCGGCGCGAATGCGTTCAGCGATCTCCTCGCGAAGTGCCTCGTTGGCGATGTGCAAATCCTCCGTCCGCTCGGCGACGCGCTGCTCAAGCCGCTCATGCTCCGCGAGGCGCTGCGCCAGGAGCCGTCGTCTTTGCGCCAAGAGCGCAAGGATCAATAGCAGCGCAGCAACCCCGAGCCCGACTGCCGATGCGGCAAGCCAGGCGCCACGGAAAAGCGGACCGGTGGGCGTGAACGAGATGATGCGCCATTGGTGCGCGGGAAGCCGCAATTCATCGACCATGAAGATGCCAGATGTGTCGGCATCGTCTCCCGCGATATAAGCGAAATTGACGTCCCGCGAGGCCCAGATGGCCGAAGCAACGGGCGCCTCTCGGGGCCCCTGCGGTCCATAGCGCAGTTGCGGTTTTATACGGGCATAGTCGGCCGGGGAAACCTGAGAAATCGGCCGATAGCGCCAGTCGGGGCGGGTCGAGAGAATGGTGATGTTGTTGGTGTCGACGATGCCGATCAGCTCTCCCGACCGCCACCAATTGGCTTCGATCTCACCGAGGTTGACCTTGGTGACCGCGACACCGAGCGGGCCATCTTCGCCATCGATGCGGCGGGCGAGAAAATAACCGGCAACGCCCGTAACGGTGCCAACGGCGTAGAATTTCGCATCGCCATTGGCCATGGCTTCTTCGAAATAGGGCCGGTAGCCGAGATTTTCGCCGACGAAACTATCGTAGGCCCACCAATTGGAGGCAGCGACCACATGGCCATCGGCGGCCATCACGAAAAGCTCGCCAGCCCCGGCCGTATCGTTGAGACGAGAGAGAAAGCCATTGGCGCGCTCGCGTCGCTCGGCATTGTCCGGATCGGCCAGGATAGCGCGCACTTCTGCGGCCAGCGCCATGCTGGAGGGAAGGTAATGGAAGCGCTCGATGATGGCTTCAAGCGTTCGGTCGAACAGCACCAACCGACGCTCGGCCTGTTCGCCCCCGCTGCGCAGCGCTCCGGAAAGAGAAATTTCAAAGGCCACCCAGCCGCTGGCCACGACCGCGAGAAGGGCCGCTCCAATCAACAGAAGCTGACGGCGTCCCAATAACTCGCTGAGGCCGAGACGGCTTGGCTTTGATGCTTTTGGCAAGAAATTGCCACCTCCTGGGCGACATCTTGGCAATATTCTGCCAGTTTCGCCAGAGTGACTTGCAGAAATCGCAGGTCTGGCCTGCACTTTCGATCTGGCACACGCTTTGCAAAGCAGATGATCGACCGGCGGAGGAGCCGGGTTCAATATCCATCTTGGGAGGACATCCAATGAAAAAGACCGTCGCCATCCTGGCGCTTGCCACTATCGCACTGTCCGGCACCGCCTTTGCGCAGGACTATCCGACAAAGCCGATCACGGTTGTCGTACCCTTCTCGGCCGGCGGGCCAACCGACACGGTGGCGCGCCTCGTGGCCGAAGTAATGAGCGGCGATCTCGGCCAGCAGGTCGTCGTGCAGAATGTCGGCGGCGCCGGCGGCACATTGGGCGCGGGTCAGGTCGCGACTGCCCAGAACGATGGCTATACGCTGCTGCTGCACCACATCGGCATGTCGACCGCCCCGACGCTCTACCGCAGCCTGCCCTATGACCCGCTGACCGACTTCGCTACCATCGGCCTCATCACCTCCGTGCCGATGACGCTCGTCGCCCGCAAGGATTTCGAGCCCAACACGCTTGAAGAACTGCTGGCCTATATCAAGGCCAATGGCGAGAACGTCACCTATGCCCATGCCGGCATCGGCTCGGCCAGCCAGCTCTGCGGCATGCTGCTGATGGAATCGACCGAGACCATCATGACCACCGTGCCCTATCAGGGCGCCGGCCCAGCGATGACCGACATCATCGGCGGCCAGATCGACATGATCTGCGACCAGACCACCAATACGACGAGCCAGATCCAGGCCGGCGAAGTGAAGGCCTATGCCGTGACCTCGTCCGAGCGGCTCGGCAACCTGCCTGACG
>NZ_JBEVLL010000273.1:0-5884 GCF_040509215.1 Devosia sp.
TCTGCTTGGCCCAGGCGCTCAGCGACCAGTATTGCAGGCCCAGACGGCGGCGCACCCAGTTGATGGCGATGTTCACGCGAAGCGCGAAGTTGTAGGCCCAATCCCCGACATGGGCGAGCCATTTGGCGTTCATTACCACCACGTCGAACTGGTCGCCATGGATCACGAGATAGGTGCGACCGGTCGCTGACGTGTGGATCGTGCGATCCACCAGCTCGATCTCGCCGAAATAAGTGCCGAGATACTCACGCAGGAATTCGTCGTGATTGCCCGGCAGATAGACGACGCGGGTGCCGGCCGTTGCCTTGTCGAGCAGGATTTGCGCCAGGACGTTGTAGTCCTCCGGCCAGTGCCAGGCCTTGGCCAGACGCCAGCCATCGAGAATGTCGCCGACCAGATAAATGGTCTCGGCGTCGTGCAGGCGCAAGAACTCGATGAGTTGTTTAACCCGGGTCGGCTTCATGCCCAGATGCACGTCGGACAGGAACAACGCCCTTACGCGCCGCACCTCGCGGTCATCCGTCATTGCCCTCTGGCCTCCAAGTTACCGCAGCACTTTAGCTTCGCAGCGCGACGGAGGAAACCGGCTTCGTCAGAAAGAGGTGGAAAGCCCAACGATTCCTTGGGTATCGCGCCCTATTCCAGGCGCTGTTTGAGCGCGACGATGCGGTTGTAGCTCCTCTCGATGCGCTCGGCGAAGGTTGGATCGCTCTCGGCCTGCTTGACGAGGATATCCAGAACCTCCCGCGACAGCGTCGGCCGCTGATAGCCGGTATTGGAAAAGAGCAGGATATCCATCCCGGCCTTCACCCCTTCGATCACGGTTTGCTCGAGCGTAAAATGATCGCGAATGGCACCCATTTCGAGATCATCGCTGATCACCACGCCATCAAAACCAAGATCGGTGCGCAAAACCCCATCGATCCAGCGTGCTGAAAGCGAAGACGGCGTCTGCCCATCGCTGTCGGCGTAATCCGCATGATAGAGATGGCCGACCATCACCATGTCGACGACGCCTTCCGAAATCAGCTCCTGATAAGGCTTCAGTTCGTCTTCCGACCAGGTCTTGGTGATATCGACAAAGCCCTCATGGCTGTCGGCGGTTGATGATCCATGTCCCGGAAAATGCTTCAGGGCCGTCGCGAGACCGGCCTTGTGGTGCCCCTCGATAAACGCGCGATCATAGTCGACGACAGTCGCCGGATTTGCGCCAAACGCCCGGCCAAACTTGGCGATCACCTGATTGTTGGGATTGGTGTTGAGATCGGCGACCGGACCGAAATTGACGGTAAACCCTTGCGCCGCAATGCCCTTGGCCATTTCGCCATAGACCGCTTCCGCTTCCTCCGGCGTATCCCGCGCGGCAATTGTTGCGGCATTGGGAATTTCGGTGAAGCCGACGTCCTTGGTCAGCCGCTCGACCGCGCCGCCTTCCTGGTCGATGGTGATGAAAGGCGGCAGGTCCGGCGACGCTGCGCGGAATTCCGCATTCATCGCCGCGACAGCCTCAAGGCTGGCGACGTTCTTCTTGAGATACATGACGCCGCCGAGCCGGCCGGCCGCCAATTCCGCTGTGATGGCCTCCACGCTCGCATCGCCCGCGCCATCGCCCTCAAAGCCCATGACGATCATCTGCCCCGCCATTTCCTCAAGCGTGGCGGCGTGAACAGGCACGGCAATGGCTAGGCATGCGACGGCAGCGGCGAATATCGGGCGCAAAACGGGACTCCGGCGGGGCGAATCTGACGCGCAGAGTGGCCACGAAAAGCGGGCGAGACAATGGTCGCGCCCGCTTTGCTCGCGAAAGCGTTAGCCAGCCGGCTTGTTTTGCCGGTTGGCAATCAGGTCATCGACCACGGCCGGATCGGCCAGCGTCGATGTATCGCCGAGAGACCCAAAGTCGTTCTCTGCAACCTTGCGCAGAATGCGGCGCATGATCTTGCCCGAGCGGGTCTTGGGCAGGCCCGGCGCCCACTGGATGAGATCCGGCGTTGCGATCGGCCCGATTTCCTTGCGTACCCAGCTCTTGAGCTCGGCCCGCAATTCGTCGGAGCTGCTCTCGCCCGCCATCAGGGTCACATAGCAATAGATGCCCTGCCCCTTGATGTCGTGCGGATAGCCGACCACGGCCGCTTCGCTGACTTTCGGATGCGCCACAAGCGCGCTTTCGACTTCCGCCGTACCCAGCCGGTGGCCGGAAACATTGAGCACGTCGTCGACGCGACCAGTGATCCAATAGTAGCCGTCATTATCGCGCCGGCATCCGTCGCCGGTGAAATAATAGCCCTTGTATTGGGTGAAATAGGTCTCGATGAAGCGCTGGTGATCGCCATAGATCGAGCGCATCTGCCCCGGCCAGCTATCGGCAATGGCGAGAACGCCTTCGGCCTTGGTCTGGCTCTGCACCACGCCCTCGGGCGACAGCACCACAGGCTGCACACCGAAGAACGGCTTGGTGGCGGAACCCGGCTTGACCGGAAAAGCGCCCGGGAACGGGGCGATCATGTGCCCGCCGGTTTCGGTCTGCCACCAGCAGTCGACAATGCCGCAGCGATCCTTGCCCACGTGCTTGGAATACCAGAGCCAGGCTTCAGGATTGATCGGCTCGCCGACCGTACCCAGAAGGCGCAGGCTCGGCATTTCGAATTTGTCGACGAAGTCCGAACCGGCACCCATCAGCGCACGAATGGCTGTCGGCGCGGTGTGGAAGATATTGACCTTATGGCGCTCGACCACCTGCCAGAAGCGGCTGGCATCGGGCCAGGACGGAATGCCCTCGAACATCAGCGTCGTCGCGCCATTGGCCAGCGGCCCATAGACGATATAGCTGTGGCCAGTGACCCAACCGACGTCGGCAGTGCACCAGAAGACTTCGCCACGCTTGTAGTCGAAGGTCTTCTCGTGCGTTAGCGATGCATAAGTGAGATAGCCGCCCTGGGTATGCAGCACGCCCTTGGGCTTGCCGGTCGAACCGGACGTATAGAGGATGAACAGCGGATCTTCCGCATTCATCGGCTCCGGCTCATGGAACGGTTCGACGCCCGCGGCGGCCTCGTGCCACCACACGTCGCGCGAACCCTTCATCGGCACATCGGCGCCGGTATTGTGGACGACGAGCACCTTGCGAACGCCCGGGCAATCCTGCAGCGCCTTGTCGACATTGGCCTTGAGCGCCACCGTCTTGCCGCCGCGACGACCTTCGTCGGCCGTGATGACGACTTCGGAGTCGCAGTCGTTGATGCGCCCGGCCAGTGCGTCCGGCGAGAAGCCGCCGAAAACCACCGAATGCACCGCGCCGATACGGGCGCAGGCGAGCATGGCATAGGCAGCCTGCGGAATCATTGGCAGGTAAATGGTGACGCGGTCACCCTTCTTGACGCCCAGCGATTTCAGCACATTGGCGCAGCGGCACACTTTCTCGTGCAGCTTGCGATAGCTGATATATTCCGGCTCATGGTCCGGATTGTCCGGCTCCCAGATGATCGCGATATCGTCGCCACGCTCGGCCAGATGCCGGTCGATGCAATTGGCGGCAACGTTCAGAACCCCGTCCTCAAACCACTTGATCGACACGTTCGGATACTCGAACGTCGTGTTCTTGATGGTCTTGGGAAAGGTCACCCAATCGAGGCGCTTGGCCTGTTCGGCCCAGAATCCATCCGGATCCGTGACCGAACGCTCATATTGCGCAGTATATTGCTCGCCCGTCGTCTGGGTATGTGCGATCGCGGCCGCACTTGGCTGGAACAAGAGCTCTTCGCTCATTGTCATCCTCCCTAGTCTCTCCCGAGAACCGTTCTAGAGAGGGGCGTGATGCGCCGCAAGCCCTTGACTAAGCGACCGAAGTGGAAGGCCACGGGTCATTAACGGCATCGCGCTAGACTAATGTCGCAGATTTGCGCAAGGGAGCGATCAATGGCCGAAATGACCATCCGTGCCGCCAAGCCCGAGGATGTGCCGCTGATCCATGCCGAGCTCATGGACGTGATCGCGACCTCGCCGCACTATAGCGACCGCTTCAAGGCCCATGAAATGGGTCGCCTCAACAAGACCTTTCTCCACAACCTCTTGGCCATCGACCCCTGGCACATCATGATTATGTGCGCCGATGGCGTCCCCGGCGGCGCAATGGTCTCCGGGCCCGAATGCGGCGCCGTCTTCCGTTACTGGAGCTGGGTGTTCCCTTCCCATCGCCAGACCAAGCTCGGCATGTTCGGCATGCGCGCCTTTGACGAGCACTGGGACAAGAAGCGCTTCCACAAGGCCTTCACCTTCGTCCGACCGGACAACGAAGTCGCCCGCATGCTGCTCAAGCGCTACGGCTACAAGGAAACGGTTCTCCTTGAGCAGCACATCTTCGGGCAGGATTATCTGCTGATCGAAAAGTTCTACACCAAAGAAGACGAAGGCTATGACAGCGGCGTCAATATCGGCCGCCTCGGACGCCTCAAGAATCGGTTGAAGGGTCTCGTAGGGGCCTGAGGTTCCTACTCTGCCGCCGCCACGCGTCGCCGCGAGCGGAACCACTGCATGATCGACACATCGACATGTGCCGTATGCAGCGCCGTCAGCCAAAGCGCGACGGACCAGATGCTGATGGCGAAAATGGCCGCCAGCGACGCACCAACGAGCCCAAAGCTCGGCACAAGCAGCAGATTGCCAAGGAACAGCGAGACCAGCCCCAGCGCAATTGCCGGCAGGCTCGCCCATGGCCGGTCATGGATCGACAGCACGATGGAAGCCGGCCCCATGGCCGAACGAACCACCAGCGACAGGCAGAGGATTGCCAGCGGCATCGCCCCGGCAGAAAACTCTGGCCCAAAGAGCATCAGCGCAATCGGCGCGCCAACCAAGGCAACGCAGAACAGCAGCAACGCCACCCCGCTCGCCACCACATTGGCCTCACCCACCTTGCGGTTGAATTCAGTACGATCGGCCTTGGCCTCGCTCTCAAACATGTCGGGCATGGTCACGGCATAGACCGCAGCCACGCCGAAGGACACGAGCGAGAAGATGCGCGTGCAGACGCCAAAAATCGCCAGCTCCTCGCGGCCAAGCTGATGGCTCAACAGCAGGAGATCGATGTCGAAGAAGAAGTCCGTGGAAAGGCTGATCACCACCCAGGGTAGCGCAAAGCGCCACCAGCGGCGATTTTCGGGCGGAAGATCATCCTCGCCGAGCGGAATCCTCGGCAGGCTCGTCACCACAAAGCCGAACTGCACAGAAGACACGACGACATAGCCGACACCGATGCACCACAGCATCTGCGTGAAGCCGGCTTCCGGAATGCCGACGCCCAGCGCCACGAGGAACGACGCCAACACGATCATCGGCCGCAGCAGCGTATCGGCAAAGAAGCCCGCGAAAGGTCGCTTGAGACCAATCAGGGTGGCACTATTCACATAGACCACGGCCGTACCCAGCGTCAGCAGCGCAAACGGGACGAAATGCAGCGCCACGGCGCTCTGCCCTTGGCCGATAAAATCAAGCAGCATGGGGCCGGCGACGATCAGACCCGCAAAGGTCAGGATCACAAATCCGTAGGACCGCGTCAGAAATGCCAGCAATTGCCGGCGATTGCCGCGCGCCCGGTATTCCGCGGCAAAGTAGGTCCCGACCGTGTGATAGCCGAGCGGCATCACCACCGACACGAGATTGACGCTGGCCACAACCAGCAGGAATTCACCGAGGAGATCAGCGCCCCAGAGCCGCGCAATGAGCGCCTGGGCAACGAAGATGAAGCCGGCGCCGAAAATACGGGCCGCAAATATGATGGAGGACTGCGAGGCCAGCTTCCGGGCGAGGCTCATTTGAACGACTCGTCCCAGACATAGGGTTCCTGGTCCGGTCGCGCCTTGCTGCTCCGCAGCCCGTCGATATGCCG
>NZ_JBEVLL010000274.1:0-10283 GCF_040509215.1 Devosia sp.
AAGAAAGTCTAAGCCGAAACGACCTTAAAGGCCGTTCCGGCTGTGTGCAATTGCCTGGGGATCACAGTCCACGGCGCATCTGCAATGTGCTTAACGCGCGTCAAATCAGACCGGCGCCTCGGGAACAGCGCGCTTTTCGTGGATGGTGTCGATCAGGCCGAAGGTCTTGGCCTCTTCCGGGGAGAGGAAGCGATCGCGCTCGAGAGCGTTCTCGATTTCCTCGTAGGTCCGGCCGGTGTGCTTCTCATAGATCTGATTAAGACGGCGCTTCAAGCCCTCGACTTCCTTGGCATGAATCAGGATGTCGGTGACCTGGCCCTGGAACCCGCCGGAGGGCTGGTGGACCATGATGCGCGAGTTCGGCAGCGAGGTGCGCATGCCCTTTTCGCCGGCGGCGAGCAGCAGCGAACCCATGGAGGCAGCCTGGCCCATGACCATGGTGGCAACCGCCGGACGGATGAACTGCATCGTGTCATAGATGGAAAGGCCAGCCGTCACCACGCCGCCGGGCGAGTTGATGTACATGGCGATTTCCTTCTTCGGATTCTCTGATTCGAGGAACAGAAGCTGGGCGACGATGAGCGAGGCCATATTGTCCTCGACCACACCGGTCACGAAAATGATGCGCTCGCGCAGGAGGCGCGAGTAGATGTCGAAAGCGCGTTCGCCACGGTTCGACTGCTCGACCACCATGGGAACGAGCGTGTTCATGTAAAGATCGTGCGGATCCCGCATATTTTGCCCCTTGGCCCCCGTCGGCGTCGCAAGCGGACGGCAGGCTTAGTTGGTTGACCCCGGTCCCCTGCCCCGAACGCGCACTAGGCAAGGCAGAAGCTAGGGTGAATTTCGAATCGGCGCGACTGGCCGATTGCAGCTATGCCGCCTTAACGGGCGGTAAAGGCACAAATAGGCGGCAATGGGGCCAGCTTCAATAGACCGCCCCCCACGCAGTGACACTAAGGTGAATACGGCGTTTGGGATTTCCGATTTTGCGGCACTTGTGCCTCACGCGAACGAGACGGTGACGCCCTTCTTCTTGAAGTAGGCCTGCATGAGCTTGCGGCCCTGGCGGTTGGGCTGGGCGAGCTTGGCAATCTCGAACACAGCTTCCTTGGCGCCTTCGCGGGCCATGGCGGCCTTGAGCGCTGCGATGTGAAGATCGATGTCTTCGTTGTCATTCTTGATCGATGCGTAGATGGCGTCGATCGCTGCGGAAACGGTGATGTCGCTCACGTGCGGATTTCCTTCGTCGCGTTTTGGCGCTCTCAAGACATCATTGGGCGGTTCTTGCCAAGCATTTTCGGCATGATCCTGCTGTGGCAGGGGAAAGCGAAGCGTGGTGCCCACCCCTGCATGCAGCGCAAAGAATCACCCGAGCTTGAATTCGGGGCGCCCGTCGCCGGTTTCGCTGTGACGGTCGTCATCGCGCAGCGGACGAATCTGGATGCGGCAATGGGCAGCTATCGGGTCATCGGCGAAGAGAGCCTTGGCCTCGTCCATGTTCGCCGCTTCCACCAGCACGACGCCACCGATGACTTCCTTGGCTTCGGCAAAGGGGCCGTCCGTTTCGTTGATGCGTACGGGGCGGCGGCGATCGATGACCTGTTCGGTCGAAACATCGGCCAGGGGCGAGGCGAGAAGCAGGTGACCGCCGACGCGCAGCTTTTGGTCGTGCTCGATGGTCGCGTCGTCGAGGCGACGCATTTCCTCGGGCGAGACGCCAGCAAAAGCGTCGGGGGCGAAGTGGAAAAGACAGAGGAATTTCATGTTCGTCTCCGTGGTTGGACAGCGACGCGACGAATGCATCTCCACCGGCTCGACTAATTTTTGAGCTTTTTTTCGTGCAGCCGCCAGAGGCATTTGCAGAGTTTGTGACACCGCCTAAGGTGGGACCAAAGAAGCCCCACGGACGACCATGGCCGCCATTATCCAAGTCAAGCCGATCACCGACGTTGCAGACGACCGCCGCGCAAGCGCCCCACCCCGCGATCCCAAGTTTTTCCAAAATCCATACGCCTTTTACGCTGAGCGCCATGCCAGCAATCCGGCGTTCTTTTGGGAAGAGTATGGGCATTGGTGCTTTGCCGATTTCAAATCGGTCAGCGCTTTGTTACGCGACAAAAGGTTTGGGCGCGAAATCCTGCATGTCGCGACGCGCGAGGAAATTGGCCTGCCCGAGCCAAAGCCGCATGTGGCGGACTTTGATCTCACCGAAAAGCACTCGCTGCTGAACCTCGAGCCGCCGGGTCATACGCGGCTGCGCATGCTGGTCAATCGCGCCTTCGTGTCGCGGCAGGTGGAGCAGTTGCGACCACGGATCCGGCAGCTCGCTAATGAGATCATCGACGGGTTCGAGGGCGAGGATAGCGTTGACCTGATCAAGGCGTTTGCGGCGCCCCTGCCCGCGATCATCATTGCCGAAATGATCGGGCTGCCGGCCGAGGCGGCGCCGCAATTGCTCAATTGGTCCAATCGCATGGTCACCATGTACATGTATGGGGTGACCTATGAGACCGAGCTTGATGCCAACAAGGCGTCGGCCGATTTCATGACCTATCTGCGCGACGTGATTGCCGAGCGCCGTCGGGCGCCGCGCGAGGACCTGCTCACCCACATGTTGACGGCCGAACAGGGTGGCGAGAAGCTGAGCGACGATGAAGTGATGTCCACCGCCATCCTGCTGCTCAATGCCGGGCATGAGGCGACGGTGCATACGACCGGCAATGGAGTGAAATCCATTCTCGAAAGCGGGCTTGATCCCCAGACGTTGTTTGCGACGCCGGAGCAGACCGAGGCAACGGTGGAAGAGTGCCTTCGCTTCGACGCGCCGCTGCATCTCTTCACCCGCTACGCGCTGATGGACATGGAAGTCGAAGGCATCCCGCTACGCAAAGGTGATGTCATAGGGCTGATGCTGGGCGCGGCCAATCGCGATCCCTCGCGGTTTGCCGATGCCGGGCGGTTCGATCCGTTCCGGACGGATGGCGCCAATGTCAGCTTTGGCGCCGGTATCCATTTCTGCATCGGCGCCCCGCTCGCGCGGATCGAATTGCAGGAGGCCATGTCGGTACTGTTCCAGCGCCTACCGAAGCTGCGGCTGGCGGAAAAGCCGAGTTACAACGACGTGTTCCACTTCCATGGGCTGGAGAAGCTCATGGTGCGCTGGAGCTAAAGGGCCGCCAAGACGCCGGGCAGCAGGGGCGGAATGTCTTCGCTGATCATGCCGGGGCCGCCAAAGCGATTGGCGGCTTCGGCGTGGAGCCAGGCGCCGGCGCAAGCGGCGTCGAAGCCGCTCATGCCCTGGGCAAGCAGACCGCCGATGATGCCCGCGAGGACATCGCCCGAACCGGCCGTGCCGAGCCAGCTTGGGGCATTGGCATTGATGGCGGCGCGACCATCGGGCGCGGCGATGACGGTATCGCTGCCCTTGAGCAGGATGATGGCGCCGGAGTGCTGGGCGGCGGCGCGGGCGCGCTCAAGCTTGCCGCCGGGCACATTGCCGAAAAGGCGCTGGAACTCGCCCTCGTGAGGCGTCAGCACGACGGATCGTTCGGGATTGGCCTTGATGGCGGAAAACAGAGCTTCGCTGTCGGTTGAGAAACTGGTGATGGCATCGGCATCAAGGACGGTGGCAGCGCCGGAGGACAGCGTGGCCAGCACCTTGTCGCGGGTCGCCTGACCGATGCCGACGGCGGGGCCGAGGATGACGGCATTCATGCGTTTGTCGGCGAGTAGATCGGCCAGTTCGCCGGCATTTTCGGCTGGCTTGAGCATGATAGCGGTTACATGGGCGGCGTGGACGCGTAACGCGGCGGTTTCGCCTGCTACTGAAACGACCCCTGCCCCGACGCGAAACGCGCCATGGGCGGCAAGGCGGGCCCCGCCTGTTTCGAACTCGCTGCCCGACACGACGATGACGTGGCCGCGGTCATATTTGTGGCCATCGGCCATGGTGGTCGGGAGGGTCCACAACTCGCGCGTATTCTGCCAGGCATGTGGCTGGACGCGGTCGAGAACCGAATCTGGAATTCCGATATCGGCAAGGACGACTTCGCCGCAATGCTGGCGACCGGGCAGCAGCACATGGCCGGGCTTTAGCCGGAAGAAGGTGACGGTCATGTCGGCGATCATGGCGACGCCGCGGACTGCGCCGGTGCCGCCATCGATGCCGCTCGGCACGTCGACGCTGACAACAGGAAGCGTGGAGTTGTTGACCGTGGCGATGATGCTGGCGATCTCGCCTTCGACATCGCGATCAAGCCCAGCGCCCAGAATGGCGTCGACGACCAGGTCGGCGTCTTCGATGTCCTTTTCGCTGGGCGCATCGATGCGACCGGTCCACTGCTCGGCGGCAACGAGCGCATCGCCGCGGAGGGTATCGCGCTCGCCCAGAATGCGCACCTGAACGGGCCAGCCGCGCTGCTGCAGCAGGCGGGCGACGATGAAACCATCACCGCCATTGTTGCCGGTGCCGCAGAGCACGAGGACTGAGCGCTGGTAGTAGCGCTCGATGATGGCCTCGGCCACTGCCTTGCCGGCGGCTTCCATCAGGCGGAAGGACCTGACTCCACCTTCGATGGCAAAACGATCGGCCTGGGCCATTTCCTGAGGCGTGAGAAGGGCATCGGTATGGGCCATTTGTGCCTCGCTGCGAGTCAGTGCTCTTTATCTCATAGCCGGTTGGACGGAAAATTGGACAAAGAAACGGCGCGGTGCGTGATTAGCTGCCGAAAAGTGGCGGCCGGCCTAACCGGCGTACTTCAGGTGATCGGCGTCGCGCCAAACGGTGCGATTGCGGCCCCCGTGTTTAGCCGCATAGAGGCGCTGGTCGGCACGGATCATGATTTCGTCGTGGCGAGGGATTTCGGCGGTCGAGCACAGCCCGACGCTGGCCGTCGTGCGCAGGCCCGGAGCAATGTCGCTCCAATCGATGTCCTGGAGCGCCAGGCGCAGCTCTTCGATAACTGAGACTGCCCGCTGCGTATCGTGGCGAGGCAGAATGAGGACAAACTCCTCGCCGCCGAGACGTGCCGCGAAGCCTAGATCCGCCACATGCGAGCCCAGAGTGCGCGACACACGGCGCAGCACGTCATCCCCGACAAGATGCGAGTAATGGTCGTTCACGGACTTGAAGTGGTCGAGATCGAGGATGGCCAGTGCGTATTCGCTGCCCGCAAGGTCTTCAACCATGCGCTCAAAGCTGCGTCGATTGGGCATGCCGGTCAGCGCGTCGAGCAGCGCTTCCGCGGCCAGCGCGCGGGCGCGAGCGCGAAGCTGACTGGTTTCCGCACGCAGCTCGGCGGCCTTGGCGAGGCGCTGGGTGGTTTCGCCTGATTGCCGAACATAGAGCGCGTGGAAGCGCTTTTGCAGCGCCAGAGCTTCTTCGTACTGGCCAAGGGCTTCATATACGCGACCCAGTTGGGCGGCGGCATTGAGCTGGTGATCTATCTGCCCTGTCTCATCGGCAAGGGCCAGAGATTGCTGGGCGGCTTGCAACGCGCCCGTGAGATCGCCGCTACGCAGGCGGGCCGTTGCGAGGGTGTAGAGATAGTGGATGCGAAGGCTGGAGCCGCCCTCGCCGGGAAGCGCGGCGGAGCGTTCCAGATGGACCATCGCCGAGGCAACGTCGCCGCGCAGGGCGTGGTACTCGGCGCAATTTCCGAGCGCTACGCGCAAAATCCATAGATCGCCACAGGCTGCGGCGGCGGAGATCGCCTCGTCGGTCGTGGCAATGGCATGCCCCAGCCACGACGCTGCGGCAGCCTTGTCCTCGCTGGCTTCGGCTTCTTCGGCGAGTTTGGCGTGGCAAAAGCCCAGGTTCAGGAGCGCAAAGGCGTAGAAGCCCAAGAGGCTGGCACTTTCGGCAATTGCGGCGCTGCGCTCAAGCAGCGGCACGGCCATGGACACTTGCCGGCAAACGGCGAGCGCTACGCCTTTGGCATTGAGTGCGAAGGCCAGAGCCTGCGGATCATTGCAGCTTTCGGCCGTCGAGACCGCCAGCGAAGCCATTTCGAACGCGTCGTCGCTGAGGCCGGTATCGAGCAGCAGGAAGGTCTCGATGGCCTTGATGCGCGCCAGTTCGGGCAGGTTTTCAAGCCGGCTCCAGAGCCGTCTCGCGGCCACGGCGCATTCAAGACCCGCTTCGACATCTCCCAGGCGCATGCAGCACCAAGCCATCTGGCTCATGCAGCGGGCCAGCATCTCGGGGTCGCCCTGCTGCTGCGCGGCGAGATAGGCCGATTTGGCAAAGCGCATGGCGCCAGTGCAGTCGCCCTTGTCCATCAGGCCGAAGCTCTGGACAAGATCGTCACCGGGAACGCTTTGATCGGACACAGATACTCGCATATTGAAGGCCGTACGGATCATCCCGGTTGGGCCTACCGGACTATACTAACCCTATACGGATTCGAGGTGTCATAAGCGATACCTCACCCAATGGACCGGAGCCCTGCGCCCCGCCGAATGCAATCTTCGTTCCGAAGTGGTGAAGAAGGCGTTTTCATCAGGGATGCAAGACAGCGCTCTGCCACCTTAAGCAAAAAGGGCCCCGGAGGGCCCTTTTCTCATTTCTACGCTGGCTCTTAGGCCGAGTAGTACATTTCGTATTCGACCGGATGCGGGGTCATTTCGACGCGGAGGACTTCCTGCATCTTCAGTTCGATGTAGGCATCGATGAAATCGTCGTCCATGACGCCGCCGACCTTGAGGAAGTCGCGGTTCTTGTCGAGGTTTTCCAGAGCTTCACGGAGCGAGCCGGAAACGGTCGGGATTTCCTTGAGTTCGTCCTTGGGCAGCTCATAGAGATCCTTGTCCATCGGCTCGCCGGGGTGGATCTTGTTCTTGATGCCGTCGAGGCCGGCCATCAGCAGCGCGGTGTAGGCCAGGTACGGGTTTGCCAGCGGATCGGGGAAGCGAACTTCGACGCGCTTTGCCTTCGGCGACTGGCCGAAGGGGATACGGCAGGAAGCCGAACGGTTACGGGCCGAGTAGGCCAGCAGAACCGGAGCTTCGAAGCCGGGCACCAGACGCTTGTAGGAGTTGGTGGTCGGGTTGGTGAAGGCGTTGATCGCCTTGGCGTGCTTGATGACGCCGCCGATGTAGTAGAGGCAATCCATCGAGAGGCCGGCATACTGGTCGCCAGCGAAGAGCGGCTTGCCGTCCTTCCAGATCGACATGTGGCAGTGCATGCCCGAACCGTTGTCGCCGTAAACCGGCTTCGGCAGGAAGGTTGCGGTCTTGCCATAGGCATTGGCAACCTGCTGCACGGCATACTTGTAGATCAGCACGTCGTCAGCCGACGCGATCATCTGCTTGTACTTGAGGCCGAGCTCGTGCTGGGCGGAAGCCACTTCGTGGTGGTGCTTCTCGATGATGATGCCCATCTGGCCCATGGCTTCGAGCATCTCGCCACGCATGTCCTGTGCGCTATCCAGCGGGGGAACCGGGAAGTAGCCCTTCTTGATGCCGATGTGGTGACCATTGTTGCCGGATTCGTAATCGGCATCGTTGTTGGTCGGGAGTTCGGAAGAGTCGACCTGGAAACCAACCTTGTAGGTGGTGGTCGAGTACTTCACGTCGTCGAAAATGAAGAATTCGGGCTCGGGACCGAACACGACCGTGTCGCCGACACCGGTCGACTTGACGAGGGCTTCAGCCTTCTTGGCGATCGAGCGCGGATCGCGGTTGTACGGCTGGTAGGTTGCCGGCTCGAGAATGTCGCAGTTGATCGCGAGGGTCGAGGCCGCAAAGAACGGGTCGATATAGGCCGAGTTCGGGTCGGGCATCAGCACCATGTCGGACTCGTTGATGGCCTTCCAGCCAGCAATCGAGGAACCGTCGAACATCACGCCATCTTCAAACATGTCGGCGTCAACGACGGACGCATCCATGGTGACGTGCTGCAGCTTGCCGCGCAGGTCGGTGAAACGCACGTCGAGATACTTGATGTTCTCGTCCTTCATGCGCTGGATAATGTCGGCACCAGTGGTCATTCGGTCTTCCCCTGTCTCAAAAGGATTCTTTTAGGTGTTGGTAGTGCAGCGGACGCGATCAGAGCGCGTCGTCGCCAAATTCGCCGGTGCGGATGCGGATCGCCTGCTCAATCGAGTAGACGAAGATCTTGCCATCGCCGATGCGGCCGGTCTGTGCGGCATTGCGGATCGCCTCGATCGCCTTTTCGGCGAGTTCGTCGGGGCAAACCACCTCGACCTTCACCTTAGGCAGGAAATCCACGACGTATTCGGCACCGCGATAAAGCTCGGTATGCCCCTTCTGCCGGCCAAAGCCCTTGGCTTCGGTCACGGTGATGCCCTGCAGACCAACTTCCTGCAGTGCCTCTTTGACTTCGTCGAGCTTGAAGGGCTTTACGATAGCCTCGATTTTTTTCAACTGTGCCTCCACTGAGCGTCTTAGGCCGTTACCGCCAACCTGTATGCACGGGCCATGCCAGCGTGCCAAACCATGAAAAACATTAACCGTTGCATGGACTTGGGACAGCCGGGAGAGGTGTGCCCAGACGGCCGCGATGGCATGGCTGATCGTTTTTAGGGCTATCTGCATCTTTTTTATGCAGATGATGATCGCTTTCGGGCACTCGCCGCGCCTCGGCTGACCAAAATGTCACCACATGCCCGCAATCAGCCGATGTCGGAGACGCAGAACCGACCGCGCTCGTCGCGCGAGATGGTGAGACCAGCTTCTCGGAAGGCGAGGAGCACAAGCCGAAGACTGTCGCCCTGTCCGGGGGCCTCAGCCCCCTCGATGCGACGTACGGTCGAGACCGAGATGCCGGCGTTCTGCGCCAGCATTTCAGCGGTCCAATCGAGAAGGGCACGGCAGGCCCTGACCTGAGCGGGCGTAAGCGAGGTGACATCGTCCCTTGTCGTGCGCGGAGCGGTAATGCGCGCGTTACGGCTCGAAAAGCCACCGTAGTAGAGGTTGGACGATATTTCCGAGGAGAAGGGCAGCCCTTCTATGTGGAACTGCTGGTACTCGCCGGTGGCGAGGCGCAGGCGTGGGGCGAAGCTATATGGCTTCCGATTGCCGACAGTTTCGCGCCAGAGGTCAGGCAGGCGTTCGAGATCGTCTGGATGAAGGCTCGTGCGCCAATTGGTGACATCGTCGCCGGGGGCCGCATTGGCATCGAGCAGATCGCTGCCCACGTGATCAATGAGGCGCCCATCCTCGTCTGCGATCCAGAGCACGGCACCGACAAGCTGAGATATATTCTGCAGCAGGGCACGACTGTTGGCGAGGCGTTCGTCTGTGTCCTGGCGCTCGGTGATGTCCGAAACCACTGCCACAACGCGAGTTGCATTGCCGTCGCGATCAAACAGGCGCCGCGCCTCGCTGCGCAGATGCCGCAACTGGCCGTCGGGACGAATGATCCTGAACTGCCGGTCGGTCTGGCGGGAATCGGTGACGAAACCGTTTGGGTCATCGACCGGGAGGCGATCCCTTGGGTGCACCAGGGTTTCAAGGAAAGCGAGGTCGAGGTGGAGGCCGGCCGGATTGATGCCAGCCAGGGCATAGAGACCCGCCGAACAATGGAGTCGCGCCGTGGCGATATCCCAAGACCAGAAGCCGACGCCGAGCCTGGCTTCGGCGGCACGCACCCACTCGTCGGACTGCCGGACACCCGGACTGCGTTCTGCCATGTCCCACTCTCCATTGGATGCTTCTTGCATCCTCTAACCGCACAGCAGGAGCTGGCCAGACGAAGTCAGGGACTCTGCGGCATCATCAAATGCCGCGCGTTGTCTTTCTTCGAAAATCTGAGCCATGGCAAGAGGCCGTGGCGATCGTTTTTGACACTAAAAAGAAGATTCGCGACGGCGACTTGATGGATCAATGAAACAATTTCTCTCATCCCTTGAGCAGAAAAGTAGCGAAGTCGGCGCATTGGGAGAAATACGTACTCCGGGATCGCCGGAAAAGGGTCGAGGGCCGAAAGATAGTGCTCATCAGAAGTTGTTAACTTCGGTCCACTTTTAGCCCTGGGGGATCACTGTGGACGTCCGCCTATTCAGCAATAAACGCCGGGTTCAGGCGCAAGAGAACCAAGCAACGCTCGACGCTATCTCGCGGGCGCTGGCCGTCATCGAATTCGGACTCGATGGCACGATCCTGACAGCCAACCAGAACTTCCTCGACGTGATGGGATACACGCTCGACGAAGTTCGCGGGAAGCATCACCGGATGTTTGTCGATCCTGCCGAAAGCGCCCTGCCCGACTACAAGCTGTTCTGGCAGCAATTGGCCAAGGGCAAATTCCAGGCGGCGGA
>NZ_JBEVLL010000275.1:0-7171 GCF_040509215.1 Devosia sp.
CGGCAATGGGAAGAGGGCGGCCGTCAGAGGGCGGCTCTGCCCTCCACGGCATCGCGCACCGCCCGATGGGCGATTTCAACGGTTGCAAAATGCTGGCCGTCGACCACGAAGGCCGGCAGCTTGACAGCAAGGAAGCGGAAGCCGCCATCTGCCGGCACAACGACGCCCTGGGGCTCGCCGCCGACTTCGATCACGGTTGGCCGGAGCGTTTCGGCCTTAGAAAAACTGTTTTCCTGCATGGGTGGAATCTCCACTTGCGCGACGAATGGAAAAACACGGGCTGTGGAACTGTCCACGCCGGTGAAGCCATTTCGCTGCGGGTCTTATCGAAACTCTGAGACGGTGGTGTGACTGTCACACCTGAAATGTGACCGAGGTCACATTCGTTTCGAGCAGAACCCTTGCCAGCGTTTGGCGTCAGTACGGCGGGTTACTACGGTCGAACACACGGCATGGATGGTAATGGTCGGCGATGTAGTCATCGTCATTCCTCTCCTTGCGAGTGTTGGACGTATGAGAGCGCGTCATTTACGGCGCAGCGATGGCAAGATAGGCGAGCTTTTGGATTTTCGCCAGTGCCCGCCACTGCGTTAGCGAAGAAAAAAGCGAAAAAGCGTGCTCGACTTTGGTCGAACCGCAAAAATATGATGTTTTAGTTCATATTTAGCATTAGGGAGGGCGAATGGCCGCGCTCCCATCCCGTCTTTCGGCAAAGCCAATGCCCGGCTCTCATAACGAAAGGCCGGGCAAAACCTTGTGATCAGCGCGCGAACGGCACGCTGGTCGTAAGCAGCTTGCCCGAATTGTTGAATTCGACCTGGAATTCAACACGAATCGAATCGCCCACGAGGTAGATGCGCGAACCGATGGCGACGTCATTGCCGCCGCGATCCTTCTGCCGCTCGACGAGATCGAAGCCGATTTCGTTGCCGCTCTGCTTGCCCACGGCAAGACCGGAGAAGCCCGCATTGGACGTCATCACCGCTTCATACTGGGAGTTGGCGTCGGCATAGCCGATAGTGCCCGAAACCGACAGGTTCATGTTCACCAGCGTGCAACGGCCGGTATAGTTGATTTTGCCGGAATTTCCGGGGCTTACAGCCAGTCGGCAGCGGAAGGGTTCGGGCTTGTCGCCCCCCTGCAAGATGCTCTCGCCGCGCCAGTTGCCAACATAGGAAGCCAGCAGCGCCTGCTCGCTCGGCCCTGCCAGCGCCGGCGCCGCGGCCAGGCCAACCAGCATCATCGCCATGCCAATGGCGCTCTTCCCACCCTTCACCACGTCAAATCCTCTTGGTCATAATTGTCCGCCCTGCGGGCATGACTTCTTTAGTACTTCATCCAACAATGCCAGTTTAATATGATTGAGCAAAGATGCGGCATTTACGCTGCGTAAACCACTACCGCCGGAGGCAGCGTGCCAGCGCCAGATCAGTCCCCGCTTTCCGATGCCCCTGCTTCCCCCAGGAAAGCGGCTCATATGGCCAACACCCCGATCATCATCGCCAGCAAGGTCGACTATAGCGTCGATGTCGCCGGCAAGCCGCTCAACATTTTGCGCGGTGTGGATCTGTCGGTGAATCCTGCCGAAGTCGTCGCCATTGTCGGCCCCTCGGGCAGTGGCAAGACCTCGCTCCTGATGCTGCTCGCCGGCCTCGAACGCGCCAGCGCCGGCCGGATAGAAGTGGGTGGCACTGACATCACCAAGCGTGACGAAGACGCCATGGCCGTGTTCCGCCGCCAGACGCTCGGCATCGTCTTCCAGAGCTTTCATCTCATTCCCTCGCTGACGGCCCTCGACAATGTCGGCCTAGCGCTCGAAATCGCCCGCCCAGACATGAAGCTCAGCGACGTGCGCAAGGAAGCTGCCGCCGCGCTCGACGCCGTCGGCCTCGGCAAGCGCCTGGACCATCGCCCCTCGGCCCTGTCCGGTGGCGAACAGCAGCGCGTCGGTCTCGCCCGCGCCCTCGTCACCAAGCCGCGTCTGCTTCTTGCCGACGAACCCACCGGCAATCTCGACCAGAAATCCGGCGCCGTTGTCGTCGAGCTCATGTTCAACCTCGCCCGTCAGAACGGCACGGCGGTGGTCATGATTACCCACGACGCGCACCTGGCCGAACGCACCGACCGCCGCTTCACCATGGAACAGGGTCAGCTCACCGAAACCACGGGCGCTCGTTGATGCGTGCCTTGCTTGCTGCGGCCCGCGTCGGCCTCAAGGAAATGGCGGGCGACTGGGCCCGCTTTTCCCTTCTCATCATCTGCCTCGCCGTCGGCACCGCGCTGATCGCCGGCGTCTCCTCTGTTTCCTCGGCCATCACCCGCGCCGTCGACCAGAACGCTGCCATGCTCATGGGCGGCGATCTCGAATTCACCCGCTCCGACCGCGCTGCCAATGCCAGCGAACTCGCCATCCTCGAACAGGCCGGCACCCTCGCCAGCGTCGTCGAAACCAATCTCGGCGCTGAATCCCCGACCGGCGAGGCCTTTGTCGACCTCGTTGCCGCCGGCCCCGGCTATCCGCTCCTCGGCGGCGTTGGCACCAGCGATAGCGAAGCCATGGTCTCGCCCTTCAACGCCCTTGAAGAGCGCGACGGCATGTTTGGCGCCCTCGTCGATCCGGTCATGCTCGACCAGCTCGGCCTGACAACGGGCGACACCATCACCATCGGCGGCACCGAGTTTGAAGTCCGCGGCACTCTGACCGGCCTCCCCGATGGCCCCGTCCGCGGTTTCCGCCTGGGTCTTTCGACGCTCCTGAGCACCGATGGCTTTGCCCACGTGTCGGATCGCACCTCGCCGCTTCCGGGCCTTGGCACCAATTTCCGCTACAAGCTCCTCCTCGCCTCCGGCGATACCGAAGCCGAACGCGACCGCCTCGCCGCCGAACTCGGCGATGCCGGCTGGGAAATCCGCTCGGCCCTCGACGGCCTCGGCCCCATGCTGCGCTATTATGAGCTCTTCACCGGCTTCCTGATGGTCGTGGGCCTCGGCTCCCTGCTCATCGGTGGCGTCTCCGTCTGGAGCGTCATGTCCGCCTATATCGGCGAGCGCTCCGGCGTCATCGCGGTCTTGCGCAGCCTCGGCGCCTCGCGTTGGCGCGTGCTGGTCCACTTCCTCGTCCAGGTGCTTGCCCTCGGCCTCATCGGCGTCGGCATCGGCATCGCCGTCGGCGTCACCATAGGCCTCGTTGTCCTGCCCGCCGTGGGCGAAGCCATCGGCATACCGCTCGCTCGCGATATCGACCTCCTCGCCATTCTCGTCGCCGGCGCCGTGGGTCTTCTCACCGCCTTCGCCTTCTCCTATCTGCCCCTCGTTCAGGCGCAGATGGTGTCCCCGGCCAATCTTTTCCGCTCCAAAGGCCTCGGCGCCCCGCGCATCGATTGGCGCAAATTTCTGGCGTCAGGCGAACTCCTGCCTTTGGCTATCGCCGTGCTCCTGTTCTTCTGGCTCGCGGTGGTCCTCACCAACGACCTCGCTTTGGTCCTCGCCTTTGCCGGTTCGGCCATCGGCGCCGCCGTGCTCATGCAGCTCGGCAGCCGCCTCGCCCTCATCGGCCTTTCCAAACTCCCCGCCGCCCGCTGGCGGCCGCTGCGCCAGTCGCTCCGCGCCATCATCGGCACCACCCGCAATTCCTCGGCCGTCGTCACCGCCGTTGGCCTCGCCATGGTGATCCTCGTCGTCGTGCAGGTCCTCGCCATCAACCTCCGCAATGAATTCCTCGGCGCCTCCGTCTTCGACGCCCCGACCCTCGTCGCTTCCGATCTCTTTCCCGACGAAATGCAGACCCTCGAAGCCTCGGTCGGCCCCGAACACGGCATCGAACTCGTCACCGCCACGCCCATGCTGCGCGGCACCGTCGTCAGCATTGCCGGAAAGCCCATCGAAGACCTCGCCGCCAATGGCCCCGAAGCCGCCTTCCTGCTCTCGGGCGAAATCCCCATGACCTATCGCTCGGTCCTACCCCCGGCCTCGCGCCTCGTCGAGGGCCAGTGGTGGGCCGCCGATTACACCGGTCCCGCCCTCGTCTCCCTGCACCAGAACCTGCGCCAGGGTCTTGGCGCCAAAATCGGCGACGAAGTCAGCTTCGAAATTTTTGGCGAAACGGTCACCGCCACCGTCGGCAATTTCCGCGACTATGCCTGGCAGGGCGGCATCGACTTCCTCGTCGCCTTCTCCCCCGGCGTTTTGGACAATTATCCCTCCACCATCCTCGCCGCCGTCACCGCAGAAGATGGCCGCGAAGAAGAGGTGGAGCGCTTCCTCGCCAATGAATTCATCGACATCAAATTCATCGAGATCGGCGCGACACTCACCCGCATCACCGAAGCGCTGAGCCAGCTCTCCCTCGCCGTCGCGGCCGTGGGTGGCATCGCCGTCCTCAATGGCCTCCTCATCCTCATCGGCAGCCTCGCAGCCGGTCGCCGCCAGCGCGAATCCGACGCCGTGCTCAACAAGGTCCTGGGTGCCAAGCGCAGCGAAATCCTCGTCTCCGCGCTCATCCAGTTCCTCCTCCTCGCCGTCTTCGCCGCCCTGATCGCCATCCCCGCCGGCATCTTCACGGCCTGGCTCCTGACGCAAGTCCTCCTCAACGTCGCCTTCGCCGTCGATCCCGCCACCATCGGCGTCGTCGTCGCCGGCCTCATCGGCATGACCGCCATCCTCGGCGCCACGACACTCCTGCGCGTCCTCTCCATCCGCCCGGCCTTGCTTCTGCGCGAAATGTCGAGCGTGTAGCCACCACACGTCATCCTCGGGCTTGACCCGAGGACACTTCACTTCGCGGACGTGCGGCAAGTACAGAGCCCTCGGGTCAAGCCCGAGGGTGACGGGCCCGGAAGCCACCTTTCCACACCCTCTCCCCCTCATGATTGGGTTTTCGCCTAAATCCCCATTATGGTCGCGCCAACTCGAATCCAGACTGGCTGACCCATGGCGCTCCCCACCCCAAACCTTGCCACCCGCATCGCCCAGGAAATCGGCGCCAAGCCCGATCAGGCCAAGGCGGCCATCGAACTGCTCGACGGCGGCGCCACCGTCCCCTTCATCGCCAGGTACCGCAAGGAAGTGACCGGTGGGCTCGATGACACCCAGCTCCGCAATCTCGAAGAGCGCCTCGGCTATCTCCGCGAACTCGACGCCCGCCGCGACGCGATCCTCAAATCCATCACCGAGCAGGGCAAACTCACGCCCGATCTCGCCGCCGCCATCGCTGCCGCGCCCACCAAGGCCGAGCTCGAAGACATCTACCTCCCCTTCAAGCCCAAGCGCCGCACGAAGGCCGAAATCGCCCGCGAGCGGGGTCTTGGTCCCCTGGCCGAAGCCATCCTCAACGATCGTCGCCTCGTCCCCGCCGATCTCGCCCCGTCCTATTTCAACGACGACATCCCCGACGTAAAAGCCGCCCTCGATGGCGCCCGCGACATCATCGTCGAACAGATGGCCGAAAACGCCGATCTCGTCGGCCGCCTCCGCACCTATATGAAGGAGCGCGCCACCCTCCGCGCCAAAGTCATCGCAGGCAAAGAGGAAGCCGGCGCCAAATTCTCAGACTATTTTGACCACACCGAACGCTGGGCCACGGCCCCCAGCCATCGTGCCCTCGCCATGCTGCGCGGCCGCAATGAGGAAGTGCTCTCCGTCGATATCGAAGTCGATGCCGACGACACCTCCATCGTAAAACCCGCCGTCCGCACGGTGGCCTCGGCCTATCAGATCGGCGGCACTCTTCCCGGCGACAAATGGTTGTTGGAAGTCGCCGGCTGGGCCTGGCGCACCAAACTCTATGTGCACCTCTCGCTCGATCTGATGCGTGACCTGCGCGAACGCGCCGACGAAGAAGCCATCGCCGTCTTCGCCCGCAACCTCAAGGACCTGCTGCTCGCCGCCCCCGCCGGTTCCCGCGCCACCATGGGCCTCGATCCCGGCATCCGCACCGGCGTGAAAGTCGCCATTGTCGACGGCACCGGCAAGGTCCTCGCCACCTCGACCGTCTATCCCTTCCCGCCGCGCAACGATGTTTCGGGCACCCAGGTCGAACTCGCCAAACTCATCCGCGCCCACAATGTCGAACTGATCGCCATCGGCAACGGCACCGGCTCGCGAGAGACCGAAAAGCTCGTCGCCGATATGCTGGCAAACATGCCCGCACCAAAGCCGATGAAGGTCATCGTCTCCGAGGCCGGCGCCTCGGTCTATTCGGCTTCGGCGCTGGCCGCCGCCGAATTCCCTGGCCTCGACGTGTCCTTGCGCGGCGCCGTCTCCATCGCCCGCCGTTTGCAGGACCCCCTCGCCGAACTCGTAAAAATCGAACCTAAAAGCATCGGCGTCGGCCAATACCAGCACGACGTCGATCAGTACCGCCTCGCCAAATCGCTTGATGGCGTGGTGGAAGACGCCGTGAATGCCGTCGGCGTCGATCTCAACACCGCCTCGGCCCCGCTTCTCTCCCGCGTCTCCGGCCTCGGCGCCTCCATTGCCGAAGCCATCGTTGGGCACCGCGACGCCAATGGCCCCTTCAAGACGCGAAAAGACCTGCTCTCGGTCGCCCGCCTCGGCCAGCGTACCTTTGAACAGGCCGCCGGTTTCCTCCGCATCCCCAACGGCACCGAACCGCTCGACGCCTCATCGGTCCACCCCGAAGCCTATGGCGTCGCGCGGAAAATCGTCGCCGCCTGCGGCCGCGACGTCCGCGCCCTCATGGCCGATGGTTCAGCCCTCAAGGCATTGGACCCGCGCGTCTTCGTCGACGAGCGCTTCGGTCTCCCCACCGTCCGCGACATCATCGGCGAACTCGAAAAACCCGGCCGCGACCCGCGCCCCGCCTTCAAAACCGCGACCTTCGCGGAAGGTGTGGACGACATAAAACACCTAAAACCCGGCATGCAGCTCGAAGGAACAGTCACGAACGTCGCCGCCTTCGGCGCCTTCGTCGATATCGGCGTGCATCAGGATGGCTTGGTCCACGTCTCCCAACTGGCCGACAAGTTCGTCAAAGACCCGCACGAAGTCGTCAAAGCCGGCGACGTCGTGAAGGTGACCGTCGTCGAAGTCGACGTCCCCCGCAAACGCATCGGCCTCACCATGCGCCGCGACGGCGGCGCGTCAGCGCGCGAAGATCGTCCGGCTGCCGCCCGTCCCGCCAACAGCCGGCCCCAGCAACAGCGCCCGGAGC
>NZ_JBEVLL010000276.1:0-4716 GCF_040509215.1 Devosia sp.
ATCGGCCGGGTCTATCACCTCGACCGCGGTTTCGAGCGCATCGAGCACAAGCTCGGCCGATGCGGCGCCCAGATCGAACGGATTTCGGGTTAGCCGGCTCGCTGCATGACCGAGTCGATCCTGAGAAAAGCCCGGCGGGCCATCAGGAGCGCTCCGTCAGCGGGGTCAGCTTGCGGGGGAGTTATGACGCCCGATAGCCGAGGGGGCAGCCATGAGAGCAGGGGCTCGGCAAGGCCGCCAATGAGGCTTACTGCCGGCGCGCCAACAGCCAGAAGCCTATCGATGATGCTTACGGCGGCCTCGGCCGCTTCACTCACGAGTTTGATCGCAAGAGGGTCTTGAGCCGAGGCGTATTTGAAGATCAATGGCGCGAATCTCGCGAATTCCGCCGAGCTCGCGCTTGCGGCAAAAGATACAATTCGAGAGGGATCCCGGTTGAACCGCGTCAGAAGGGCGTCTGTAAGTCCGGATTTCTCGGCTCGGCCATCATAAGCCCAAAGCGTACGCCGAAGCGCTTCGCGGCCCATCCTTTGTCCGCCCGCTTCATCGGAGACTTCCGGTCCCCAACCGGCGACGGAAATACGCCGGCCATTTACGATCGCGAGACCGCACGACCCGGTGCCCAATATGGCAATCCCGCCATCGCCGCCCTGATGTGCTCCAAGCCAGGCGACGTAGGCGTCGGTTTGAAGCTCGACCGCCGCAAAGCCCGTGAGTTCAGAAAGCAGACGATCGGCCGTGGCTTTTAGGCCCGCTCCCGCCAGGCCCAGCCCGACATGCGCCCACCTTAGGCTTTGCTCATCAAGGCCCGCCGCGGCCAAAGCCGACTTCGTGGCCCCGCGAATGGACTCCTTTGCCAGCGGAAAATCTGAGTGAATATTGGCGGGGCCGCCCACCCCTTCGCCCAACAAATGGCCATCCAAATCCCGGATGCGAGCCAGGCAGTGGGTGGCGCCTCCGTCGACGCCTATAAAGAAAGGCTTCGGCATAAGTTAAGGTGAAGATTACAGGTCAGGCGTTAATGCGGTGCCAAGAACAAGCCAAACATGGCCAGAGTAAGTCAGCCCGAAAGAATCGCAACAGCTCAGCTATCAGATCGCTGATTTGCGGCCGAAAGTCCAGGGGTTAACTCCGATGCGCCCCCGCCACCCATGTCCCCAGAACCGCCAAGCTCTCCGGATCGATGGCCACCATATCGGCCCGGTACCCCGGGGCGAGCCGGCCGAGCATGTGCCCCAATCCAATGAAATTCGCGGGATTCCACGAGGCAAACCGCAGGGCTTCCGGCAGGGAGACCTGGAGAAGGTTCACACAATTGCGGACAGCGGTTGCCATATCGAGGGCGGCTCCAGCCAAGGTGCCGTCGGCTCTGAGACAGCGGCCGGCCTCGACCCGGATCTCGGTTCCATAGAGCTGAAAGCTTGGCTTGGAGCCCCCAACCGGCGGCATGGCATCCGTGACCAGCATCGGATTCCCGCAACCTCGCACGGCAAGCCGGAGTAGTGCCGGGCTGACATGCCAACCATCGGCAATTAGCCCATATGACGCGGCAGGCGATTCCAGAGCGGCAGCGATCGGCCCGGGCTCCCTGCTGGCAATAGGCCTCATCGCGTTGAACAGATGCGTGAAGCCACTCAGTCCTTCGGCCATTGCCGAGCAGGTTTCCTCGTAGGTGGCCATCGAGTGGCCGAGGGACACGCGACGGCCAGCCCCGGTCAGTTTCGCTATGAAGCCCTTGGGGACTCGCTCCGGGGCCAGAGTGACGAGCATTTGCCCTGTCCATTTGCCGCACAGAATTTCGACGTCTGCTTCATCCGGCATTCGCATCAGATGGGGATCATGCACGCCCGCTTTTTCCGGTGATAGGAACGGTCCCTCCAGGTGAATCCCGAGCACGCTCGGATCTGTCTCGGCAACCGCTTGAACGGCAGCGAGCGCAGCTCGCATTTTTTCGCGTGTATCGGTGATAAACGTCGGCAGAAATGCGGTGGTGCCATACTTCCGATGCGCGGCCGCGATGGTCTCGATGGTCTCGGCTGTCGGTGAATTGTTGAAGAGGACGTCTCCTCCGCCATTGACCTGAAGGTCTATGAAACCTGGAGCGAGCCAAGCGCCCGCGGGGAGGTGTCGCGCAGCAAGCGTTGCGGGCAACCCGGATTGCGGTAGCACGCCCTCGATCTTCGATCCTTCAATGATGACCGCGGCATTGTCATGCCTCGTGGCGCCGTCAAAAACATGGTCGGCGGTGACGGCATGAAGGTCATTTCGATTCATCTCGTCCGGGTGACCTTCTGCAAATTTCTCGGTTCATCCACGTTCAAGCCGCGATGGGCCGCCATGTGAATCGCGAGCGCGTAGAAGCTTTGAATCAAGCAAACCGCATCGGTTTCCGGACGATCTTGCCGGAGGACCGGCAGCCGCGCCGCGCCGCGCAGATCGTCGTGGCCCGTGGTGAAAACGGCTGCCTTCTTTCGGCAGAGGTCAGCCGCAAGGGCCGACAGAAGCTCCGCGCTCTCATCGCCAGGCATGAAAATCAAGATTGGGTAGCCGCTCGTTACGAGCGCGATGGGACCGTGCTGGAATTCGGCCCCGCTATAGGCCTCTGCATGAAGGTTGCATATCTCCTTCAACTTCAAGGCTGCTTCCTGTGCGATCGCGAGGGTGGGTCCGCGCCCCAACGTGATGAGACTGTTCTCCGCAGAGATCGCACCGGCAACGTGCGACCAATCGAGCCGTGTTGCCTCAACCAAACGCTCTGGCAGCCGGCCAACGGCTTCTGCTAACGAAGTCTCGTCTGCCCAAGCCGCAACCAGACTCAGGAGCGCCGAGAGAGAGGCGATGAAGGTCTTCGTCGCTGCCACGCTCAGCTCCGATCCTGCTGCCATTGGAAGAACGATGTCGGCGGCGGCTGCAAGCGGGCTGTCCACATCGTTTACGATTGCTGCCGTCAGCGCGCCCGCCGCTTTTGCAGAAGCGGTCGTCTCGATGAGATCATCGCCGCGCCCTGATTGGGAAACTGCGAGGAAAAACTGGTCTTTGAGCTGCAAATTTCGTCCGTAGATCGTCGTTATGCTTGGCGCGGCCTCAGCGACAGGAATTCCCAGATGCCGCTCAATGAGGTGTTTGCCGAAGCTCGCCGCATACGCCGAGCTGCCGCGCGCGCAAGTCACCACAACACGAGGCGGGCGTTCTTTGAGCGAGGCGCAAAGCCGGCTTATGGGACGGCCGAGCAGCTCCGACTGGCGGGAGACAATCTCGGGCGATTCCCGTAGCTCAGCTGCCATCAATTGTTCGCCGCTACTCACTCGAACTCCCGGTTTTGGTCCAGTGTCACTCTCACGAGCCATCTGCGTAGCGCCATATCGCCCGATTTTGTAGTAGATTTCCGTGGTCACCCCTGTCTAGCAGGCCTTGTATATCCATGAGCACCGAGCGTTCCAGCCCTCGCTATTCAAGTATCGATGCTTGGCACGCCGAGGATATCGCCGAATCCATCGTTGAAGGCCAGTTTGCAGCCGTCGCGGCGGTTATGGCTGCCCGCAAAGAGATCGCGGCCGCCGTGGTCGCAATGCATGCGCGTCTCCAACGTCACGGCCGACTTATCTATGTCGGCGCCGGCACGTCCGGTCGTCTTGCCGAGCAAGATGGTGCTGAGCTCGCACCGACGTTTGGCTGGCCGGAAGAGCGGTTGGTCGTGATCCTTGCGGGAGGGAAAGAGGCTCGGTCGCGATCGGTGGAGGGGGCGGAGGACGATGCGGAGGAGGGCGTGAGCCTGATCAGCCAGCACGAAGTTGACGCCCATGACGTCGTTATTGCGATCGCCGCGAGCGGCACGACGCGCTTTACCATGGCCTGCCTGCGAGAGGCCAAGCGTCGGGGCGCGCTCACTCTCGGCATTGCGAACAACAGCCCCTCTCCGATCCTCGAGGAGGCGGATCATCCGATCTTCTTGGATACCGGCGCTGAACCGATCGCCGGATCGACCCGGATGAAAGCTGGCACCGCGCAGAAAGTGGCCCTGAACACGCTATCGACCTCCCTCATGATCCTGCTTGGAAAGGTATATCGAGGCCTAATGGTCGATGTCCGGGGTGCGAATGCAAAACTCGTGAAACGCAGCGAGGACATTTTGATTCAGTTGACGGGGCGGAACCGCGAGGATGCGCGCGATGCACTGTCGAGCGCAAACGGAAGCATAAAAGTTGCCGTCCTGCTGCTCAACGGCTGTGACCTCGAGTCCGCAAAGCAGCTCCTCAACAACACCAATGGGCAACTCGAGACCGCGTTGCGGCACCTCGCCACCGCGCAAACCCCGAAGGCTTAGAGGATCGTCCCTGCAATTATCGTCGTGCGTTGTGGCCGATCCGCCACAGACAAAACGACGATTCGGGGACAAATTGCAGGAGTTAGAGAATCGGCAATCTCTACCAGTGCTCAGCGAAGCAGCGGGGGGCGATCAATGAGCATGAGCCACTTATTCGCAGCAATACTGCTGTTCTCCTCACCGGGTTGTCCGCATGAGGAGTCCGGGTGCATAACGCCGACTGAATACGTCGAGATCAATCTGACTTTTATTGCCGAGCGCAGCCACTTCACGGCGACACCGACTAGGTAGCCGCTCAGCTCGTCATTTCTTTGTGCTAGTAAAAGAAGGGGCGCCGACGCATCGACGCCCCTCCGAACAGTCCTGCATTACATCTTTTTCTCAGCGCATTT
>NZ_JBEVLL010000277.1:0-15163 GCF_040509215.1 Devosia sp.
ATGATCGGCGTTTCCGTGTCCATCGGCATCTTCGGCCTGCTGCTGGCGCCGCTCCTCGGCTCGGGCAATGTCTGGGGCGTGCTCGGTTTCCTCTGCATCGGCCTTGCCCTCATGGGCATGACCTACGGTCCCCTGGGCACCGCTCTCGCAGCGCCGTTCCCCACCGCCGTCCGCTATACCGGCGCTTCGCTGACCTTCAACCTCGGCGGCATCTTCGGCGCGAGCTTCGCGCCCTATATCGCCACCTGGCTGGCCAGCACCTATGGCCTCCACACCGTCGGCTACTACATGATCATCGCCGCCGTGATCACCTTGATCGCCTTCGGCTTCATCCGTCAGACGTCTGAGTAAGCCGGGCAGGGTAGCGGGCACGTAGCGCCCGCACTCACCGTACGTCATCCATCCCACCGGCCGTCATCCTCGGGCTTGACCCGAGGACACTTCACTTAACGTCGGCGCAGCAAGTATAAAGCCCTCGGGTCAAGCCCGAGGGTGACGATCGGGTAGGGGCAAATTACCCCGCCACCTCCTCCAAAAACCGCGCCCGATACTCGCTCGGGCTGATCCCCACCTTCTGCCGAAAATGATGCCGCAGCGTGTGCGCGCTTCCAAAGCCCACTGCCGCCGCCACATCCTCCATCCCCGGATTGCCCTGGGTAAGAAGGCGCTTCGCCTCGCCAACCCGCTCATCGGCCAGCCAGTCCCCCGGCGATTGCCCCGTCGCCTCGGCAAACCGCCGCAAAAACGTCCGCAGGCTCATCCCCATCTCTTCGGCCATGCGCGCCACGGTCCACTCGGCCCCAAGGCTCCCGCGAACCTCCTCCAGAAGCGGCCCGATCTCCGTGCCCTCCCGCACCCCCACCGGCCGCTCCAGAAACTGCGCCTGCCCACCGGCCCTATGCGCCGGCATCACCAGCCGCCGCGCTACAGAATTGGCCGCCGCAGCCCCAAAATCCTGCCGCACCACGTCGATCAGCAGATCAATCCCGGCCGCACTTCCCGCAGAAGTATGGATCCGATCGTGGATGCGGTAGAGCGAAGCATCATCCACGGAAACATCCGGATACCTCTCCCGCAGCTTCTCGGCATAGCGCCAATGCGTCGTCGCCGTCCCGCCTGACAACAACCCAGTCGCCGCCAGCACAAATGCCCCAGAACAGATCGAAGCCAGCCGCGCCCCCCGCGCATGCGCCACCCTCAATTGCTCCGCCAGCGCCTCGGGCACGGGCGCATCCGCACCCTTCCACCCCGGCACGACAATGATATCCGCCTCGGCCAAAATCTCCGGCCCATGATCGGCCACGACAGTCAGCCCGCCATGCGCCCGCATCGGCCCTTCATCGACGGCGCAACTGGCAAACCGATACCAGTCCTCCCCCATTTCCGGCCGCGACAGCCCAAAAATCTCGGCCACGATGCCGAATTCAAACGTGCAAAGCCCATCATAGAGCAGGGCGACAACAAGGGGACCGGTCAAGTTTGGCATGATATCTACGCATATTGTCATTTGCGCCAATTTTCAATCGGGCAGGGCACTCTTATTCAGGAGGCGAAGGAGAACCACATGCCCACTTCCGTCGCCGCCACCCCCGCCGCTCCCAGCGTCCTCGCCCGCGAACACTTTGCCGCCCAGTTCGCTTTCGAAACAGATTGCTGGGACGTCCACGACGCCCTTTCGAAGGGCCCGGACTTCATCCTCCTCGACGTCCGCAGCCCAGCCATGTTCGCCCGCGGCCACGTCCCCGGCGCCATCAATCTACCCCACGGCAAGATCGTCCGCTCCAGGATGGAAAACTACCCTGCCGAAACCCTCTTCGTAACCTACTGCGCCGGCCCCCACTGCAACGGCGCCGCCCGCGGCGCCCTGCGCCTCGCCGACCTCGGCCGCCCGGTAAAGATCATGGCCGGCGGCGTCACCGGCTGGATCGACGAAGGATTTGAACTGGAAGTGAGCGAGGAAGCGGCGGCCTAGTCACCACCAGCGCTGCCAAACAACCGCCGCACGCACAAATCTCTCCCCTCCAACGTCATAGCCGGGCTCGTCCCGGCAATCCATCTCGCCTCCGCATGGACCACCGGGACAAGCCCGGTGGTGACGACAATCGAGAAATCACAACGCGCTTTTCTCTCCGTTTTCCCGGTGTCATCCCCGCGAAAGCGGGGACCTCCGTTTCAAGACCGGGTTCCCGCTTTCGCGGGAATGACATCGAGCACGGAGATAAAACGTAACTCCGGTCTTACCAATCCACCTGACAAACCACCCCATCAGCCCCAAACTGCATGCTGTCCTTGGTATACTCAAAAATCTCCAGCTTCACCCCACTCGGGTCCGCCAGCCAGCTCTGCCAGGTGTGATCCACCCCCAGCTTCTTGTCGGTAATCGCCACCCCATGCGCCTTGGCATTGGCGATGAACCCGTCAAGATCATCTGTCTCAAAACAGATGTGATTGATCTGGTTGCTCTCCTCGAACCGCGACTCGCCCTTGAGGAACACCTCAACAAACGTCCGATTGCCGAAATCGAGATAAAACCCGATCCGCTGCTCCCCGCGCTTGAAGTCGAACTTCGGCTTGATGCCGATGACATCGCGGTAAAACGCCTCCACTGCGTCCAGGTCCCTGGCAAAAATGCAGGTTTGCGCCACCTGCGTGACGAGTGGTTTAGTCATGGTTCCCCTCCGGATCGAGCGCGCTGGACAGCGCGCACTGACATGTTAGGACAGTGCGCCGGCGCGAGCCAGCCGGAGGAGGACAATTCATGGCACGCATCGTCGTCATCGGGGCCACCGGCCACATCGGAACCTATCTCGTGCCGCGCCTCGTTCGCCTGGGCCACGAAGTCGTCGCCGTCACGCGCGGCACCGCGAAGCCATATCTGCCCGACCCGGCCTGGTCGCAGGTCGAAAACATCACGCTCGATCGAGCCGCGCTCGAAAGGCAGGGCAGTTTCGGCACCACCATCGCCAATCTCCAGGGCGACGTTGTGATCGACAATATCTGCTTCACCCTCGATAGCGCCCGCCAGCTCGTCGAGGCGCTGAAGGGCAACGTCCAGCATTTCCTCCATATCGGCACCATCTGGACCCACGGCATTTCCGAAGTCGTCCCCACGCCCGAAGATGTCACCAAGCGTCCCTTCGGCGAATACGGCATCGAAAAAGCCGCCATCGAGTCCTACCTGCTCGATCTGGCCCGTCGCGAAAATTTCCCGGCAACCATCATTCATCCCGGCCACATCGTCGGCCAGGGCTGGGCGCCGCTCAATCCAGCCGGCCATTTCGATCTTGCCGTGTTCGAAACCATCGCCCGTGGGGAACAACTGGAATTGCCCAATTTCGGCATGGAAACTATCCACCATATCCATGCCGACGACATCGCGGCGCTCCTGATAAACGCCATGACGAACTGGAACGTCGCCGTCGGCGAGGCCTTCCACGCCGTCTCCCCCGGCGCCGTCACGCTCCGCCACTATGCCAACGCCATGTACCGCTACTTCGGCCAAGAGCCCAACTTGGCTTTCGCCTCCTGGAACGAGTGGAAATCGCGCCAGACCGAGGACAATGCCACGGCCACCTGGGAGCACATTTCCCGCAGCCCCAATTGCTCCATCGAAAAGGGGCGGCGCCTCCTCGGCTATGCCCCGCGCTATTCCTCACTGGCTGCCGTCGAGGAGTCGGTCGGCTGGCTGGTCGCCAATGGCCGCATCGGCAAATAGCGGGGCAGGGGCGAGTATTTTTGCGCGCCCCTCTTTCCCTTGTCACAAGTGCAGTCTAGGAGAAGCCGAATAGCCTCGAAACACCGCAGGGAAAGGCCGAAAATGTCCTCAATTATCCACGTCCAGGGTCGCCAGGTTTACGATAGCCGCGGCAACCCCACCGTCGAAGTCGATGTGGTCCTGGATGACGGCAGCTTCGGCCGCGCCGCCGTTCCCTCTGGCGCCTCCACCGGCGCCCACGAAGCCGTCGAACTGCGCGATGGCGGCAAGAAGTACAACGGCAAGGGAGTCACCCAGGCCGTCGAAAACGTCAACACCGCGATCTTTGAAGAAATCCAGGGCATGGATGCCCTCGATCAGCTCGGCGTCGATCAGGCCATGATCGATCTCGATGGCACCCCGAACAAGTCACGCCTCGGCGCCAACGCCATCCTCGGCGTTTCCCTCGCGGTCGCCAAGGCCGCCGCCGAGTCGAGCGAACTGCCGCTCTACCGTTATGTCGGTGGCCCCAACGCCCACGTCCTGCCCGTCCCGATGATGAACATCATCAATGGCGGCGAGCATGCCGATAACCCGATCGACATGCAGGAATTCATGATCCTGCCCGCCGGCGCCGAAAACCTGGCTGATGCCGTCCGCATTGGTTCGGAAATCTTCCACACCCTGAAGAAGGGTCTTTCCGCCGAAGGCCACAACACCAATGTGGGCGACGAAGGCGGCTTTGCGCCGAACCTCGGCTCGGCCGATGAAGCCCTGGGCTTCATCATGCGTTCGATCGAAAAGGCCGGCTACAAGCCCGGCGAGGACATCTTCCTCGGCCTCGATTGCGCCGCCACCGAATATTACAAGAACGGCAAGTACGAAATGGTCGGCGAGGGCAAGTCGCTCTCCTCCGACGAAAACGTCGCCTTCCTAGCCGATCTCGCTGCGCGCTACCCCATCATCACTATCGAAGACGGCATGGCCGAAGACGATTGGGATGGCTGGAAGGCCCTGACCGACGCCATCGGCAAGAAGGTTCAGCTCGTCGGCGACGATCTCTTCGTCACCAACACCCAGCGCCTCGTTTCGGGCATCAAGATGGGCACCGCCAACTCGATCCTCGTCAAGGTCAACCAGATCGGCTCGCTGTCCGAGACCCTGAACGCCGTCGATACCGCGCACCGCGCCGGCTACACCTCGGTCATGTCTCACCGTTCGGGCGAAACCGAAGACTCGACAATCGCCGATCTCGCCGTCGCGCTCAACTGCGGTCAGATCAAGACCGGCTCGCTCTCGCGCTCGGATCGTCTGGCCAAGTACAACCAGCTGATCCGCATCGAAGAGCAGCTCGGCTCCTCGGCCAAGTACGCCGGCTACTCGGTCGTCAAGGGCCGCTAAACAAACTCTGATTTACTGAAAAGGGTCCGGTGCAAACACCGGGCCTTTTTCTTTCTATTCCTCTCCCCCTCGGGGAGAGGGTGGATCGGGCAAAGCCCGAGACGGGTGAGGGTGATCCATCCCCGACCGCAAGCCCAAACAAAAAGGGCCGCGTCACCGCAGCCCCTTTCAATCCTATCGCGTCGACCTCAGTGCTTGAGCGCGTCGCGCGCCTTGTCCTTGAGCTCGCCGGCCTTCTGCTGAACCTTGCCGACGACCTTGTCTGCCTTGCCTTCGGCCTGCAGCTTTTCATTGCCGGTCAGACCACCAGCGGCATCCTTGAGCGCGCCCTTGACCTGCTTGCCAACGCCTTTTGCTTCGTCCTTGTGCATCTTGAGCTCCTGTTGATTGCCCTTGTGGCTAGAGAACGGATCGCCTGATCTTCCGTTCCCGAGGAGCGCTGCTCTTTTCCGTTACTGGAACGCGGTTTCCGCAAAACTGCGCAGCTTGCGCGAGTGCAGCCGCTCCGCCGGCTGGTCCCTCAGAATCTCCATGGCCCTCAGCCCAATCTGCAAATGCCGATTGACCTGCGTGCGATAGAAATCCGAGGCCATGCCCGGCAGTTTCAGCTCGCCATGCAGCGGCTTGTCCGAAACACACAGCAGCGTCCCATAGGGCACGCGGAACCGGAACCCGTTCGCCGCAATCGTCGCGCTCTCCATATCAAGCGCCACGGCGCGGCTCTGGCTCAATTGCCGCACGATCTCCGTCTGGTCCCGAAGCTCCCAGTTGCGATTGTCAAACGTCGCCACTGTCCCGGTGCGCATGATTTTCTTGGTCTCTATCCCCTCGGTCTGGGTGATCTCCTCCACCGCCTGCTCCAGCGCCACCTGCACCTCGGCCAGCGCCGGCACCGGCACTGTCAGCGGCAGGTCGGCATCAAGCACGTGGTCCTCGCGCACATAGGCATGCGCCAGCACATAATCCCCCAGCTCCTGACTATTCCGCAGCCCTGCGCAATGCCCCAGCATGATCCAGGCATGCGGACGCAGCACCGCGATATGGTCGGTAATCGTCTTCGCATTGGCCGGCCCAACGCCGATATTGACCATCGTAATGCCACGCCCACGATCGCCCACCAGATGATAGGCCGGCATCTGCGGCACCCGCGGCGGCGGCGACCCGGTCACCGCGCCCCCGGTCAGCGCATTGTCGGTCGACACATTCCCCGGCTCGATAAACCGCTGATAGTGCGCATGCCCGTCCGCCATCCACGCCTTCGCCACCCGGCAGAATTCGTCGATGTAAAACTGGTAGTTCGTGAAGATCACGAAATTCTGGAAATGCTCGGCCGCCGTGCCGGTATAGTGCGCCAGCCGGAACAGTGAATAGTCCACCCGCGGCGCCGTAAAAGCCGAAAGCGGGTAGGGCCCGCCCCGCGGCGGCACATAGGTGCCATTGGCAATTTCGTCGTCGGTATTGGCCAGGTCCGGCGCGTCGAACACATCGCGCAGCGGAATCCCCAGCGCATTCAGCGCCGCGCCATCAACATGCTCATGCGGCGGCAGCGCAAAGTGCAGCGGGATCGGCGTATCGCTCTCGCCCACGTCGATCGTGCCGCCATGATTGTGCAGCAGCACGGTGAACTGTTCCTCGAAATAGGTCTTGAACAGTTCCGGCGCTGTCACGGTCGTCCGGTAGATGCCCGGCGTATGCAGATACCCATAGGGCAGGGTGCTTTCGTGCTTGGAGTAGCTCGTCGAGCGCACTTCCACCTGCGGATAGCAGGCCCGTACACGGCCTTGCGGAATTTCCCCCCGCGTCAGTCTCGCCAGTTGGTCGCTGATAAAATCGCAGTTCCGATGATAGATGTGGGCGATATGCTTCCAGGCCGCTTCGGGATCGGTAAAGCTCTGGGTCTCGAGGCGCGGCGGGCTAATCGTCGTCATGTACCATCCTCATCTGCCGGTCACATTCGGCCGGCGGGCGCTCATTGGAATCGCACCGGTTTGACCGTTCACTATAGGGGCGGCATGACACCTTCTCAACGGAGCTGCGGGGCCCCCGTTACAGACTTCACACTTCGGTGAGCTGTACTTTTCTTGCCGCAATTGTCTCCCATCTTCCACACAGTTCATCGGCAACTGCAAACGACCCATGCACCGGTGAGCAGGATATGGTTGGCCGCTTGTCCCCCAAGCCCTCAACAGCGCGGCGGATCATGTCCCCCAAGGCCGTCCGGCAGAGATGTCGGACGGTCTTTTCTTTTCTTGTTCTCGCTGAGAAATTCATCCGCCATTCATGCCGGGGCAACGAAGGTCAAAGCCTTCAGGAGGATATCTCACATGGACGCTCGGATGCTATTCGCGGCCGCTATTGCAGCCACCAGCCTCGTTGCCTCATCCGCGCTTGCGGAGGAGTGCAGGGCCGCTGTGCCGCCCGTGCAGGCCAATGAAATATTTGGCGATCTGGCCCTTTACGATTTTGGCGACAGCATGGAGCTGCAGATCGATACGCCAACCCAGCCATCCGGCCTTTTGTTTAACGTGCAGATCGATGGGGAAGATCGCGAAGACATCATCGTCACGCCCGGCCTCGACGACATTCTGCTCAGCGTCATGCCCGCCAGCGGTGAAATCTCCGTCGACCTCGCCTTCCTGTCTGAAATCTTGAAGGGCGAAACTTTCCAGGTCACCGGTTACAACACCGACAGCAGCATTGTCGCCGTTGCGAGCTATGATATGGCCGCACTGGCGATAGAGCTTGGCAACTGCGGCATGCGATAACCTGGCCGGGCAGGGGCTGAAAACAACAGCTCGAATCACAATATGCGATTTGAGCTATCGCGCCGCGCCTTGGTATCGGGGCTCATAGACAATATCGGAGACCGACGCCGTGAGCGTAGCCTTCACCAAGGAAGACAGTGCCGAAACCGCCTCGGAATCCGTCCTTCCCGATCGCCCCATTCCACCCGGCCTCAATCTCGTGACCGAAGCCGGCCTCAAGGCGCTGGAACTTCAGGTGCAGTCCGCCCGCACCGCCTTCGAAGCGGCCCAGACACAGGAAGACATCAACGAGCGCCGCCGCCAGTCCGCCGTGCCGCTCCGCGATCTCCGCTATTTCTCCGAGCGCCTCCGTACCGCCCAGCTCGTGCCCGCACCCGCAACGTCCGAAACCGTCGCCTTTGGCAGCACGGTCACCTTCAGCCGCGAAGACGGCCGCGTGCAGACCTACCGCATCGTCGGCGAAGATGAAGCCGACCCCAAATCCGGCACCATCTCCCACGCCTCCCCAATCGCCCAAGCCCTCCTCGGCAAGAGCGTCGACGACATCGCCACCCTCGGCGCGCAGGAACTGGAAATCATCAAGATAGGCTGAACAACGCCGAACTTGTCCCCGCCGCCACTATCCCCCCAGTCGTCACCCTCGGGCTTGACCCGAGGGCTCTGCACTTCTGCGCCATCGCCAAGTGAAGTGTCCTCGGGTCGAGCCCGAGGATGACGTACGGTGATGGTCCAGCCTTCACCCATAAGTCTTCCTCAACTCCACCACCGACATCTCCGCCAGCTCCCGCAACACCCCAAGATCCACATCGCTCAGCCGCTTCACATAGAGACAAGCCTTGCCCATGCGGTGCTTCCCGAGCCGTGCCAGCAGCGCCTCGCGCTTCTCGGCCACATCCGGCAAATACGTCCCCATCAGATAAATACTGAACTCGGCCTTCCGCGGCGCAAAGCCGACCAGGAAGCTGTCACCCTCGTGCCCCGTCTCATACCGATAATGGTACTGCCCAAAGCCAACCATCGTCCCCCAGAGCACGGCAGGCTCCCCGCTAACCTCCGCCATCAGCGAAACCAGCGCCAACGCATCCGTCCGTTTCGCCTCGTCCTCGATCGCCGCAAGGAAGGCCGCCACGTCTCCGGTACCCGCTCGCGTCTTCTGTTCGGCCATGGCCCACCTCTTTCAAAATGGCAGCCATGACCCGCAAAGCAATGGACGGATCATGGCGCATCCCTTATGTCGAAGCCGAAACGCGGGAGCACCTTCCCGCGCCTCTAAATCCCTAAGAAAACGAGGCCACTATGACCGCAAAAATCATCGACGGAAAACTCTTTGCCGAGAATCTGCGCGGTCGTATCGCGGGCCACGTCCAGCGCTTGAAGACCGAGCACGGCATCACTCCCGGCCTCGCCGTCGTCATTGTCGGCCACGATCCGGCCAGCCAGGTCTATGTGTCCAACAAGGCCAAGCAGACCGCCGAAGTCGGCATGAATTCGTTCAAGCACGAACTGCCCGAGGATGTCTCCGAAGCCGATCTGCTGGCACTCGTCGCGAAGCTCAATGCCGACCCAGCCGTCCACGGCATCCTCGTTCAGTTGCCAGTGCCAAAGCACATCGACCCTAACAAGGTCATCGAAGCCATCGACCCCATGAAGGACGTCGACAGTTTTACGCCTGCCAATGTCGGCAAGGTCCAGATCGGCCTGCCGGGCCCGGTCTCTTGCACGCCGCTCGGCTCGCTCATGCTGCTGCGCGATCACTTGGGAAAACTCGAAGGCAAGAACGCCGTCATCATCGGTCGCTCCAACCTTGTCGGCAAACCGATGATGCAGCTCCTCCTGCGCGACAATTGCACCGTCACCGTCGCCCATTCGAAGACCCAAAACCTCGCCGATGTCGTCCGTCAGGCCGATATCGTCGTCGCCGCCGTCGGTCGTCCTGAAATGGTGAGGGGTGATTGGCTCAAGCCCGGCGCTGTCGTTATCGACGTCGGCATCAATCGCGTCCCGGCTCCCGAAAAGGGCGAGGGCAAGACCAAGCTCGTCGGCGACGTCCACTTCGCCTCCGCCGTGGAAGTCGCTGGCGCCATCACCCCGGTTCCCGGCGGCGTCGGCCCCATGACCATCGCCTGCCTCCTTGCCAACACCATCACCACCGCCTCGCTCATCAACGGCCTCGTGCCCCCGAGCGATCTCACGGCATGAGCCAGACCTCTCTCGACCTGGGCGACGAAGCCGCCCACGATCCCGGCGGCAAGGTGCGTCTGCGCCTTGGCGCCGGCGTCCATGGCGATGCGGTCATGAGCGAAGACGGCCGCTACCGCCAGCTCATGCGCCGCTGGCTGGGCGACACGTTCCCGGAAAACTACATCCTCTTCATCGGCATGAATCCCTCGACCGCCGATGCCACAGTGGACGACCCCACCTGCGCCCGCGAATGGACTTTTGCCCGCCGCGAGGGTTTTTCGGCCATGGTCAAATGCAATGTCGGCGACTATCGCGCCACCGACCCAAAATCATTGCTTCTGCCCGGCACGGTGGCCGTCTCACCTGCCAACCTCCCCGCCATCCGAATAGCCGCCAATGGGGCAGGGCGCATCGTCCTCTGCCACGGCAAGCTCAACAAAGCCCTCGCCCCCGCCGGTCGCGAACTGGTGGAAACCCTGCGCGCCGACAACCTCGACCTCTGGTGCTTCGGCACCAATGCCGACGGCTCGCCGAAACACCCCCTCTATCTCCGCGCCGACACCGCCCTCATCCCGTTCTCTGCCTAAATCTCAAGCCAGCTCTCGCCTTCCTCCGGCGGCCATGGCAGCTTGGTTTGGCCATCGGGGGATCAGTCATGAAACGGCTCGCCGCCATCTTCGCAGCCATCGGGTTGACCATATCCGCCGCCGCCGCGGTGGACCTCCCGCCCGCGGGTGCCCGCTATGACTCCCAACTGGGCGGCGCCTACGCACCACCTGAAGGTACCAAAATCGTCAGCCGCGACCGCACCGACGCTGCAGCGCCCGGCCTCTACAACATCTGCTATGTGAACGCCTTCCAGACCCAGGCGGTGGAAACCAAGTGGTGGCTATCCAACCACCCCGATCTTCTCCTCGCCGGTGCCAACGGCCGCCCCTTGGAAGATCCCAACTGGCCGGGCGAATTCCTTCTCGACACCAGCACGCCCGAAAAGCGCGCCGCACTCGCCGCCATCGTGGAAGGCTGGTTCGAAGGCTGCAGAAAATCCGGCTTCCAGGCCATCGAAGCCGATAACCTCGACACCTATTCCCGTTCCGACGGCCGCCTGACCAAGGCCGACAATCTCGCCTACGCACAGCTCCTCGCTGAAATCGCCGCCCGCAACGGCCTCGCCCTGGCCCAGAAAAACGCCGCCGAACTTCTCGGCTCTGCCAAACGCGCCGGCTTTTCCTTCGCCATCGTCGAATCCTGCGAGGTTTACGACGAGTGTCAGGATTTCACCTCCGTCTACGGCAACCACGTTATCGAGATCGAATACACCGACACCGACCGCGCCTATTTCGACAGCGCCTGTCGCGAGCGGGGCGGCAAGATATCCATCATCCTCCGCGACCGCGGCCTCCAGACACCCTCGCGATCCCAATACGCCTACGAAGCCTGCTGACTTGCCCCGGCGCTCCTCTTCCTCCATCTCTGAGGGAGGGAGGAACACAATGCAGATCATCATCACGCCAGCGCAAAAGTCCTGGCCGCGCGATTTCCAGCACCTCAAGGCCGAACTGCTGACCCTCAGCCCACCCGGCGCCTATATCCACCACATCGGCTCCACCGCCGTCCCTGATCTTGCCGCCAAGGACATCATCGACATCCAGATCACCGTCGATGATCTCACAGCGGTCGACCCCGCCGGCTTCCTCGCCGCCGGCCACCGCCAAAGCGAACACACGTCGGATCACTGCCCGCCCGGCATGGACCTCGCGCCTGCCGATCTTGCCAAACACCTCTTCGTCGTCCTGACCCCGCGCCGAGCCCACGTCCACATCCGCCGCCGCGGCGCCTTCAACCAGCAATTCCCCCTGATCTGCCGCGACTACCTGCGTTCCCACCCGGTCACCGCCAAAGCCTACGAACAGATCAAGCAACGCCTCGCCGCCTTCTTCCCCGAAGACCAGGACGCCTATTACGACATCAAGGACCCCGTCTTCGACATCATCCACGAAGGCGCCATGGAATGGGCAACGCGCGTAAACTGGACCGAAGCCGCGCCCGACTGATGGATAACCTCGAGACCCACGTTGAAGTCCGTCGGCCCTGGCGTGCCGGCGAAACCCTATTCCTCCTCGGCCCCGGCGGCGTCGGCAAGTCGACCTTGGGTCGCGAACTCGCCAAAATCCTCAACTGGCCACTGATCGACCTCGATCTGGAGTTCTGCAACCGCCTCGACGTGATCGGCCGCTTCATTGATCAGCACGGCTACCAGCGCTACCGCGCCGAAAACCTCGACTTGGCCAAAAACCTGCTGTCAGAAAGCACCGACCCCCGGATCTTCGTCACCCCCTCGGGCTTCCTCGCCGCCCCCGCCGGCACACCTGACAATACCGAAGCGCGCCGCCTGATCTCCACCGGCTACGGCATCGTCCTCCTGCCAAGCCTCGACGTCGAGATCGCCACCCCACTCGTCGTGGAACGCCAACTCCAACGCGGCTTCGGTCTCGAACGAGCCTCAGAGGACCAAAAATTCCGCGACCGCTTCCCGATCCTCCTCAACGAAGGCGACGCCCTGATCATATCCCAGGACCAACCAGCCCTGATCGCCTCTACCCTCGTTGACGCACTGGCTCTGCCTCTCGCCGTGAGCTGACTGGGGACGCAAACGCCCCCAGCCCACGACCGCTCACCCCGCGTTGGCCACCTTCAACACCTCCACGCTATGCGCCGCGCCGCTCGCATCGACCCAGGCAATGATCTGCCCCGGCCGCAGCCCCAGCAGCGCCGCGCCATGCTTTGATGTCACCGATAGCCGATAAGCCTCCCGTCCACCGACCTGTTCAGGCAGCACCAGCTTGATCGTCCACTCTTCGCCCGAAGCCACCCGAAACCGCACCACGCTCCCAAGCCGGACAATGTCGGCTGGCAGCAGCGTGTCCTCGACGATCACCGCCCGATCGAGCTCATAGAGCAAAAAATCCACCTGATCGGAATCCTGCTCCACATCGATCAGCGCCGCAGTGGTCAGCCGCCTATGCTCCCGCGCCCCGATCATGATGTCAGGCGATTGCGACCAGTCCTTCAGCGAAAGCGTCGTCATCTTGCTTCGCCTCCGGTTCGCCTGTCAGGCGCATCGAACAGATGCTCGGGCAGGGCCTTTGGACCATCATAATCCCGGTGACACCAAGGGCACCGCCGTGCCGCCCGTGGCCGCGGACCGGCACAAGACCGGCAAAATCTAAGCGCTGGCATGTCCCACCCTCACATCTGCGAGGATCGGGCAAAGGCCTGCAGCAAATGCTGCCGCTCTTCGAGCGAAGCCAGCCGCACCGTCATGGTCTCGGTCTTGATCGGCGTCTGCGGCGGCAGGCTATAGCGCACGGCCGGCGCATGCTGCTCGGCCCAGTCCTTGAACCGGCTGAGCTTGTTCCCGCCGCTGATGGGCAGGGTCACGGAATACTTGAAGGTCATCGCAATTATCTCGAGGCAAGCATGCCAAAACGCACCCGCGATCCGCAGACGTCATCAGGCATGAAAATGTATGGGATTGGTTAGAGCCTCCTGGTGCCGCTCTTGCCTAAAAGGCAGGTAGCAACACCAGGCAATCAAAGTGCCGGGCGATGACCGTCGCGTGTCCGTGGGACGAAAATGAAATCCGTGCTCATGCCGGCCATCATGGCCATATCCCCCGCAAAGTCAAATTCACGGCCGAAACCGGGTTTACCGCTCGTTTACCTAAATCCGCGCAATGCGGCTCCGAATGCTAACAGTCTGTCAGCATTAACGTCCCCTCAACCAGCCCGACGACATTTTGCGAAGAACTATACGCGCGCTGTGTAAAACGCGTGCGCCCTGAACCAAGCGTGTTGAGTAAAGAGTACCGTGACCACTTGGCGCAATCTCGTCCGCACAGTCGCCCTGTGCGCGCTTATCGCCCCCGCCCTTGCTGCCTGTATGGGTGGCGGAGGAGGCCTCGGCGCCACCGTCAAGCGCGGTGCCTTTACCTCCAAGGAATATGGCGTCGCCGTCTCCCCGCGCGTCACCAATGATCCCAATCCGCCGCGTGGCGGTGGCCGCTACCAAGTCGGTCAGCCCTACACCGTGCGCGGAAAAACCTATGTGCCGCAGCACGATCCGAACTATCAGGCCTCCGGCACCGCCTCCTGGTACGGCTCCGATTTCCACGGCCGCCGCACGGCAAATGGCGAAATCTTCTCGGCCAATGCCATCACCGGCGCCCATCCGACGCTGCCGCTGCCGTCCTATGTCCGCGTGACCAACCAGGACAACGGTCGCTCCCTGATCGTCCGCATCAACGATCGCGGCCCATATGTCGCCGGCCGCGTCGTCGATCTGTCCCATCAGGCTGCCGCCATGCTCGGCTACGTCAACACTGGCTCGGCCAACGTCCAGGTCCAGTATGTCGGCGCCGCCCCCCTCGAAGGCGACGACACCCGCACTCTCATGGCCAGCTATTCCGGCCCGAACGATTTCGACACCGGCAACATCCGCGTCGCTTCAGCCGAGAGCAATCGCAGCCTTGTCGGCATGACCACCAATTTTATCAGTGGCTTGTTCTCATACGCTGACTCGACACCTCAGGAAGTCGACGCCGGCATCGGCACAGCCTTCGCCGCTGTCAACTCCATGGCTTCCGGCACTCCGGACCTGCAGGCCTGGGCCAAGAGCGTCGATGCCGATAGCCGCGCGTTCAAGCTCGGCCTCGGCACCTTCTCCAACCCGACCAACGCGATCGCACTCGCCGAACGCTTTGCCATTCTCGGTGCGGTCGATGAAGAGCAGGTGCTGGTCAATGGTCACCCGGCAACCCGTCTCACTCTCAGCTATTTGAAGCCCGGCGCCACAAAAGATGACGCGCTCGCACTGGCGCGAGAACTTGGACTTGGCGACATAATTCTGTACTAAAATACGGTCTGTCGCCGAGCCGAATCCGGCCAGGACGGCCGAAATGCAAGGTACTGCCCGTGAGACTGCTTCTCGCCCTGCTCATCGCTTTCGCCAGTGCCTTTCCCGCTCTGGCGCAGGCAAATTTTGAGACCAATGCCCGCTTTGCGGTGCTGATGGACTATGAATCGGGCACGGTGATTTTCCAGAAGGATGCCGACGCACGGCT
>NZ_JBEVLL010000278.1:0-3159 GCF_040509215.1 Devosia sp.
GCTTCCGCGCCATCGACCCCGAAGTCGCGCACGAGGTCATGCGCCGCCACGGCGCCAGCCTGCTGCTGATCTGCCCGGGCCTGTCGGAATCGACCGTCTATGGCAGCGAGGCGCCCAAGGGCTTTTACGTCCAACTGGTCAAGAACCAGGTGCCCGGATGGCTTGCGCCCGTCGCCCTTCCGAAGGGCTCACCCTACCGCCTTTGGCACCGGCTGAATTAGCGTGGGCAAAGCGCCGGAGCGCCAGATGCCACATTCGCCAAGCCACGCTCTGCCTCAGCGAATGAAATAGCCATTAACTTTCCAGCCAGTGCCCTCCCGCGCCAGGAACACGGTTTCAATAGCTGCCGACTTTTTGGCGAAGTCCGTCTGGAACTGGATGACGTCGTAATCGCCATCGGGCAGGCCGGGAAGCGTCCTGGTCCTATTTTCGCTCAGAAACTTACGGTAAGATACGGCCCCTAGGGGCGTGCGCGCACTTGCCATGGTCGATCGCCACTGGGCTGCGGAAAGCTGCGTCTTGATCATGGTCCCGGCGGCGTCCCAGCTCTCCGTCCAGCGTGCCGCGTCGATCAGGGCAAGCCAGTCCCGCGCTGACGACGCGACCGGCGACATCGTACCGGCCGCTGGCGCCGCAATCGGAAACAATTCAGCCTGCGCCGGAAGATTGCCTTCGCCACGACTATGGGGCCAGGCCAGCAAAGCGATTGCGACAACGATCACGGACATGACGATCATTCCTCCGCCGAGCCAGACGAGCCGCTGGCCTGCGCCGCGCCCCCCAGCGGAGCGTGCGTCTCCTTTGAGGCCCATGGTATTTTCAGCGACCCCGAAATCCTTGTCCGCAAGAAATTTGGCGTCCCCGGCTTCCATCTCGGCGAGGCGTCGCGCGGCTTCACGGCTGCTCGAAACCCCCAGCTTGCGCCGCGCGTCGCGCAATCGCTCGTTGACGGTGTGAACCGACAGATCGAGCCGCCTGGCGATTGATTTCGCGTCATGGCCGATGAGCAGAAGCCGCAGCGTTTCCTTCTCGCGCTCAGTAAGCGGCATCGTCTCGGTCATGATGGATGATAGGAGTGCGGGCGGTCTTGGCTCAAGGGCCATTGAGCCACCACGCTATGCCCGCATATTTTGGGGGCTGTCCGGCTAAGCGATCACGGCGCCGCATTCCGCAAATTGCGCGGATTCGCACCAGTGGCAAAGACGAGCTGATCGTCGCAGGCATGCCGGACGCACCGCTGCGGCAGCGCGTCGTGATCATGGTCAATATTGATGGACCAACTGCCAGCTATAGAGCGCCTCGGCCAAAACGATCATCGAAAGAACGACGATGAGACTAGCATAATCGCGCCCAACCGGTTCTCTGAGAGAAGGGGTTTTCCAGTCAAATGGAACTTCCTGGCGACGAGGTCGACGCCATCGCCGTGACGATCTTACCAGATCACCACCGCAATGCAGACATTGCGAGTAGCGACGACGGCCAATTCGAAAGTCGGAACCACGTTTATGCACGCCCATAAGGCATGGCAATGGGTACACTGACCTACGCTTGCTCGCCAATGCACTCCCCCCGGAGACAGGCCAATTGAATCGAGAGTGCTCGTTCTCGATGCCACGTCTCTTGTCCAGACGACCGCACCGGAGTGGATCAACAACTTAACAATTACGCCAATTTGGAAGAGTCCATCGCGAGAACTTCATCTGCGAATGGTCAATATTGAGTTTTCGGAATCACCTGGCGAGCGCGCCACTTGGCGGCCGAGCCGCTGCCGCCTTGGCATAGGCGGTCGCCGATCGATTCGGTCGTGCGTCATGCGTCCTAAATCGAAACAACCCGGGCCGGCGCACTTCCGATCGCCTTCCACCAAGACGCAAATTCGATGCCGTGCGCGTGATTACCCGCGCCGCGCGATCACCGCGTTCGGTATCATTGAAGCCGGGGACTGCCTCGCACCCGATAGCGGGCCTTCTATGCCTCCGCCGTGCACGGCATTGTCAAGGTCAGCGAAGTTTGAGCGTCATGCTGTGCTGACGACCGACGCCCTCGAGCTCGACCCGATCCTTGTAGAAATTCAGAAAAGCATAAGCCGTCTGCTCGGTGTCGAGCATGGCTTTCAGATTTACATAATGAATGCCGCCACGCAGGCCGTAATTGCCCTCGTGATTATGTCCGTCGAGCCAGATCTTCACGCTCGGATGCCGCTCCAACAGGGCGATCATGTCGCCCGCATTCCACAAATTGTGCGGATTTTCGGGAAAGAGCGGGAAATGGCTGAACAGCATCGCCTTCAGCCCGCGCCGGTCGGCCTCGGCCAGTTGCGCGTCGATCCAACGGAGCTGCGCTTCATCGATGCCGCCGTCCCATAAGGGCTTGGTCGGGTAGAGCGCCGCGTGCAACGCCATGCTGTGCGCCAGTTCCGCGCTCCCGGCGGGCCATGCGTAGGAGCTGAGCCCGTTGCCGTCGGTGACGATGAACATCCAGCCGTGCTGGACGAAGCTGTGATAGCGCGCCGGCATGCCGAGTTTGGCCGGCACCTTGGCCTTATAGGCGTCGTCGACCGCGAAATCGTGATTGCCCAGCACGAACTGCCACGGCGCCCGGGCCTGCCGGGCGATCGGCAACACCCTATCGAAGCTCGCCATGTCCTTGTCGATGAAATCGCCAAGATGGACGGCGAAGGCGAGCTTGCGGCGGTTGAAGTCGGCCACCGCCTCGCGCAGCTTGCCGGGCGCGGTGTGATACAGGCGCGGCGGCGCGTCCGGTTCGTCGGCGAATTGACAATCCGCCACCGTGCCGATGCTGAATTGCGGGCGTTCGGCCGCCACGGGGACGGCGCCGAGGCCGGCAAATGCCAACAGCAACGGCAATATCGGGCGCATCATGTATTTCCCAAGGTTTCGGACGGTGCGGCCATTTCCCGCGCGCGCCGGATGGCCACACAATTATGACACCGTCATTGCGAGCGCAGCGAAGCAATCCAGTCCCGCGCATGCCTGGATCGCCACGGCGCGTGCCGCGCCTCGCGATGACGGCATGGTGTCAGCCCACTTCCCCACCAATCCGGTCGGGTGAACCACGGGGGTGGGGCGCCCGTCCCCCACGTCCTCCGCCCGCCGCTGTCACAGGACCTTCACTTGGCCTCCCTAGTCCGGACAAAAA
>NZ_JBEVLL010000279.1:0-10960 GCF_040509215.1 Devosia sp.
CATCAAGATCGTCATTTTCCTGGTGCTGGTCGCCCTTGTAGCGGCGATCCTGTTCAGCCAGATCGTGACATTCTTCTGGGCCAACCCGTTCATCAACTCGATGATCTTCTTTGCCCTGTTCATAGGCATTTTCCTCAGTTTCCGGCAGTTCTTCCGCCTTTTCCCCGAGGTAAAGTGGGTCAATTCGCTCCAGGACGGCAATTCGGCCCAGGTTCGCCCGCCGGTGCTGTTGGCGCCCGTCGCCGGGCTGTTGCGCGAGCGCATAGGGGAAGCGGTGATCACGCCTACCTCCATGCGGTCCATCCTCGACTCCGTGGGCAATCGCCTCGATGAAGCCAAGGACACCTCGCGCTACCTGACGGGCCTGCTGGTTTTCCTCGGCCTCATGGGTACGTTTTACGGTCTCCTTGAAACCGTGGGCTCGGTTGCCGGCGTCATCAACGCGCTCGACGTGACCTCGGCCGACAGCGCCTCGCTCTTCACCAACCTCAAGGAGGGCCTTGCCGCCCCGCTGGCAGGCATGGGCACCGCGTTTTCGTCCTCGCTGTTCGGCCTTGCCGGTTCGCTTCTCCTTGGCTTCCTCGACCTGCAGACAAGTCAGGCGCAGAATGCCTTTTATACCGATCTCGAAGACTGGATGACTTCCATGACCGAGCTCGACCATCCCGTCAGCGCCATGCAGTCCAATGCCGGCGGGCCGGAAATGCAGGCCATGATCGACAGCATCGGCGCCTCGATGCAGAACCAGAACTCGTCGCAGAACGCCATTCGCGCCATGGCCGAACTGGCGCGCGGCATCGATGGGCTGGTCAAACACATCCGCACCGAGCAGGAAGATCTGCGCGCCTATATCACCGAGCAGAGCGAAACCAACAGGAAGCTGCGCGACCTCATCGAAGCCATGCTCAACGAGACCGACAATTCCGGGCGCCGGGACTAGGCCATGGCATCGAGCCGCTCACGCCGCAGGGTAGAGGCCAACTATTGGCCGGGCTTCGTCGATGCCCTCTCGAGCCTGCTGCTCGTCATCATTTTCCTGTTGAGCCTCTTCATGCTCACCCAGTTTTTCTTAGGGCAGGAAATCCAGGGACGAGACACCGCGCTATCGCGGCTCAATAGCCAGATCGCCGAACTGACCGAACTGCTGCAGCTCGAACGCGCCAATTCCGACGACCTGACCTCGCAACTGGCAACCCTGACCGCGACGCTCGCAACAGCGGACGCACAGAACCAGAGCCTGACCAGCCAGCTTTCCGGCATCGGCGCGGGCCTTGGCGACCGCGACGACACCATTGCCGGTCTTCAGGAAGACCTGCTCAATTCCGAAAAGCTCTCCGAAGAGGCCAATGCGCAGGTGGCGCTGCTCAATCAGCAACTGGCGGCCCTGAGGACACAGATTGCCGCGCTGGAATCGGCGCTCGAAGCCTCGGAAACCCGCGACACGGAATCGCGCACCCAGATCGCCGATCTCGGCCGCCGCCTCAACCTGGCCTTGGCCCAGCGCGTGCAGGACCTGTCGCGCTATCGCTCCGACTTCTTCGGCCGCCTGCGGCAGATTCTCGAAGGCCGTGCCGATGTACGCATCGTGGGCGACCGCTTCGTCTTCCAATCCGAAGTGCTGTTCGAGCCCGGCCAGGCTGATATCGCCACCGAAGGTACCCCGCAGCTCGATGCGCTGGCCGACGCCATCCTGCAGCTCGAAACCGAAATCCCCGACGATATCAATTGGGTGTTGCGCATCGACGGCCATACCGACAGCCGCCCGATTTCCAATGCTCGCTTCCCCTCCAACTGGGAGCTGTCGGCGGCGCGTGCGATTTCGGTGGCGCAATATCTCGTCAGCAAGGGCGTTGCCCCGGCACGCCTCGTCGCCGCCGGCTTCGGTGAATTCGCCCCGCTCGATCCGGGTGACACGGAAGAGGCGTTCAGGCGGAACCGTCGCATCGAGTTCAAGCTGACGGAAGGGTGATTGGCAACGGCGCTCGCGCCGTCAAATCACGGGTCGAGCCCTGCGAGACTTGGGATCAGCTTAGGCGCACGCAGAAGAGATTCCCGCTTTCGCGGGAATGACACCGTGTGTAGGGGCGTCGCTAGTGCGAAACATCCCCACGGAACTGCAGTTTCGCCAGCTCCGCATAGCGCCCGCCCTTGGCCACCAGTTCCTGATGGGTGCCCTGGTCGATGATCCGGCCCGCTTCGAGCACGAGGATCTTGTTGGCATCGCGAATGGTGGCGAGGCGATGGGCGATGACGAGGGTCGTCCGCCCTTCCATCAGATGTTCGAGCGCCAGCTGCACCAGTCGCTCGCTCTGCGCGTCGAGCGCCGAGGTTGCCTCATCGAGCAGCAGGATGGGCGCGTTCTTGAGAATGGCGCGGGCAATGGCGAGGCGCTGCTTCTGGCCACCGGACAGCATGACGCCGCGCTCGCCCACGATCGTGTCGTAGCCCGCGGGCAGATCGACCACGAAATCGTGCACCAGCGCGGCACGCGCCGCCGCTTCGACTTCGGCATCCGTCGCGCCGGGCTTACCGAAACGAACATTTTCCGCGATCGTGCCGGCAAAGATCGTCGGCTCCTGCTCGACATAGGCAAAGCGCTGCCGCAGGTCGGCAAGGCGCGCGTCGCGAATATCGACGCCATCGACGCGGATCGTGCCGTCGGTGACATCGTAGAACCGTTGCAGCAGCGAGAGCGTCGTCGACTTGCCCGAACCCGAGGGACCGACCAGCGCCACGGTCTCGCCCTTGGCGACCGAAAAACTTACATCATCGAGCACCCGTCCGGGCTGGGTCGGGTCGTAGCGGAAGGCCACATGCTCAAAGCTCACGGTCCCTAGCGACGGCACCGGCAGGTCAACCGGGTGCTTGGGGTCTTCGATCGTGGCCTCGGTGGCAAGAATTTCCATCAGCCGCTCGGTACAGCCGGCAACGGTCTGCAGCGCACCCAGGACCTCAGAGACATTGGTCAGCGCGCCGGAGGCCATCAGCGCATAGATCATGAACTGGGCAAGCTGGCCGGCCGTGACCGAACCTTCGAACACGGCGCTGGCACCCCACCAGACGAGACCGACAAGCGCGGCGGTGCCAAGAAAGATAACGAGAGCGACAAGGATCGCGCGGGCGCCGAGCCGGCGCACCTCGGCCTGATAGCTTTCTTCGCTACGGCTTTCGTAAATCGCGGTCTGCACCTTTTCCTGGGTGAAAGCCTTGACCGTCCGCGTCGCGCCGAGCATTTCCGTCGCCATGGCGGACAGCTCCGCCAGCGCATCCTGGGTCTTGCTCGACATGCCGCGCAGACGTCGCGAATAGCCCACGACCGGGATCAGGATCAGCGGCGCCGCGATGACCACGGCCAGCGTCAGCACCGGGCTCGTCAGGATCATCATGATCAGCGCGCCGATAATGGTGACCATCGACCTCAGGGCGAGCGAAAAGCTCGAGCCCACGGCGCTGCGGATGATGGCGACATCGTTATTGAGGCGGCTTGTGAGCTCGCCGACGCGCGTGGTGTCGAAATAGCGCGCATCGAGACGCAGGAGATGGCTGAAGGCGGCTTGCCGCAAATCGGCAAGCACACGCTCGCCGATAACGGAGATAAAATAGAAGCGCGCGCCGCTCGCCACCGCCATCACCGCAGCAATGGCGACGATCCACAGGCCATACTGGCTCACCTTGTCGAGGTTCTGCGCCACAAAGCCCTGGTCCACCACGCCGCCAAGCATGGCGGGAATGGCAAGCGAGGTAACGGTGGAAATGAGGAGGAACAGCACCGTAAGGGTCAGCCGCACCGGATAGGCGAGCACGAACGGCAGGAGCTGGCGCAACGGCGACAGGCGCCGCGGCAGCTTGGTGACCGAGATCACCTCTTCACTGTTGTTTTCCGCCGGAGCGGCCTGGTCGGTCATATGGGGTGCCGCATTCCAATTGCGTAAAGCCGCCTTGAGGCAGCCGGTTGGATATAGGCTCCCCCCTTGCATGGAGCAACAGCCGGAAAACGGGTAAAATTGCCGCTCCCCCGCCCTTGCCTATTGGGGCTCCATTATGTAAGAAGCCGCCAACAACAAGTTTCCAGCTCTCCGGGCGCCTCGGCGCCCGTTTGATTTGAGGCGAAGACCATGAAGGCCGATATCCATCCTGAATACCACACCATCAACGTCGTCATGACCGATGGCACCAGCTATGTCACCCGTTCCACCTATGGCAAGGAAGGCGACACGCTGCAGCTGGACATCGATCCCAAGACCCATCCCGCCTGGACCGGCGGCACGGGCCAGCTGATGGACCGCGGCGGCCGCGTCAGCCGCTTCAAGGAACGTTTCAAGGGCCTCGGCCTCTAAGAAGCGGTTCTGGCGACAGAATTCTGAAAAGCCCGGCCTCGTGCCGGGTTTTTTGTTGTTGGAGGTATTTTGCACATGTTTGTCCTCAACGTGACCTACATCGCTTCGATGGAAGCGGTCGAGCCCCATGTCGAGCCGCATATGAAATGGGTGGCTGAAGGCTATGAGCGCGGCTGGTTCCTCGCCTCGGGGCGCAAGAACCCGCGCACCGGCGGGTTCATCCTCGCCAAGGGCAATCGCGACGAGATCGAAGCCTATCTGGCAGCGGACCCGTTCGTGACGGGCGGCGTTGCCCAGTATGAAGTGACCGAGGTGCTGTTCAGCCGCACGACGCCGGGGTTTGAAGCACTCGCCGACTAGCGCACACAAAAAACGCGGCCTGTTTGCACAAGCCGCGTTCTGATTTCATCGGTCGAAAAAGGTTCGACCTAGATATTGGTGCCGATCGCGAGGAATTTTTCGCGGCGGTGCTCGCGCGTTTCCAGGCGCGATTTCCCGGCGAACTCGGCCAAAAAGTCCGAAATGGCGACGCGGGTGGAATCCATCACCTGGCCATGGTGGCGATGTGCGCCGCCGGTCGGCTCGGGAATGATGCCGTCGATCACCTTGAACGCCAGCAGGTCCTGCGCCGTGATCTTCTGGGCCGTGGCCATGTCCTGGGCCTTGGCGGCATCGCGGAAGAGGATCGAGGCGCCGGCTTCGGGCGAAATCACCGAATAGATGGCGTTTTCGAGCATCAGCACGCGGTTGGCCGTGGCAATGGCGATAGCGCCACCCGAACCACCTTCGCCGATGACGATGGCAATGTTGGGCACGCCAAGCTCAAGACCCTTTTCGGTCGAGCGGGCAATGGCTTCGGCCTGGCCGCGCTCTTCGGCGCCAATGCCGGGATAGGCGCCGGCGGTATCGACGAAGGAAATCACCGGAATGTTGAAGCGGTCGGCCATGTCCATGATGCGGACAGCCTTGCGATAGCCTTCGGGGTTGGCCATGCCGAAATTGTGCTTGAGGCGCGTCTCAGTCGAATTGCCCTTTTCCTGGCCGAGAATGGCCACGGGCAGCCCGTTGAAGCGGCCGAAGCCAGCCTGCAGCGCCGCGTCTTCGCCGAACTTGCGGTCGCCGGCCAGCGGCATCCACTCGGTGATCAGCGTCGACACATAATCGGAAAAATGCGGACGCTGCGGATGGCGCGCCACCTGGGTCTTCTGCCAGGGCGTGAGCTTTTTGTAGATTTCCACCAGCGCCTCGTCGGCGCGGGCGGAAAGCCGGTTCACTTCCTCGTCGATCGACACGGCCTGATCGGTCGCGGCGAGGGATTTGAGTTCGGCGATCTTTGCTTCGAGATCGGCGACCGGCTTTTCAAAATCGAGATAAGACTGCATCCCACCCGCCAGTAAGGGTCGTTGTTGGGGACCCGGATTGTTCTAGGCCACGGCTCTTGCGCCCTAAAGTGGCCGGAAAGTGGCGATGGTTCAATGCCGAGTCAAGTTTCGGAAGGGAAATGCTTGGGATTTCTCTTCCGTTCCCACAGGCTCGACCCTATCCGCCGGCCAGAGGATGGTGCGTTTCAACCAGATTGCGCAGTTTTTCATCGAGCACATGGGTATAAATCTGCGTCGTCGAAATATCGGCATGCCCAAGCAGCATTTGCACGACACGCAGGTCCGCACCCCCGGCAAGCAGGTGACTGGCAAAGGCATGGCGCAAAACGTGGGGCGCGACGCGAGCCGAGGAAATGCCCGCCCGCCCCGCAAGCATTTTGAGATCGCGCCCAAAAACCTGCCGCGCCAGATACCCGCTCTCGCCATTGGCCGGAAACAGCCATGGCCCCGGCGGCAAGGTGGCAATCCAGGCACGCACCGCATCGCGCGCCCGGTCGGTCATCGGCACCACGCGCTCCTTGCTGCCCTTGCCGACCACGGTGATGAAACTGGAATCCCGCATCACGGCTGAACGCCTGAGCGCCACCAGCTCGGAAACGCGCAGCCCGGTGGCGTAGAGCATTTCGAGAAGGCAATAGAGCCGGCGCGCCGCTTCCTGCCTGGCGGGCGTTGCTTCCGCATTGGCTTCCTCTTCGGCAAGAGTAAGCAACTTGTCGACCTCGGCCACCGACAACACTTTTGGCAGCGGGCGCCGTGTCTTGGGGCTGGCAACGATCCGCGTCGGGTCGTCGCCGCGCATGCCGTCGGCACAGAGGAATTTATGAAACTGCCGAATGGCCGACAGATGCCGCGCGCTCGACGAGGCCGAAAGCCCATCGGCCTTGAGGCCATCAAGATAGGCCGTGACCGTCTCGCGCGGACAATCGAGGAGGCTCTGCTTTTTCCCCGCGACGAAGCCGGCATAATTGGTGAGGTCGCGCCGATAGGCGGCAATCGTATTGGCCGCGGCGCCCCGCTCGGCGCTCATCATTTCGAGGAATGCGCCGATGAGATGGCTCATTGGGCGGGCGTGGCCGCCGGCGTGCTGGTCACGTTGGGCGTCGGCATGCCCACTGGCCGCGTCGGCGCCGTTTCACCCAAGAGTTCGCGCGTCGGGATATTGCGCACCACGTCCTTGGGATTGGGCTCGACGAAGGACACGAGCGCAAACATCCCCGCATAGACGAGGCCAGCGAGGAACAGGATGGTGATCAGCAGGCGAAAGAGAGTCGGCATGAGCTTTCCGGCGTTTTCGAGCGAAACTTTGCCACAGAAAGGTTTCCATCCGGTAGGCAAAATCGCGTTGCGCTTGACAGCTTTGGGCCGTATCGCTTCAAGCGGCCTTAAGTTCGGAGGGCGCCTTTCTTGAGCAAAACGGATAGTCCCGCGCGATCGGCGCGCGCCAAGGCCCTCATCGAGCGGCTGGGCGGCAGGCCGCTCATCCTCGTGGGCATGATGGGCGCGGGCAAGACCACGGTCGGCAGGCGCCTCGCCACTCGCCTTGGCCGGCGTTTCCTCGATAGCGACGAGGAAATCGAAAAGGCCGCGCAGATGACCATTCCGGAAATCTTTGCCCAGCGCGGCGAGCCCGAATTTCGCGCCGGCGAAATGCGCGTCATTTCGCGGCTGCTCAAAGAAAACGACATTGTTCTCGCAACCGGCGGCGGCGCCTTCGTCAATCCCGAGACCCGGGCCATGGTAAAGTCAGGCGCCATATCGGTCTGGCTCAAGGCTGATCTCGATGTGCTGTTCGAACGCGTCTCGCGCCGGTCCAATCGGCCGCTGCTCAAGACCGCCGATCCCAAGGGTACGCTCGAAAAACTGATCGCGGACCGCTATCCCATCTATGCCGAGGCCGACCTGACGGTCCTGAGCCGCGACGTGCCGCAGGACAGCGTTGCCGCCGACGTCATCTCCGCCCTTCTGCATCACCTGCGCTGAAAGTTTTCGCCATGGCCGATATTTCCCACACAGTGCACGTCGCCTTGGGCGAGCGCGCCTATGACATTCTCATCGGCCCCAACCTGATTGATGACGCAGGCGCGATCCTGGCGGAAAAATTCCCCGGCCGCCGCTTTGGTATCGTCACCGACACCGAAGTCGCCAAGTTCCAACTGCCGCGCCTTGTCGCCAGCCTAGAATTTTCAGGCCTCACCTTCTCGACCATCACCCTGCCCTCGGGCGAAAGCACCAAGAGCTGGGAGCACCTGCAGACCGTGGTTGAAGGGCTTCTCGCCGCAAAGCTCGAACGCAATGATCTCGTCATCGCCCTTGGCGGCGGCGTCATCGGCGACCTCGCCGGCTTTGCCGCCTCGATCACCCGCCGCGGCATGGACTTCGTGCAGATCCCAACCTCGCTTCTCGCGCAGGTCGACTCCTCGGTCGGGGGCAAGACGGGCATCAATTCCCCGCACGGCAAAAATCTCGTCGGCGCCTTCCACCAGCCCAAACTGGTGCTGGCCGATCTTTCGGCCCTCGACACCCTGCCCCAGCGCCAGTTTGCCGCCGGCTACGCCGAGGTGGTCAAATATGGCCTGATCGACGATCCCGATTTCTTCGAATGGCTCGAAGCCAATCACGCCGAAATCTTTGCCGGCGGCCCGGCTCGCGGCGAGGCCATCGCCCGCTGCTGCGCCCACAAGGCGCGCGTCGTCATCGAGGACGAGAAGGAAATCGGTGTTCGCGCCCTCCTCAATCTCGGCCACACTTTTGGGCACGCGCTCGAAAAGGACACCGGCTATTCCGACCGGCTGCTGCATGGCGAAGGCGTTTCCATCGGCATAGTCCTCGCCCACACCTTCTCCAATCGCCTCGGCCTTGCGCCGGGTCAGGATTCAGGCCGCATATCGCAGCACTTGCGAAAATCGGGCCTGCCCACCACATTGGCTGACATCCCCGGAACCCTCGGCTCCACCGAAACCCTCATGGCCGCCATCGCGCAGGACAAGAAAGTCTCGCGCGGCGCGCTGACTTTTATTCTCACCCGTGGCATCGGCCAGGCCTTCATCGAAAAAAATGTCGATCCCGCCAAGGTTTCGGCATTTTTGGAGGAGATGCGTGGGGCCTGAACGCCTCTGCGTCGTCATTACCGGGCCATCCTCGGACTTGATCCGGGGGCCCGGTGATCCCACACCTCGGTGGCGGCAGGCACGGAAAGAGTGGATTGCCGGGATAAACCCGGCAATGACGATAAATGACTGGCTCTAAAGCGGGTCAGCAGGCAGAACCTCGATATTAAGCGCGTGGACGCGGTCCTTGAGTTCCGCATCCAGCACTTCGAACACGGCGCGGTGTTGCGCCACGCGGCTCAAGCCGTCAAAATTGCGGGTCGCGATTCTCACCCGAAAATGGGTCTCGCCCCCTTCGCGCCAACCGGCGTGGCCCCGATGCTTGTTCGACTCGTCGATCACATCGAGGTGGAGAGGTGAGAACCGCTCTGTGAGTTTTGCTACGATTGTGTCCCTCACGGACATGGCCGGTCTCCGATTGAAAATTTAGGCATTTAACTAGGTGCTATGAAACAGCAATCCAAGCTTTTCGATACGATCCGTATTCGACCGCGCCGGGAAGAAAAGCCCGAGCCGGCCGAATTCTCCTGCGAATGGGAAGGCTGTGACGAGCCCGGCGAGTATCGCGCCCCCAAGGGGCCGCGCAGCGAAGGGCAGTATCACCACTTCTGCCTCGAACACGTTCGCCACTACAACAAGGCCTTCAATTTCTTCGCCGGCATGAGCCAGGAAGAACTGGACGAAGCCCTGACAACCCCGCCCAAGGCGGAGTCGCGCTCGAGCTTTGCCACCGGCAATCCGCAGAATGCCCGCGCCTCGGCCAAGCCGGCCGGCATGCGCCCCGGCGACAAATATGGCGACCCCTTTGGCGTCTTCGCCAAGTATCGCCACCGCCAGGCCCAGCGCCCTGCGGCCGAGCGTGTGAAGCCGCTGAACGAGAACGACAGGCGTGCTTTCGAGTCCCTAGGCTTTTCCGGCCATGCCAAGTCCGATGACATCAAGGCGGCCTACAAGAACCTCGTAAAAGTCCACCATCCGGACGTAAACGGCGGCGATCGCTCCTCGGAAGAAAAGCTCCGCACCATCATCGCGGCCTATAGCCACCTCAAGAAAATGGGTTTTGTAGCCCGCTGAACCCGAGGGGTTACGACACCAGCGCTATCGTGACAGTTTGGCTACCAGCACGTTAGCATTGCTGCTATAGAGCCACGGGCCAATGCGCCTCTGACACAAGAAAAATCTCCTGATCCACGAGCCCTTGCCATGACCGAATTCACCAATCTGCCCGACACCGATTACAAGGCCCGCGAGCTTTTCGGCATCGATACCGACATGGTGGTCAAGGGTTACAAAGAGCGCACCGACCACGTGCCGCCGATCGATCCGGATTACCTGTTCGACCGCAACACCACGCTCGCGATTCTGGCCGGCTTTGCCTATAACCGCCGCGTCATGGTGCAGGGCTATCACGGCACGGGCAAGTCGACCCATATCGAGCAGGTCGCCGCGCGCCTCAACTGGCCGCTGGTCCGCGTCAATCTCGATAGCCACGTGTCGCGTATCGATCTCGTCGGCAAGGACGCCATCGTCCTCAAGGACGGCAAGCAGATCACCGAATTCCGTGACGGCATCCTGCCCTGGGCCGTGCAGAACAATATCGCCCTCGTTTTCGACGAATACGACGCCGGCCGCCCGGACGTGATGTTCGTGATCCAGCGCGTTCTCGAGCAGTCGGGCCGCCTGACGCTTCTCGACCAGAACCGCGTGATCGTGCCCCACCCGGCATTCCGCCTGTTCTCCACGACCAATACCATTGGTCTTGGCGACACCTCGGGCCTCTATCACGGCACCCAGCAGATTAACCAGGGCCAGATGGACCGCTGGAGCCTCGTGACCACGCTCAACTACCTGCCCCACGACAAGGAAGTCGGCATTGTTCTCGCGAAGAACAAAGCCTTCACCGAAACGGAGAAGGGCAAGAAGCTGGTCTCCAACATGGTGCGCCTCGCGGACCTGACACGTTCGGCCTTCATCAACGGCGATCTGTCGACCGTCATGTCGCCGCGCTCGGTCATCACCTGGGGCGAAAACACCCAGATTTTTGGCGGCGATGTCGGCTTTGCCTTCCGCCTGACCTTCCTCAACAAGTGCGACGAACTCGAACGCCCCGTGGTTGCCGAGTTCTACCAGCGCG
>NZ_JBEVLL010000280.1:0-3788 GCF_040509215.1 Devosia sp.
CCTTCGGGTAGCTGCTTACTGGGTCTGCTGACGGACCTGAGCGTCGATGGTATCGATGATTTCATCGATATTGCCGCCCGACGTGATAGCCGGGATCTGGGCCACGACAGCGGAGTCAGCTTCTTCGGTGAAGATGCCGTACTTCACGCCCGGGATTTCGGCGAGCCAGGTGGACCAGTTCTGCCAGACGGGCGTGCCGCCGAAGAATTCGTCGCTGGCCTTGTAGGCTTCGCCTTCGCGAGCGGCCATGAACGTACCGACGGCACCCTGATTGACGAGGATGTCCTGGTAGAAATCAACATCGGCGCCCCAGATGGTGGCGAGGAAGTCGATGGCCTTGTCCTTTTCGGGAGCCGATGCCAGCACATACCAGCTCGAGCCGCCGAGGTTGGAGGCGTTGACCGAGGCTTCGATATCGCCGAGGCGCGGAATGGGCGCAACGGCCCACTTGCCGGACAATTCGGGATTGGCCTTGATGGTCGCGGTCATCCAGACGCCGGTCGGCGTACCGAGCGTGTCGCCCGAGGTGAAGCTGCCGGTATATTCGGTCCAGCCGTTCTTGGGCTTGCTGATGCCGGCAGCGAGAAGGCGCTGGTAGGTTTCGAGCGCGCTCTTGAAGACCGGGTTGTCCTTGATGGTGACGTTGCCGTCGGCATCAAAGTACCAGGAGCCGGCCGACTGCATCATGATGCGGAACAGATCGGAAGCGTTCGGGTCGATCGGCAGCAGGGTCTGGCCGGTCTTTTCCTTCACGGCCTGGCCGATTTCGATCAGACGATCCCAGGTGATGTCGTTGAGATCTTCAGCGGTGAAGCCAGCTTCGCCCAGAACGTCGGAGCGATAGAAGAAGCCTGCGACGCCGGAGTCGAAGGGCATGGAATAGGTCTGGCCGTCGACGGTAGCGGCTTCGACCTTATAGGGTGCGAAGGCGGTATAATCGATCTTGTCGGTCAGCGGCTCGAAAGCGCCGGGGAAGGAAAGCAGGTACTTCTGGGCGCGGTAGTCTTCGACGAGAACGATGTCCGGAAGACCAGTGGTCTGGCCGGAAGCCAGCTGCGCCTGCAGCTTCTGCTCCATGGCGGCCTTGTCGAAAATCTGAATGTCGATGGTGTCGTCAGGATTGTTCGCCTTGTAGCGATCAAAAGCCTGCTGCATCGTCGCGCCATTGAAATTGGCGTCCCAGGCCCAAACCGTGAGGTTGGCCGCGGATGCGCTGGCGATGCCAAACATGCTGGTGCCGACCAGCGCAACGGCGAGCGCGCGCTTCCAGCCCGAAGATAGACGGGTCATTGCAATTCCTCCCTAGCGGGTGTTTCCTCTTCACCCGGAAGGTCAGACTAGTATGACTTTTAAGCCGCTGCAAGAATTTCAGTAAATATTTACTGCAAGCGCTTTACTGCGCCGGTTTGGCGGCGGGAACCCTTGTGCTGCCTCGCCAAACGAGGGTCGAAGCAAGAGTAATCTGCTTGGCGATTTCGCGGCCACCGACCCTTTCGAGAAGCAATTCCACCGCCCCTTCGCCGATTTCCTCGGCGGGTAGCCGTACCGTCGTCAGAGGCGGATTGAGGAACTGGGCGACCGAAATGTCGTTGAAACTTGCCACGCCGACATCGCCAGGAATGGAGAGGCCCATCTCGTTGATGGCGCGATAGGCGCCGATGGCCATGGAATCGTTGAAGGTGATGATCACTTCGGGCGGACGCTTCTCGTTGAGGATTTCGCGCGTCAGGCGATAGCCACCCTGTTCGGTATTTTCGCCCGAACGGAACATGCGGTCGTCGAACCAGCCCGACTTGGTCATCCACTGCACGAATGCCTGGGCGCGACGATCGCCCCAGCCGATATAGGCCATGCGGCGATAACCTAGACCGGCAAGGGACTGCAGCAGCTTTTCCATGGCGAAGCCGAGATCGGCCTGGACGCTATCGACCTGCTCGTCGAAAGGCACGAAGTCGGCGAGGACCAATTGGCGCGCATGAGTGCGCAGCCACTCGACCTCGTCTTCGTCATGACGACCGATGGCGATGACGCCAGAAGCGCTTTGCAGCATGGCGGCGTCGGGCTTGGCGTCCGTGTGGTAAACTTTTACCGTTTCGATCTTGAGCGCGGCGCAGCGGCTTTCGATGCCGAGACGCAAGGCCACATAATATGGGTCGACCAGCTCCTGCTCGGGGCGCAGGAAGTGCACGAGAGCGAGCTTGGTGAGGCCCTGAGCATGGGGGCGGTTGCGATTGCGCGGGGTCGCATAATTGAGCTTTTCGGCCGTCTCGATGATGGCCTGCCGCTTGCGATTGGAGATCGACAGCGTCGTATCGTAATTCAGCACGCGCGAAACCGTAGCGCTGGAGACGCCTACGGTTGCTGCGATTTCCTTGAGGGTAACCATGAGGCGCGAAGCTACAGCCGCGAAAGGCTGGCGGTCAACTCGCCTTCTACAGGGCCCGCGGATGCACGAGCACCCTGCCCCGCACTTCGCCCTTGAGGATACGGCTGGCTGCCTCGGGAAGGGTTTCTAGGGTGACTTCTTCCACCAGAGACGCGTAAGCGCTGATGTCGAAGAGCTCGGCGACGCGCTGCCAGGCGGCGATGCGCTTTTCATATGGCTGCATGACACTGTCGATGCCGAGGAGGTTCACGCCGCGCAGCAGGAAGGGCAGAACGTTGGTGCTGAGAGCGACGCCCGCAGTATTGCCGAGGGCGGCGACCGAGCCGCCATATTTGACCTGCTTGAGCACTTTGCCGAGCACATTGCCGCCGACGCAATCGACGACGCCAGCCCAGCGGGCGGGTTCGAGCGGTTTGTCGGCGTCGGCAAGGAATTCGGCGCGATCTAGAATGCGCGCGGCACCAAGCGCGGTGAGCGCGGCGCTGTTTTCGGGCCGACCGGACAGGGCAACGGCGGCGTAGCCAAGCTTGGCCAGAAGCGAAATGGCGATGGAGCCGACGCCGCCGGAGGCGCCGGTGACGAGGACTTCGCCTGAGGACGGCGTGAGCCCTTCGGTCTCAAGGCGCATGATGGCGAGCATGGCGGTGAGACCGGCTGTGCCGACGATCATGGCATCTCGCGTGGTAAGGCCTTTTGGCAGGGGGACGAGCCAGTCGCCATTGACGCGGGCGCGCTCTGAAAAGCCGCCCCAATGGGTTTCGCCGACGCGCCAGCCGGTGAGCACCACGGAATCGCCGGCCCTATAGCGACTGTCGGAGCTATCGCGAACCGTGCCGGCAAAATCGATGCCTGCGACATGGGGAAAGGCGCGGACAAGGCCGCCCTGCCCCGCAAGGCACAGGCCATCCTTGTAGTTGAGATCGGCCCAATCGACATCGACCGTGACATTGCCTTCGGGCAAGCTGGCAGCATCGAGCGTTTCGACGGCATTGCTGACGCTGCCGTCCTCGGCCTTTTGTGTGACAAGGGCGCGAAAGCTCATGCGTTGATCTCCAAATCCCAAGCCCGCCCTGACACCGTGGCGGAAGGGGGGCTTCTGCCTATTCGGACAGTGTCCTAACGGGTCAATCTAGCGCGTTGATGGCCAAAGTCAAAAGACCGCACAAGCTCTTGTATGGAAGAAACAACGCACTAAGCCATTGATAATAAATACACAAAATGACGATGCGTTAGCATTTCGCGAAATCGAGTTGACAGAATGTGCTCGGGATCGGCACAGTATCGGCATCTAGGCGGGATTAATCTCCCAGGATTGGCCGGAGACGCGTCATGGGCCCAAGGGCCCAGCCAGGGTATGTGGTAAAGCGCGCGCTACGCGGTACGTCGTCTGTCTGACCGAAAC
>NZ_JBEVLL010000281.1:0-30996 GCF_040509215.1 Devosia sp.
CATTTCCGCCGGTATTCTCGATCAGCCCTATCTTTTGCTCGTGCTGGCGCCGCTTTTCTGGGGCGGCAATGTCGTTGCGGCAAAACTGGTCGTGGGCGAAATCAGCCCCTTCCTGCTGCTCGCCTGCCGCTGCGTACTGGCAACCCTGTTCATTTTACCTTTTGCATACAAGCACTTGCGCAATGATTGGGCAGAGGTGAAGCGCAGTTGGCCGGTGCTGATGACCTTCGGCATCATCGGCTATGCGCTGTTCAACATCTTGCTCTATATCGGCCTGACCATGACCACGGCGGTCAACTCAGCCATCGAGCAGGCCTCGCTGCCGATGCTGATTCTCGGTGCAAACTTTCTGTTTTTCCGGGTGCGCGCCAATCTCCTGCAGATTTTTGGCGTGCTGCTGGCGATCTTTGGGGTGATCCTGACCGCAACGCATGGCGATCCGCTGCGTCTGCTGCGCATGGACGTCAATCTCGGCGACGGTTTCGTCATTCTCGCTTGCCTTGCCTATACCGCCTACACGCTCGCCCTGCGCTTCCGGCCCAAGGTGCACATGCTGACCTTTATGGCGGTGTCCTTTTCCGGCGCGGCGCTCACCAGCGTCCTCATGCAGCTCGTCTTCGGCGGCGGCATGGCAGAGTTCGCGACCCTCGCGCATGCCTCACCCACAGTCTGGCTGGTCATCGCCTATGTCGCGACCCTGCCATCAATGTTCAGCCAGATCGCCTATGCGCGCGGCGTCGAACTCGTCGGCCCCAACCGTGCGGCGCCAAGCCACAATCTCATCCCGGTGTTCGGGACGTTAGGCTCGGTGCTGATCCTCGGCGAGACCCTTGAGGGCTATCACTTCCTCGCAGCGACAATCATCATTATTGGCATCGTGTTGGCTGAGTGGGCGGCGCGCAGACGCGCCGCCTGAGGTCAATTTACGGCAGCGTGTGGCCCGCGGTGCGGAAGAGGCGATACCACTCTTCGCGCGTCAGCGGCACGGAGGAACCGGCGGCGCATTCCTCGACGCGCGACGGTTTTGTCGTGCCGAGGACGACCTGCACATTGGCCGGATGGCGTGTGATCCAGGCGACGGCGATACCCGTCGGCGTCACGCCATACTTTTCCGCCAGTTCATCGAGCGCATCGTTGAGTTCCGGGAAGTCCTCGCGATCCCCAACGAAGACACCATCGAAAAAGCCCTTCTGGAAGGGCGACCAGGCTTGCAGCATCATGCCTTTGAGACGCGAATAATCGAGGAGGCCATTGTCACGGCTGATCGACTGGTCGAGGCCATTCATATTGGCCGCAACGCCCTGCGCGAAGAGATTGGCATGGGTGACGCTGAGCTGGACCTGGTTGAACAGCAGCGGCTGCTTGACGGCGGTCTTCAGCACCTCGATCTGGCCCGGCGTGTGGTTGGAAACGCCGAAATGGCGCACCTTGCCGGAAGCGGCGAGCTTGTCAAAGGCCGCAGCGACATCTTCGGGCTCGACCAGGGTATCCGGGCGGTGCAGCAGCAGCACATCGAGATAATCGGTGCGGAGCGCGGCTAGGGATTCATCGACCGTCTGCAGGATGTGCTCGGACGAGAAATCGAAATAGCCCTTGCGAATACCGACCTTGCTCTGGATCAGGATCTTTTCGCGCTCGACAGCGGACAGGGTGATCGCCTCGCCGAACCGCTCCTCGCAGCGGTGATGCTCGCCGCCATAGATATCGGCATGGTCGAACACGGTAACGCCGGCATCGACGGCCGCGCCGAACAGCGCTTGAATTTCGGCATTGCTCATCTTGGCAATACGCATCAGGCCAAGCACAACGCTCGACACAGTGAGATCGGTGTGGGGCACCTTGAAGGTCTTCATGAGAACCTCGGAATTTTGGGGATGGCGCCGACAGGGCGGCGCAAGGGGAACGACGCGACACTACCGCGCCCTACCCCCAAAAAGAAAGCCCCGCCGGCGTGAACCAGCGGGGCAATTGTCAATAATTTTGCAGAAATCAGAAGCGAACGGCCTTGGCTTGCTTGACGCCTTCGAGCGCGGCGATCTCGCCGAGCTGCTCTTCCGTCAGCGTGCCATCGATGGAAACGAGCGCGATGGCATCGCCACCAACATCGGCACGGCCGAGGTTGAAATTGGCAATATTGATGCCGAGCGTGCCAAGCAGCGTGCCGAGGCGACCGATATGGCCCGGCTTGTCCTCGTTGGTGACATAGAGCATGGACGGCGAGAGTTCGGCTTCCATGTTGATGTCCTTGACCTGGATGATGCGCGACTTGCCATTGGCAAAGATCGTACCGGCCACCGCGCGGGTCTGGCGCTCGGTGGTGATGGTCAGGCGGACATAGCCCTCATAGGCCCCCTGCTGGTCGCGGGTCGTGGTTTCGACGGTGATGCCGCGATCCTTGGCGATCTGCGGCGCCGAAACCATGTTGATGTCGCCCAGCGAGGGCTTGAGCACGCCATTGATGGCAGCAGCGATCATCGGCTTGACGTTGAGGCCGGCCGGGGTGCCTTCAAACTCGATCGAAATGCCCTTGATGCCGGTTTCGGTGAGCTGGCCGGCAAAGGAGCCAAGCGCTTCCGACAGTTTCACCCAAGGGGTGATGATCGGAGCTTCTTCCGCCGAAATCGACGGGAAGTTGAGCGCATTGGTGATTTCGCCGGTCATGAGGTAGGCCGAAATCTGCTCGGCAACCTGCAGCGCGACGTTTTCCTGGGCTTCGGTGGTCGAGGCGCCAAGGTGCGGGGTGCAGATGACGTTGGGCAGGTCGAACAGCGGATTGTTCTCGGCCGGTTCGACGAGGAACACGTCGAGCGCGGCGCCGGCGACATGGCCCGACTTCAGCGCATTATAGAGCGCCTCTTCATCGATGAGACCGCCACGGGCGCAATTGATGATGCGCACGCCCTTCTTGGTCTTGGCGAGGTTTTCGGCATTGAGAATATTGCGGGTCGCGTCAATCAGCGGCGTGTGCAGCGTGATGAAATCGGCGCGGGCCAGCAGATCATCCAGTTCGACCTTTTCGACACCTAGCGTCTGGGCGCGTTCCGGGGTGAGGAACGGATCGAAGGCAATGACCTTCATGCGGAGGCCGACGGCACGATCTGCAACGATCGAACCGATATTGCCGGCGCCGATCAGGCCAAGCGTCTTGTTGGTGACTTCGACGCCCATGAAGCGGTTCTTTTCCCACTTCGAAGCGCGGGTCGAAGCATCGGCTTCCGGCAACTGACGGGCCAGCGCGAACATCATGGCGATGGCGTGTTCGGCCGTCGTGATCGAATTGCCGAAGGGCGTATTCATCACGATGATGCCCTTCTTGGTCGCAGCCGGAATATCGACATTGTCGACACCGATGCCAGCGCGGCCGATGACCTTCAGATTGGTTGCCGCGGCGATGATCTTCTCGGTGACCTTCGAAGCCGAACGGATGGCGAGGCCATCATACTGGCCGATGGCTTCAAGGAACTTTTCCTTGTCCTTGCCGAGATCGGGCAGGTAATCCACCTCGACGCCATTGTCCTTGAAGATCTGGACGGCGGTTGGGCTGAGCTTATCCGAAACGAGAACTTTTGGCATTTTGGGCTTTTTCCAATTTGGGTGCGGCAGCAGGTCAATCAGCGCCGCGAGAATGTGGGGGAGTGCCCCGCCGCGTGGCGGGGCCAAAATTCAGGCAGCAGCCTTGAGCGCGGCCTTTTCCTGGGCGAAAGCCCAGTCCAGCCACGGGGTCAGGGCCGCAAGGTCGGATGCTTCAATGGTCGAACCAGCCCAGATGCGCAGGCCCGCCGGAGCGTCCTTGTAGGAGCCGAAGTCATAGCCAACGCCAAGCTTGTCGAGACGGGCAACGATGGCCTTGGCGAACGCGGCCTGACCTTCATCATCGAGTGCAACGATGTCGGGATCGGTGATCGATAGGCAGACCGAGGTATTGGAACGCTGGTCGGCATTCTTGGCGAGGAAATCGACCCAGGCGGTGTTTTCCACCCAGTCGGCCAGCACCTTGAAATTGGCATCGGCACGCGCCTGCATCGCCTTGAGGCCGCCAACTTGCAGGCCCCACTGCATGGCATCGATCGCGTCTTCGATGCAGATCATCGAGACGGTGTTGATCGTTTCGGCCTTGAAGATGCCTTCGATGAGCTTGCCGCCCTTGGTCATGCGGAAGATCTTCGGCAGCGGACGGTCGGGCTTGAAGGTTTCGAGACGTTCGACGGCGCGCGGCGAGAGGATCAGAATGCCGTGCGCAGCCTCACCGCCCAGCGCCTTCTGCCAGGAGAAGGTGACGACGTCGAGTTTTGCAAAATCAAGCTTCTGCGCGAACGCGGCCGAGGTCGCGTCGCAAATGGTCAGGCCTTCGCGGTTCGCCGGGATCCAGTCCGCATTCGGCACGCGCACGCCCGAAGTCGTGCCGTTCCAGGTGAAAACCACGTCGCGGTTGAAATCGACCTGGCTCAGATCCGGCAGTTCGCCATAGGGAGCATCGAGCACGCGAACGTCTGGAAGCTTCAATTGCTTCTGCACATCGGTGACCCAGCCGGCGCCGAACGATTCCCACGCGAGCATGTCGACGCCCCGAGCGCCCAGCGCGCTCCAGAGGAACATTTCGACCGCGCCCGTGTCGGAGGCAGGAACGATGCCGATGCGATAATCGGCCGGAACTTCGAGCAGTTCGCGGGTCAGGTCGATGGCCTGCTGAATGCGCGCCTTGGCGGGCTTGGCGCGGTGCGAACGACCGGTGAGCGCGCCAGCAAGCGCTTCAACCGTCCAGCCTGGACGTTTGGCACAAGGACCCGACGAAAAATTGGGGTTTGCCGGTTTCACCGCCGGTGCGGTCAGGGGCGTATCAGCCATCTCAAGCGGCCCTCCCAGGCCTATGCGCCTCGCGTTAGGGCGAGGTGTCCTGAGGACCGAGATACCCCCGGGCGGAATTTACGTCAATGGGGAACAGGAGCTGTCTCAAATCAGCGGTCGCTTAGAGGTCAGCGCCAGCCCCCGCGCAAGACCGTATGCAGGCACTTCAGCTGTGCGAGCGCGGATCATCAATTCCTGATTTGCAAAGCCCGTCAGGCATGCTTCCTTGCCTTCTTCCATTCCTGCGTGACGACGTAGCTGCCACCTATTCTTGACGCTGATATGTCCTTTGGCTCCGGGCGCGACTGGAGCAAGACTGGCCCTCCGTCGTTTCCGTTTGCTTTGGCGTAAGCGTAAATTCTGGTGTCGAGAGCTAACTATCGCAGGCGGCTGCCTTGATCGTTGAAGATCAGCGCCTGTGCCAACGGGGCGCTTGCCTGAACAGCTTGGCCGTTCGCGGCCCGCTCACTACCGCGCTGTTCGACGACGAGTTCCTGACCATCGCTGGTTTTGCAGTGTGCGATTGATGAGGCGCCGAGGTTTTCGACGACGTCGACCAGAAGCGAGAATTGCACCAGCTCGCCTTGCGGCTGCAAGAAGTGCTCAGGACGCAGGCCGACCGTGACGGGGCCGATTGGCAAGGGTGAGGTCAGTTTGGGCGAAAAGGACGTTCCAGCGACCGAAACACTGGTCCCGTCGCTCGTTCCACTGAGCAGGTTCATGCGTGGCGAGCCGATGAAGCCGGCGACGAAAACATTGTCCGGGTTTTCATAGAGTTCGGTGGGCCTGCCGACCTGTTCGATGCGACCGGCGCGCAGCACGACGATGCGGTCCGCAAGCGTCATGGCCTCCACCTGATCGTGGGTCACATAGACCATCGTCGTTCCAAGCTGTTGATGCAACTTGGATATTTCCACGCGCATGGCAACGCGTAGTTCGGCATCGAGATTGGACAAAGGCTCATCGAAGAGGAAGGCCTTGGGCTGACGCACGATGGCGCGGCCGATGGCGACGCGTTGACGCTGTCCGCCGGAAAGCTGGCTCGGCTTGCGTTTGAGCAGCGGTTCGAGCTGCAGGATCGCGGCGGCTTCGGCGACGCGGCGATCCGTTTCGGCCTTGGATGTGCCGGTCATCCGCAACCCGAAACTCATGTTCCCGGCGACGGTCATATGCGGGTAAAGCGCATAGGACTGAAAGACCATGGCAAGGCCGCGGCGGGCTGGTTCGAGGTCATTGACCGCGGTGCCGTCGAGCGAAACGACGCCCTCGGTAATGTCCTCCAGCCCCGCAATCATGCGCAATAAAGTGGACTTGCCGCAGCCTGAGGGGCCGACGAAGACGACAAACTCGCCTTTTTCGATGCTGAGATCGACGCCGTGGATCACCTTGGTGACGCCATAGGCTTTTTGGACGCCGGATAGCTCGATGGCGCTCATTGGCGAACTCCTTGCCACCAGTGTTCAAGTTCGGTTCGGCTCACCTCCGGAGCTTTGACAGGTTCGCCGGCCAGATAGTCGGCGAGAGCTGCCCTGAAACCTCTGGCCACGTGCCGCTCGCCGAGATTATCGCTCAGGTCAAAGCCCACGAGGATAAGTCTGCCCGCGCCCACGCGCAGCTCGGCGCAAAGGACAAGGTCGCGGTTGCTGTTCCAGTCATCGACGACACGCACAAGCGCCTGTTGTTTCAGGCCTTTCGCGTCAAAGGCGCGACGTTGATGGGTGAGTTCCCACCAATGCCAGTCGGTATGGGTATCGGCGGGGAAATGAGTGAACAGCGGATGCCCGGTGTCGATCAGGAGACCCAGCGTGTGCGGGGCCTGACCGTCGGTCCAGAGCGTATTCCAGAAGGCAGCGGTGTGGCCGAGAATGGAATTGGGTTTTAGCGTATCCGGATCGGGCGTGAATATCAGTGTTTCGCCCGCGGCAAGACGATCGAGTGTCTCGGCGTCGAGATTGGAAACAACTGGCAGCTCAACAATTTCGCGTGCCTGGGGCATGACCCACACGTTCCAGCGATTGCGGTAATCCGTGCCATCGACAGAGAGGACCAGTTCGTATCGGGCAGCATCCGTCAGCCCGGTTGTGTCGATTTCGAGAACACCGAGATGATTTAGGATGCCTGTGACGAGACGGGAGGACGGTAGCGTTCCGGACCGCGCGACGGTACCATCCGTTTCCCGAAGCTCCCAGGAAATTACTGCGCTTTCAATATCTTGAGCAGTGAATACGGAGACATCGACATCGGCCGAAAAGGTATCGCCGGCGACGATCACGAAGCGGTCCGCGCGAAGAAGCGGGACAATCGGGGCGCAGAATTCGCGGAACTGGGCCGGTGTGACGTAAGGCTTTTCATCCCAGAAGGCATCAACGACGCCAACGAGAGCGGTGCCCTGGCCAGAAAAGTCTTGCAGGCCAAGGAGTTGGACACCGGCCATATCGAGAGTGCGAAGGGCGGCCTCCATCTCTTCCTTATAGAGCTGGGTCTGGAGGGTGCCGCTGGCAAGGAGATAATCGCGCGCGAGATGGCCGAGACCCTTTGCTTCCAGATCCTCCTTGATCATCAAGAAGTTACGGGCTTCGAGCACGCCTGTGTATTTGGCGATCTCCTCGAGATCGGGATAGACGCACCACTGGCCGATCTCGTGGCTGACCATGGCCATATCGACGGAGGCGACCCATTCGGACCAGTCGGTCCGGGTTTCGAGCGCGCGGGCATTGAGGCGGCCGTCGAGGCCCTCACCCCAGCGCTGGTTGCGGGGTTCGGGCTTGGAAATATAGTCGGCGCGCTTGACCGTCGGCCAGCCGGAACCACCAGTATAAACCCTTCTATCGTCTTTGTTTTTCCACTTGTCGATGAAGCGCTCGAGGAAGGCGTGGAGGCCGCGGCCGTTCACCTCGTTGCCGACGCAAAGCATGACGAAACTGGGGTGGTTGCCATAGTCGCGAACGATGCGCTCGGCCTCGGCATGAATATAGCGATCAAGGGCCGGATCGGCGCCGAGGACGGGCCAGACTGGGGTTTCGATATGCAGCAGAAGTCCCAGGCGATCGGCGACCTCGAAGGCGGCCTTGGGTGGGCACCAGGAATGATAGCGAATGTGGTTGAGGCCGTAAGCCTTTGCCGTACCGAAGACTTTTTCCCAGCCGGCGTGATCGGTGGGCGGGTAGCCGGTTAGCGGAAAGATGGCGCATTCGAGCGTGCCGCGCAGGAAAACCGTGCGGTTGTTGAGTTTGAGATGGCGACCATCCCGCGCGAAGGTGCGGATGCCAAACGTGGTTTCGAGACGATCCTGCACGATGCCGTCGCGGCGCCATTCGACGGTGAGATGATGGACGATTGGGTCGAACTCATCCCAAAGCGCGGCGGAATCGGGGAGGCGCACTTGCTGGGAATGGGTGGTGAAAGCGCTGTCTATTGTTAGCAGACTGCTGACATCGACCGTAGCATTCTGGCCCGATATGCGAATGGAAAAGACAAGCTCATCCTGGTGTTGGCCGGTCCAGTAGGTGGGGAAACGAATATCGGGGTCAAAAGCATCGAGCTCGACATCGATAGTAACATCACGGCTGAGGGCGTGGATATCGACACGGGCGATAGAGGCGCGGGCGGCCTCTATGCGCAGATAGCCGACGACGCCGTTCCAGTTGGTCTGGGTGTGCTCGGTCTTGGAATGGGCGACATCGCCCATGAGAGCGTGGTCGCGAATGATGGCCTCGCCCACTGCCTCGAAGCGGGCGTTGTCGATCATCATGACGATCTTGTGCGGACCGGGTTTCAGCTTGCCGATCAGCATGCGGACGGACGTGGACAGGCTTTCGTCGCGGCCGAGCTTGTAGTCATCGACCCAGATATTGACCTCGCCATGCGGGCGCTCGAGGGCGATGTGGAAATAGTGGTCGTCCATCCCCTCGGGCACGTCGAAGGTTTTGGCGTACCAGGCTTTGCCCACATAGGGATTACGGCGGCTGAGATGGGCCATGGTGCGGAAGGTCGAGACTGGGGTCTTCTTCGCCTCGTCGACACTGCCGGGCAGATGGATAGTGTCGTTGAGGTTGGACTTGAACCATTGCTCGGCTTCGCCCCGGCTTTCCAGGTCGAGTGCAAAGGCCCATTCGCCTTCGAGCGGGATGGAAGTGAGCATGGCTGATCTCGATATTCGTGTGGACGAGGTGGCGGAAGCGGAGCGGATCGAAACCCGCTCCGCCCGGACTTACATCTGAGCTTCGACTTCGGCCTTCACGGCAGCAAGAGCTTCATCAACACTCTGGACGCCGCGGGCGACGTTGTTGATCGCTGTGCCCATGGCGGTCGCAGCCACCGGGTCGAGAGCATTGAGGGTGAACGGGGTCATTTCGGCCTGAACAGGGGCGAAAACCTCATTGACGTTCTGCCCGCCATAGTAGGGATCGGCAAAGTTGATCCACTCGGACGTGCCGGCAGGTGTGAAGGCGGGATAGAGGTCGTCGTTCTGGTACTGCTGCTTGAGGCTTTCCTCATTGGTGACGACCCAATGGATAAAGGCCCAGGCGGCTTCCTTGTTCTGCGAGCCTTCGAGGATGCCGATATAATCGCCACCCGAATTGAACGAGCGCTTGCCATCGACGCCGGGGACCTGGGTGACGGCCCACTTGCCGGACTGGTCGGCTGCATAGGCGCGCTTGAGGAGGCCACCGAACCAGTTGCCATAAAGAGCGGTTGCCAACTGGCCGCGCTGGAAGGCACCCTGCCATTCCGGGCTCCAGGCCGTGAAGGGCGAGATCATGCCGGCATCTGCGGCTTGCTTGACCTTTTCGAGCGCAGTCTTGAAGATCGGGTCATCAATGTTGAACTTACCATCGGCGCTGAAATAGCTGACGCCGGCCTGGGCCATCATGGCGCGAACGATTTCCTCGCCATTGCCAATCACCCAACGCTCGTTGGGAATGACCAGCTTCTGGCCTTCGGTGATGAAGGCATCCCAATCGGCAAAGAGGGCGCCGACCTCGGCAGGCGTCGTGGGCAGGCCTGCCTCCGCAAAAATGTCGGAGCGGTAGAACATGCCGCCGGGGCCGGTATGCTTGGGCAGCGCCGCGATCTTGCCATCGGGCAAGGTCACATTGGCGACCGTGAAGCCGGCAAAGTCATTGATGAACTCACCAGCATTGTAGGGCGCCTGGCTGAGATCGACCCATTGCGGCTTGTCGCGCAGCAGCGCCATCATGCCGATCTCGATCATGGCGACATCCGTGCCGCTACCGGCCAGCATGGCGCGCTGCACGGCATTGAGGTAGCCATTATTGGCCTGGGGAATGCCTTGCACATTGACGGTGATATTGGGATAGGCGGCGTTAAACGCGGGCAACAGCGCCTGGAATGTACGATCGTTATTGGGCCAGGTCAGCACACTGATGGTGCCCGAAATACTGGTATCGGGCGCCTCCTGCGCGAGAGCCGGCAGACTGGCGGCGCCGGCCAGCGCCAGGGCGGCGAGGCCTTTCAGAATGGTCTTCATTGCAAATCCTCCGTTTTGCAGATGCTTGCCGCTCCCCGCGGCAATTTGGGTCATTTGACGGAACCGGCCGTGAGGCCGGCGATGAACTGGCGGCTCAACAGGGCGAACAGGATGAAGACGGGCACGAGGCCCATCAGGGTCGCGAGCATGACGGCCGGCATGTCGGAATAATGCGTGGTCGAAAGCGTGGTCAGGGCCAGCGGCACGGTGAATTTGCTGCCATCGCTGATGACGACGAGCGGGATCTGGAAGTCGTTCCAGGTGCTGATCAGGGTCCAGACCGAGAGCGCGGCAAGGCCTGGACGGATGATGGGCAGAACCACGAAGAAGAAGGTCGCAATGCCCTTGGCGCCGTCCATTTCGGCGGCCTCGTAAAGCTCCTTGGGCACGGTGGAGCCGATATAGGTGTACATCCAGACGACACCGAAGCCTGAGGCCAGCGCCGGCACGATCAGGGGCCAATAGGTATTGAGCCAGCCCAGCGCATTCATCTGCAGGAAAAAGGGGATCAGCGCCAGCGAAGGCGGGAAGAAGAGCGTCGCGAAGGTGACGATCAGCACCGCCTTGTGCCCGGGCGCGCGGGTATAGCGGGAGAGGCCATAGCCGGCGAGTGCGCTGACCAGCACCAGGCCAATTGTCTTTGGCACGGCCACGATGAGCGAATTGATGATCGGGCGGAAGGGCGGGAACACCGCTTCGATGTTCCTGTAATTCTGCACGATATTGTCGCCGAACCAGAGCGGCGGGGGGAACTGGAAAACCTCGTTGAGCGTGCGGGTGGCAAAGACCGCCGTCCAGTAAAGGGGCAGGATGAAGAAGATGCTCAAGGCAAAGAGTACGAGGGTGATGAGAAGGTTGAACCGCTTCTCGCTATTGCGCAAAGACCCGATCATGCGCCGTCTCCCCGCAAACGCTTGAGGCTGGCCTGGTAGACCAGGGTGAGCACGACGACGGCGGCGAAGATGTACCAGGAGACGGCAGAGCCAAGTCCGAAATTGAGCCGGGTGAATGCCGTGGCAAAGAGATACATGCCGAGTGTCGTCGCCGAATTGTTGGTGCCGCCGAGGCCCTGCGTCAGCACATAGGGCTCGTCGAACATCTGTAGACCACCAAGCGTGGCGGTGATGGTGGCGAAGGCTATGGCCGGAAGCAGCAGGGGCAGCGTGATGCGGCTGAAAATGGCCCAGCGTCCCACCCCATCCATACGCGCAGCCTCATAGATATCGCGCGGGATGGACTGCAGCGCCGCCATGAAAATGATGATGTACCACCCGGTCCAGCGCCAGATGACGAGCAGCACGACCAGCGGCTTTATCCAGGCCTCCGAACCCAACCAGTCGAAATAACTCGGTGTGCCGCTGATGGCGCCGGAGAGCAGATTGACGATGCCGCCATTGGCCGAGAAGAACATGCGCAGGACGATGGCGGCGATGGCCGGGGCCACAAGCAGGGGCAAGAGAAAGACCATGCGGAAATAGCTCTTGCCGAAGGAAACGTAGTCATTGATCAGCACCGAGATCGCCAGTGCCAGAAGCACGGTGAGGACGGTGGACCAGAACCACATATAGACCGTGTTCCAGATCGCCTTCTGGAACACCGGATCGCGCAGGGCACGGGCATAGTTCTCGAACCCGACCCATTGCGGATCGCTGAACCCGTCCCAGCGATTGAAGCCGAGATAGAGCGAGAAGATGACGGGAAAGACCGAGAAGACCAGGAAGATCGCGAGGAACGGCGCGACTGCCAGATAGAAGGCATTGTCGCGGCGCATGCGATGCAGGGTCTTGCCAGCGCGGCCGAGGGCCATGCGTATCCTCCGTTTTATGCAATTTAATAATCTGATGTTTGAACAAGGTGTCAAGCAGGATTCTTGCGCTTGACCGATAGTGAAGACGCATCTAGCGTTTAATCATCTGATTTATAGGTGTTCCATTGAAGATCACGACCATCTCGACCCGCGTGGTCAATGCCGAAATGCGGAACTGGGTGTTCGTGAAGGTGGAGACCGACGAGCCGGGCCTTTTCGGCTGGGGCGAGGCTACGCTGGAGTGGAAAACCCGCGCCGTGGTCGGAGCCATCGACGATCTCGCGCCGCTGCTGATCGGTCGCGATCCCAGAGACATCGAACAGGCCGTACGGGTCATGACCAAGCAAAGCTTCTGGCGGCTAGGGGCTATCGGCATGAGCGCGGTGTCGGGGATCGAACTGGCACTCTGGGACATCCTGGGAAAACATCTCGATGTGCCGGTGTGGCGCCTGCTCGGTGGCCAGGTGCGCGACAAGGTCGGGGTCTATACCCATCTCGGCATGGGCGACATGCGGGCGGTCTACGAGACGGATTCGCTGGAGCCGCTGGTGGAGCGGGCGCGCGAGGTGGTCGAGAGCGGCTATCGCGCCTTCAAGGCCGTGTTCATCCCCTATACGCACTATCACGCCCCGCTGCCGCAGGTAGACAAGGTGGCGCGGATGATGGAGGCCATGCGCGCCGCCGTTGGCGATGAGGTGGAAATCATGGTCGATTTCCATGGACGACCAGCCTCCGCGGGCGCAGCTCTTGCCTATATCGAAGCGCTGGCAGCAGGCCGGCCGATGTTCGTGGAAGAGCCGGTGCCGCCAGCAGATTTCCAGAGCCTAAAGCGGCTCGCCGAAAAAACCAGCATTCCGCTCGCGACGGGCGAACGGTTGATCGACCGCGGCGAGTTTGAAGCGCTGTTTGCTACCGGCGCAATCGACATCGTGCAGCCCGATATCTGCCATTGCGGCGGCCTGCTCGAAGCCAAGAAGGTGGCAGCGCGGGCAGAAACGCTGGGCATTGGCGTGGCGCCGCATAACCCGCTGGGGCCGATCGCCGGCGTCGCGGCGCTGCACTTTGCGGTGTCGACGCCCAATCACGTCATCCAGGAAGAGATGGTTGGTGCCGTGCCCTGGTACTTTGATGTGGTGCAGGGCCCTATCCGCATGGTGGATGGTTTCTGGCAGGTGCCGGATGCGCCGGGGCTTGGTATCGTCGTTGACGAAGCGGAATGCGCAAAACACCCCTATGTGCAGGAAGTGTTGCACACCCAGAATGCGGTGATGCCCGACGGTACGGTAGTGGACTGGTAGACATGCGGCTCAAGGACAAGATCGCCATTATCACCGGCGCAGGACGCGGCATTGGCGCGGCCATCGCCGAAGCGTTTGTGCGCGAGGGCGCCACCGTTTTCATCGCCGAACGCGATGTGACGACCGGCTCTGCCACGGCGGCCCGGTTGGGCGATCGCGCCCATTTCGTTGAGACCGACGTCACCGACCAGAAATCGGTCGATGCGATGCTCGCCATCGTGCTTCTGCGCAGCGGCCGGATCGATACGCTGGTCAACAATGCCGGCATCAACGTTTTTCACGATCCTCTCGAGACCAGCGACGCCGAATGGCAGCGCTGTATGGCCGTCGATCTTGAAGGAGTGTGGCGCATGTGCCGCGCGGTGCTGCCGAGCATGCTGGAAGGCACAGGGGGGAGCGTCGTCAATATCGCCTCCTCGCACAGCTCCACCATCATTCCTGGCACCTTTCCCTATCCGGTGGCCAAGCACGGCCTGCTGGGCCTGACACGGGCGCTGGGGATCGAGTATGCGGCGCGCAATATCCGCGTGAACGCCATCGCGCCGGGCTATATCGAGACCGATCTCGCGGTCGAATACTGGAATGGTTTTGCCGACCCGGCGGCAGAGCGGCAGCGCACCTATGACCTGCACCCGCCAAAACGCATCGGCAAGCCCGAGGAAGTGGCGATGACCGCCGTGTTCCTCGCCAGCGACGAGGCCCCCTTCATCAATGCCACCTCCATCGCCATCGATGGTGGACGCTCGGTGCTCTACCACGAGTGAAGCGTGGCGCGGCGGGGCAGCGCCTGCTAAGCCTTGGATGCCCGAAAAGGACCCAACGAGTGACCCTGGTCGAAACCGCCAAACCCATGCTCAAGCCGCGCGTGCACCGGCATGTGGTCAAGACGCTCGCCCAGCGTATCCTCAGCAGCGAGTTTGCCCCCGGCTCAGCCCTGCCGCCCGAACCGGACCTGTGCCTCAGTTTCAATGTCAGCCGCAGCGCCATCCGTGAAGCGGTCAAGGTACTCGACAGCAAGGGCATGGTAACGACACGGCCGCGCACCGGCACGCTGGTGCGGCCGCGCGAAGACTGGAACCTGCTCGATCCAGATGTGCTGGCCTGGTCGATGGAACTCCATCCCAGCGCCGAACTGGTGCTGAGCCTCATCGAGGCGCGGCAGGTGATCGAGCCGGCGGCAGCGCGCTTTGCGGCACTCAGGGCCTCTGCGGGCGATATCGCGCCTCTCGAAGACGCCTTTGCGCGTATGGGCCGGTTCAAGGCCGCCCAGGATTTTGAGGCCTTCAACAAGGCCGATATCGATTTTCACACGGCGCTCCTGCGCGCCAGCGGCAATATCGTTTTCCAGCAATTGTCCAATACGATCGGGGCAGCGCTGGCCTATTCCTTCCGGCTGACGATTTCCCGGGCCCGAGAACCAGGCGCATCACTGCCCAATCATGGCGAGGTGATCGAACGCATCCGGCTGCGCGACAGCGAAGGCGCCTATGCCTCGATGGCAAGACTGCTCAATATCGCCATTGTCGATCTTGGGATCGGCCAATCCAGCCTTTGAATAGTCTGAAGTCTTCCCTTGCCCAGAGAATGCGGTGACAGCACATTGGCGCGAAGGAGAATTCTATGCGTCAACGAACGATCGTATGTCCCCTGATTCAGAACAATGGCGAGTATTTGCTGGTGCGAATGCCCACGGATCGTGGCGTCTTTCCAGGACAATGGGCCCTTTCTGGCGGCGGCCTTGAGGCAGGCGAAACCATTGAAGAGGGACTGCGTCGAGAGATCCGAGAAGAGCTCGGCGAGCGCCTGGTGATCGACAAAGTCGAACCATGGACCTTTCGCGATGACGTCAGGACCAAGACATATCCCGATGGCACCACAGAGCAGATCTATATGATCTACCTGATCTTTGATTGCGAAGCGTCAAACCGTGACGTGGTTATAAACGACGAATTCGACAGCTTCGCGTGGGTCAAGCCTGCAGACTTTGCCGCGTTCGAATTGAATGCCGCTACGCGGATCACGCTGAAGCTTCGGGGCCTGCTGACCTAATTCATAAGGCCGCCCGATTTCGGCTCATGCTCGGGCTTGGATGGCAAAACGAGAGGCCGTCGTAGCTGTCGGCCTAACGAGGCGGCTGCCCTTCCTATTTGTGCTTCACATAGGGCGAAGAGCGGCGGCCCGTCGATGGCCATCAACGCCGTGACGCCAATGGCCAACTGACAGCCACGAAAACCAGGCCTGCAGCAACCAGAACGAAGGCCGTGCTGAGGCTCCAGTGCTGGGCGACGAAGCCAATGGCTGCGGGCCCCACGAGAATGCCAGCATAGCCCAGGGTCGTGATCGCAGCGACGGCGAGGCTGGCCGGCATGCGGGTCTGGTTACCGGCTGCGGTGAAAAGCACCGGAACAATATTTGAGGCGCCGATGCCGACCAGCAGGAAGCCGGCAAAAGCGAGCGGCTGGACGGGTGCAAACACGGCCAGCAGGAAACCGGCGGCAGCGACAATGCCGCCGCCCACGACCACTTTCAGGCCGCCCAGGGTTTTGACGATGGCGTCTCCGGTGAGACGTCCAAAGGTCATGGCGATAGCGAACATGGTGTAGCCAAAGCCTGCCTGCATCGGATCGACCTGGTGGGTATTGATGAGGAAAAGCGCGCTCCAGTCCAAAATTGCGCCCTCGCCGAGGAAGACCAGGAAGCACAACAGGCCGATAAACATCACGATGCCCTTGGGGATGACGAAGAGCGGGGTGCTGCCGGCTTCGCGATTGCCATAAGGCAAGAGTCCGGAGAACGAGCCGATCAGCAAAACCACGAGCATGGCGCTGATGACCAACGTGGCAGTGAGCGGAGCGATGCCGACGGCGAGCAGCAGGCTCACCCCGCCAGCACCGACAATGCCGCCGAGACTGAAAAGCCCGTGGAAACCGGACATCATGTTCCGGCCGCTGTCCTTTTCGACCATCACGGCCTGAATGTTCATCGCCACGTCAATGGTGCCCACGCTAGCGCCGAACAACGCCAACGCGATGGCGAGGCCTGGAACCGTGTCGACAATGGCAAGGAATGGCAGCACCACGGCGACCGCGATGGAACTCGCCACGATGATGGCCCGACAGCCGAAACGGCTGGCGAGGACGCCAGTGATGGGCATGGCGACGATCGAGCCTAGTCCAAGGCACAAAAGCAACAATCCCAGAGCACCGTCCTCGACGCCAACGCGGGCCTTGGCAAAGGGCACGAGCGGCGCCCAGGCCGCCATGGCGAGCCCGGCAACCAGGAAGACCGCTCTCGTGGCCCATTGTTCGCGGCGACCCGTGATCGGATGGTGAATCATGGTTGCTGTTGCGGACATGTGCGGGCTTCCGAAAGAATGGGCGTTCCAGAGACGCTATTGCAGAATATGCACGAACGTGCAAGATCGTGCATTAACGAGAACGTGTAATGCTGACAGACGAGCGGCTCGACCGCATCCGCGACATGTTGACGGCGAATGGCAGGGTCGTTGCCAATGACCTGGCCGCGCAATTCGCCGTGTCCGATGACACCATCCGCCGCGATCTGCGGGAACTCGCCCGGCAGGGTTTTTGCCGTCGCGTATATGGCGGGGCCCTCTTGCCTTCGCCGGATACCGGCGCGCTGGCCATTCGGGCGACTTCGCAGCAAAGCGCCAAGGCGAGCCTGGCGCGCGCGGCTGTCACTTTGGTGAAGGAAGGGCAGACGATCTTCATCGACGCCGGCTCGACCAATCTGGCGATTGCCCAGGCTCTGCCGACTGATCTGCGCCTGACGGTGGTGACAAATGCGCCGGGTGTCGCGTCTGCTCTGTCCCATCACCCAAAGATCTCGGTTATCGTGTTGGGCGGGCTTTATGACCAGGCCAAAGGCGCGTGCCTTGGGCCCCAGACGATCCGCGAGGCAAACCAGATTTTTGCTGACATGTTCATCCTCGGGGCATGCGGCGTCGATGCCGGCATTGGGTTGACTGCACTGGACGCGGGCGAGGCCGAGGTGAAGCGCGCCATGATCGGCCAGAGCAGCCTGCTGATGATTGCTGCGACAGCGGACAAGCTTGGCACCGTGGCGCCCTTCAAGATCGCCGAGCCGTCGCGTATCGACCATCTCGTTGTGGAGAGCGGTATGGCCGATACTTCCCGCTACGCTCAGCTCGACATTGCGGTGCATATGGCCGCTGACTAAGTCAGCCACACTGCAATTGCCTTGTCCGTGTTCCCGACCGCTTAGGTTTCATCTCAAAGGCGGAAATGGGGTCCCAACACTTCGCTCTGGGAGTAGGAAGGAGACCGGCAACTGTCGGTAAGCGGCTGAGCCCTTAGTCGGCACAGGCAGTATATGGGTTGGCTTTCAGTTCAGGGTACATCTTGCACAGCGCTTCCACATTAACGCCGCCGCCGCCCGGCCGAACAACCAGATCCTCGGTGTTGATGACAAGATCGGGAATGCTGATACCGGCTTGTCTGGCTGCTGTCTCCAGCGTCATCCCTCCTCGTCCTAGCGCGAACGGCGCAGCGCGACGGCCTGCCAGGTCGAATACGTCGCCTTTGATGGTCTGTTGCAGTAACGCGCTGAAGTCCGACCTCGCCGTGCATTCGGACCTTCCTGCAGGCAAGCCGGTCACTGGGTTGTAGCGGTCTGCGCCATATTTGAAGCAGATAGTGTTCTCCTGCATGCCCGAATAGTACCGGCCCTCCAGGACCTCTGTGCTGCCGCCATACCAGAGATATGTCTTTCCTCGTGGCCCCATAAAGATGATATGCGAGCCTTGCTCAGGATGCTGCAATAGAACCGTCTGGCCACCATCGTTGAACTGCGCAAAGGCAACAGGAACCAGTAACAGTGTGACTAAAATGGCCGTAATGAGCGAACGCATATATCCTCCAACGCTACGCCGGAGCCGGTACCGCATCTTTGACAACCCGCGACACTTGGAAAGACACAATCGGCCACATGCGCAGCAGACGGCAGCTTTGCGGATTTAGCAAGCCAATAGGCAACTCCGTGGCCGGGGGCCCGGGACTTTGCCAGCGCTGAGTCGGTGAATGGCGGCGAAGGCAAGTGTCGGCCTGCACTCGCCAATGTCACATAGTCAGTGAACGATCACCTCTATTGAAGCTTCAAGCTGCAGGGCGACAGTCTCCCAATCGCTGGCGAAGGGACCATAGGCGGTTTTGATTTCGACACCGACAGGTAATTCAGGGCATTCATTCTCGCCATTACTACCCCAATTGACCCAGCCAGATTGACGGCGTTGCACGATCTGGAAGGCGCCGGAAGGCCTTGAAGTCCACCAGATCATGGCGCGACCGGTTTCGGAGTGGAATTCGACCGTCTTGTCCGCGGGACCGGGAAAGATGGTTTCGTGCGGCACCGCGGAAACATCGACCGGCTCCTCGGCGAACTGCCAAAGCCGCTCAGGCAGATCTGCCTTAACATGCGATTCCGCGCGGACCCTGGCGAGACGCTCGGTGATTTCCTCGTCGCTCAGCACGCCTTCCCATTTGCAGAACAGGCGCCAGTAGAGATCCCAGTGCGCGCTTTCGATATCGGATAGCTGATCGCGGAACTCGTTGAACTTTTCGCTGGTCGAATTCGACTGCTGCACGGTCTCGCCGACCATCGCCACCAGCTCGCCGGCGTAGGGGTCGCCAGAGCGGTAGCGCGTGCCGCCCATGGCCGCGAAACGGTCGAACACCAGCCTGCCCTGGCCGCCTTCGAACTCATCGCCGACGGTGATCTTGTTGGTAACCGAACGACCATTGATGACGGTCTGGAAGTCATCGACGCGGTATCGGCGGCCGAAAGAATGAGACTGGTGTGCAAAGATCCAGTCGATCGAGAAGGTCTTGCTCTTAAGCTCGGGCAACAGGCCATCGGGAATGGTGCCGTGCATGCGGTAGTGGTGCAGAACCGGGCCCTTTTCGACGGTCTCGATCTCGACAGTCGTGTGTTCGGGCGGATTGATGAGACCGTTTTCCGGCGTGAAGAAGGGGCCATAGAAGCCGCCGATTGCATTGTTGCCCGAGGGGAGCAGCTCAAATTCGTCGAAATGACCCTTGAAGTGCTTGATGCCCCATTTGGACGAGCCGAGCCCTTCGGCGCGGCCCGAGCACAGTTCGAGATCGAACGCGCCGGTATCGAGGCGAACGAAGCAATCGCTCTCGCGCCCCTGCAGTTCAACGATGCCAGCGACCGCTTCCGCCACGTCCACGGGGCGCTCCAGCGCGAAGCTGGTTTCGCCGACAAAGCTCACCACCGCAGCAAAAATCGTCTCGGCTTCCGATGAGCCAACATGGAGACGCTGGCAGAGAATGGCTTGGCCCTGGGCGTCCCGCGCCCACCAAAGGGCCTCGGTGTGGTTGCCGGGCACGGAAAAGCGAATGAGTTCGTTCTTGCGGCTGGTGCCGAGCGGATCGCGGACGGAAATAGTCGTCATCATGGGTCTCGAAAAGTGCGATTTGGAAAAGAAGTCAGCCCTTGGACGGGCCCTGGCCACGCCCGAACAGCACCGACAGCAATTCTGGCCGCTGCTTGAGACTGTCGATGGCGACGGCGAGGATGATGACCACGCCCTTGATCAGGAGCTGGGTGAAGAACTGGACATTGAGCAGGATGAGGCCCGTTGTCAGAACGCCCAGGATCACGGCGCCGATGAGGGTGCCAACGATGCGTCCCCGGCCGCCGACGAGACTGGTGCCACCAAGAACGACAGCGGCGATAGCGTCGAGCTCATAACCCGTGCCGGCGGTCGGCTGGGCCGAGATGACTCGCGCGGCAAAAATAACGCCGGCAAGACCCGCACAAATGCCTGCAACCACATAGACCGAGAGAATGATCCGATTGACCTGGACGCCGGCGAGGCGCGCCGCCTGGGCATTACCGCCCACGGCGTAAACATGGCGGCCATAGCGGGTGCGCTCGAGCACGAACCAGGCGACCAGGAACACCGCCGCCATGGCAATGACAGGGACCGGTATGCCGAGCAGGTATCCATTGCCCAAGTCCTTGAAATTGAGATCGCTTGAAACGATTGGCTGGCCATTGGTGATGGTATAGGCGAGGCCCCGCAAGAAGGTCATTGTGCCCAATGTGACGATGAATGGCGCCAGGGCGAGATAGGCCGTGAGCACGCCATTGACGAGCCCGCAGGCGCCGCCAACCGCCATGCCGATAACGACGGCCACGGGAGCCGGCACGCCCTCAATGGCGGCGATCACGGCAACTACGCCCGAGACCGCGACGATGGAGCCGACCGAGAGATCAATGCCCCCGGTGAGAATGACAAAGGTTAATCCGGCCGCGAGGATCGCATTGACCGAGATGGAGCGGGCGATGTTGAGGAGGTTATCGACGCGATTGAAGTTTGGCGCGAAGATGGACATCAGCACGACGAGCAGTATCAGCACCATCAGGATGCCGACACGATCCCACCACCAGGCGAAGTCGAACTGATTGCGTTGCTTGGTCACTGCCGCCTCGGCGACCGGTTCAGGACTAGCGTTCATGGCTGGGTTCCCGGGTTGGAGGTCTGGTGATTTGCGCCCGCGCCTACCGCGTATCGCATGACATTTTCTTCGCTGGCCTCATGGGCCTGCAGCTCTTTGACGATCCGGCCACCACGCACGACCAGCACGCGATCAGCGATGCCGATGGCTTCAGGCAGGTCGGATGAAATGACGAGGATCGCCTTGCCGGCTCGCGCCAGGGCATCGATGAGTTCATATATTTCGCGTTTGGCGCCGATATCGACGCCGCGCGTTGGCTCATCGAGGATCATCACGGGAGAGTCCCGCAACAGCCAGCGCGCGAGTGCGGCTTTCTGCTGATTACCGCCGGAAAGGGCGCGCGTTGGCAGGTCGATCGCATTCTTGCGCAGCCTAAGGCGCTCCATCTGCTCGAGGACAGCCTTGCGAACTGCGCCATCCCGGACAACTTCGCCGGACACGAATTGATCAAGCGACGAGATGGAGATGTTGCGCTCGACGCTGTGGTCAAGGAAGAGGCCCTGCCCCTTGCGGTCTTCGGGAACCATGGCGAGACCGTCGGCGATGGCTTTGGACGGATCGGCCGGGTTGCTCGGCCGGCCATTGACCAGCACCTTGCCACCACTGCGTCGATCGGCGCCAAAAACCAGCCGCGCAAGTTCGGTGCGGCCGGAGCCGACAAGGCCGGACATGCTGACGACTTCGCCAGCGCGGACCTGGAAACTCGCGGGTCCGAGCCCTGTGGCCTGGATGTCCTTTACATCGAGCACCACCTCTCCGGGAGCGCGCGGGTCATGGCGGTAGAGATCGCCGATGGAACGACCAACCATCATGCGGACGACGTCGGCTTCGCTCATTTCACCGCGGGTGCCGGTGCCGACATAGCCGCCATCACGGAAGACGGTGATGCGGTCCGCCAATTGCCAGACCTCTTCCATGCGATGGGAAATATAGATGAGTCCCACCCCTTCAGCGCGCATGCGATTGACGACGGCATAAAGCTCCTGCGCCTCGGCGCGCGATAGCGCCGCCGTGGGCTCGTCGAGCACTAGCACGCGCGCGTTTTCGCTGACGGCACGCGCGATCTCGACCATTTGCTGCATGCCGATGCCGAGCGAACCAAGCGGCTTTGTGGGGTCGATGTCGGCATGGATGCGCGCCAGCTTCTCGCGAGCGTCGCGCAGCACGCGACCGCGGTCGAGCATGCCAAAGCGGTTGCGAGGCTCCTGGCCGAGCGACAGGTTTTCGGCCACGGTCATGGCCGGAACGGTGTTGAGTTCCTGATGGATGATAGCGATGCCCTGGGCGCGCGCGTCGCGCGGTGTACGGATTTCGACCGGCTGGCCATCGATCAATATCGATCCCGCGTCACGTTGAATGTTTCCCGACAGGATTTTCATCAACGTCGATTTGCCGGCCCCGTTCTCACCCATGAGCGCGTGGACTTCGCCGGCCCGGAGGTCGAGACGAACGTCGTTAAGGGCGAGCGTGGCACCAAAGCGTTTGGTAATGCCGCTCAGCTCCAGCAATGGCTTGTCCATTTCGGCCTCCTTGAAAGGGTGGCCGGAGCGGGGAGAACGCTCCGGCCGTTCGGCTGGTACGAGGGACTTACCAGCCGGGATACTCGGCGACGTTGTCGCGCGTAACCAGAACGCTGGGGATCAGCACGTTGGTTTCGGTCAGGGCCTGGCCTTCAGTGATGGTGACGGCTGCCTTGACCGCCTGGCGCACCATTTCGCCGGGGTTCTGGGTGGCAGTACCGATGAAAGGCGAACCCTCACGGTTGAGCTCCTGCACTGCCTCCGGGCTGCCATCGACGCCGGTAACCTTGATCTGCGAGGACTTGCCGGCCTGTTCGACAGCCAGCACAGCGCCGAGAGCCGAGGGATCGTTCATGCCGAAGATACCGGTGACGTCGGGGTGAGCGGTCAACATGTCGGTGGTGACGGACATGCCCGATGCACGGTCATTGCGCGATGCCTGCTGGCCGACGATCTTGATGTCGGGATAGTTGGCGGCGACGTTCTTGCAGCCAGTGATGCGGTCGATGATGGTCTGGATCGGGGTACCATCGACGAGCAGGACCTCGCCCTTGCCGCCCATCTGGTCGAAGAGATACGTGCACGAGACTTCGCCAGCCTGCACCGCATTGGTCTGGAACACCGCATCGGCGCCGACGGCAGGGGTGTCGACGGCCATGACGATGATGCCGGCGGCCTTGGCGCGTTCGATGGCCGGAGCAATACCGGCCTGGTCGACGGCCGAGATCACGATGAGATCAACACCCTGCTGGATGAAGGCGTCGATCTGCGTGTTCTGGTTGGCGAGGTCGAGCTGAGCGTCCTGGGTGTTGAGCGTTGCGCCGATTTCAGCTGCCGCTTCCTTTGCGCCCTTTTCCATGGCGGCAAAGAAGGGGTTCGACATGTCCTGAACCATCAGGCCGATCTGCTCGATCTTGGCTGGTGCATCCTGGGCGACTGTCGGCACTAGGCCTGCAGCGAGAGCCAGAGCCGAAAGTGCGATCATGCTAAACGTTTTGGTTTTCATTTAGGGTCCTCCGTTCTCGGTCCTTCTCAATGCGCGGACCGACTTGCGCGTTGCTGCCGCCTAAAGCTGGCGGTTTCGAAAATTGCTAGGTACTAGGCCTGCCATGCGCACAGCCACAGGACTGGCGTACGATCAGCTCGGCGCCGACCTGTTTCTGATGCTCGGGGCGATAGACAGGAACGCTGCCTTCTCCGCGCTTTTCAGAGGCATCCTGCGCTAGCACTATCTCGGACAGGGTTCTCGCTGCCTCCTGGCCAATCTCTCCGCTTCGCTCATTGAGAAGCGTCAGAGGTGGTTGGATGAGGTTGGACCAGGCGAATTCGTCATAGCCGACGACGGCAATGTCATTCGGGACGCTGAGGCCACGCAGCCGAAAATGCTCGAGAGCGCCGAGCAGCATCGGGTTGTTACCGGCGATGAGCACATCCGGAAGCTGCCCCGACGTATCGAGGTGGGCCTTCAGCGCCTGAGCGGCCGAGACCGCGTCATTGGCGCTTTCGACGACGGTCAGGACCGCCCCGGCATTTGCCGCGGCATCGCGCAGGCCATGCTCGCGCTCGACGCGGGTCGACCATATGGCGGGATAGGCGAGGAACAGCCAATGCTTGTAGCCATGGCCCGCCAGATGGTCGCCGACGAGCATGCTGGCCTGATAGTTGTCGGTCGTGACGCTGGGCAGGTCGGGCGCTTCGGCAGGCGCCGAAGAGTCGACGAACACCACCGGAATGTCCCACTTGGACAACAGGTCGGTGTTTTCCTTGCGTAGGGTCAGGGTCGAAATGACGCCGGCCACGCGCGCCTCGATCAGGCGACGAACGGTGCGATCTTCCTGAGCCGGATCGTAATGACCATCAACCGCGACGTCAGCGATGATGACGGTCCAGGCCAGCGACTGCACCATGCTCTGGATGCCACCGATGAGATCGAGATAGTACGAGTTGGAGGTGCTGGCGGTGATGAGGCCGACCGAGTCCCGGTTGGTGCGGCGCAGGTCCTGCGCGGCGCGATTGGGGATGTAGCCGATGTCATTTGCAGCGGCGAGGACGCGCGCGCGGCTGTCGTCCGACACACCCTCGGCGCCCCGCAGCGCCTGCGAGATTGTATAGGTCGAAAGACCCGTCAACTTGCTGATGTCGCGTATCGTCGGGCGCGCCACAAAATCCTCCCGGCGGTCCATTTATAGACTCGCCTAAACGTTTATTTGCATAGCGGCTATGCAAATGAGAGTCAACTAAACGTTTTGGGACGCTCTTCGCACCATACGGGGACGGTGCCTTGGCGCTGGGCGACAAGCAGAGATTAGCCGAAGCAATCGCTATTCGATCCCGCATGGCTTCGACAGAGCGGCGCCATGCAGCATAGCGTAGTCGCGAGGCTCACAGCCTTGCGGCCAGTTTTTCTAATCTCTAAGACTTGTGTCCAAAGAGGGCGGTGGCCGTGACGAGTAGATTCGCATTCACGTCGGGAAGCTTGGAGCGTGCGGCCCATCTGCGAACATCTGAGGATTCCTATCGAGATGACCGCTCTCAAACGCTGATCTTTTGGCGAGGAAAGGTGCTCGTCGACCAGGATGGCATCCCCCTCTTTGCTCCCCTCGACCATTCTGCTCTGAAAGACTGCCGTGATCGGCCGTTGTTCCTCGGCATTACCGAGAATGGCCCGCGCTTCGCGTCGGACCTGACGCTGTGGGCACCTCCTGAAGACGCGGCAACGATCGGACAATTTGTCGATCAGAGTCTTCAGGTCCATCCAGATTGGCCAGCGGCGAAGTTTTCTGAAGTTCGAACGATTATGTCCGCGCTGTCAGCGTTGGATGGCGAATGTGTCGCGACCGGAAAGGCGCTGTTGGCTTGGCATTCGAGCCATCGCTTTTGTGCGAATTGCGGCAATCCAAGCACCGTCGAACACAGCGGCTGGGTGCGCAAATGTCCGCAGTGCGGCACGCAACATTTTCCACGAACAGACCCTGTTGTCATTATGGCCATCAGCAGAGGCGACGAGCTGCTGCTTGGCAGGGCGCCCAGTTGGCCGGAAAAGATGTATTCGCTCCTCGCCGGCTTTGTTGAGCCGGGCGAGACGATTGAAGCTGCCGTTCGTCGCGAGGTTTTGGAGGAGAGCCGGATTGAGGTTGGCAAAGTCCAATATGTGACCGGCCAACCCTGGCCATTCCCGATGTCGCTGATGTTCGGGTGCTACGGCGAAGCCAAGAGCGACGCGATCACCATCGACCCTGTCGAGCTGGCGGACGCACGGTGGGTGCGAAGAGACGAGGTGCTCGCCATACTGGATGGGAACCACCCCGATATCTCATGTCCGCGGGCAGGCACCATTGCCGGGGCGCTGATCGCTGCCTGGGCAAAGGGCGAATTATTCGACGAGCAACACTGGGCGCGTTAGTCCTCGGCCAGCAGGTGCCCCTTGGGGAACCCGCCACCTTCAACATCACTTCGGCCAGCTAAACCTAGCGCGCTGCATCAGCGATGATTTCAAAGCTGCGCAGCCGCTTCTGGTGATCGTAGATGTCTGACACGATCATGAGCTCATCTGCCTGTGTCCGCTCAATTGTCTGCTGTAAACGCCGCCGAACGGTCTCCTTGCTCCCGATGATGCTGAAGCTAAGCATCTGCCCAGCCTGAGCTCTCTCGGCCGGCGTCCAATAAGTGTCGATATCGGCGATCGGCGGTTGCATCAGGCGACGCTGCCCTCGGAAGATGTCGGCAAACGACATTTGCTGAGACGTCGCCAGCACCCTGGCCTCGTCATCAGTTTCCGCTGCGATCACATTGACGCCGACAAGCGCATATGGCGAGGCCGCCTGCTCGGATGCTTTGAAACGCTCGCGATAAATCGCCAGGGCCTGATCGAGTGCTTGCGGTGCAAAATGGGAGGCGAACCCGTAAGGCAACCCTAACTCCGCTGCCAGTTGGGCACCGAAGAGGCTCGAGCCCAAAATCCACAAAGGTACCTCGCTGCCCGAGCCGGGAACGGCCTCGATCCTCTGGTTTAGTCCTGCGGGGGCCAGGAAAGCCTGCAGCTCGAGCACGTCCTGGGGAAAATTGTCAGCATTAGAGGGGTCGCGCCTAAGTGCCCTCAGCGTGAGCTGATCGGTTCCGGGTGCACGGCCGAGGCCTAGATCGATGCGGCCAGGATAAAGCGTCTCGAGTGTTCCGAACTGTTCGGCAATCACATAGGGCGCGTGATTGGGCAACATGATGCCCCCGGCACCCACCCTGATCGTTTTCGTTCCCGCCGCAATATGGCTGATGACCAGCGAAGTCGCGGCCGTGGTCACGCCAGACGAATTATGGTGCTCAGCCACCCATATCCGACGATAGCCGAGCGCCTCTGCGTGTTGGCCAAGAGCACGTGCCTCATCGAGTGCGTCACGACGGCTTCCGCCCTCGCGGACGCGACCTAATTCGAGAATTGAAAGTGGGATCAATCGAGATTTCCTGTCCGGAATTTCGCTCGGCCGCGAAACAAGCTTTAGTGCTCAACGAAATGGACACTCAGCCCGTCCATATCAATAGAGCGAGCCAAGACTTTTAGCTTCGGGATGGGTGCTGGTCTTCGCACGCATCACAACCGGCCAACATATGGAGACCTGTCGATGCCGTCATAACGCTGAGAGCCTGATGATGGTGGAGCTAGGTCTGGCGAGATGCCCAGCGCAGAATCTCCGTGGAAGACATTGCCCCTGAAGTGCGGGCTACCTCCCTGCCCTCACGGAACATGATCATCGTCGGAATGCCACGGATACCGAGACGCGTCGCCATTTCTTGATTGTCATCTGAATTCAGCTTGACGAAGCGCATAGCTGGCTCGCCTCGGCCGGCTGCGGCTTCAAATTCAGGCCCCATTACGCGGCAAGGGCCGCACCACGGCGCCCAAACGTCAACAAGCACCGGAATGTCGGACTTGGCGATGTGCTTTTCGAGCACGGTGGCGGCGATGTCTACGGCATGCCCATCGAAAAGCACCTTGCCGCACCGACCGCATCTGGCTTCCCGCGCATCGTGACCATCGCCGATACGGTTCGTAGCGCTGCAATAAGAACATACGACATGTGCCATTGTAACCTCCATCGCAGCGCACCGGGCCGCTCTCGATCGTCAGCGCATCCTGCGCTTTCAGCCGGAGCTGACAGGTCCCAGATCTTGTCCCAACTCCGGAATTGTAAATTTTGCTGTTTGGAAACAGAAAGAAATCCGGGTAGTTCGCCCTGGGGTCTACATCGCCCTCATGCACCATTTCAAGTTTGGGATGGTTCGCGGAGAGACGGCCTACGGCAGCGATACAATTATTGGTCCGCAGACGTCGAGTTGACGGACAGTCCCCCGCGCCCTACCAATTAGCGCATGATGTTTGAAAACGACATGATCGTAGTAAGCGCGCGCATGGGCACGGCAGCATAGCTGTCAGGCGAAAGCACCCATGCGCGGAGAAATCAGCCCCTCACAGGGGCTTTTTTATTGCCTCGTTTCCTACACAAGCAATTGGCTTTGATCATGCCAGGTTCATCAGCTTCTCCTCGCCTATCCACGTTGGTCCTGCTGTCGGCACTCGCCATTCTGCCGATCAACTTCTTCCTTCCATCTCTTCCCCAAATGGCCGCCGAATTTGGCGTCGATTATGGACTGATCGGGCTTTCGCTGGCGGCCTATGCAATTGTGTCTGCCTGCCTTCAGCTCGTTCTATGCCCGCTCTCGGACCGTTTTGGTCGGCGGCCCGTGGTACTCGGGGCGCTGACTATATTTATCGCTGTGACACTCGGGTGCGCCGTCGCGCCGGATGCCTGGACCTTCCTGACCTGTCGGATGGTGCAGGCCGTGATCGCACCAACCTACGCAGTGTCGCTTGCGGTGATCCGTGACACCACCAATCGAGAGCAGGCCGCGGGTCGGTTCGGCTATCTCGCAATGGCTTGGGCTGTGGCACCCATGCTCGGCCCCACGGCAGGCGGGCTGCTTGATCAGATGTTTGGCTGGAGGGCCAGCTTCTATGTTCTGGCGCTCTTTGGGATCGCGGTCCTGGCATTGTGCTGGACCGACCTGCGCGAAACGAACACGTCGCGATCCCAAACGATGCTGGAGCAGTACAGAGCCTATCCCGAACTGCTCGGCTCCAAACGCTTCCTGGCCTATTGCCTGTGCATGGCTTTCTCGGTCGGCGCCTTCTATGCCTTCCTGGCTGGCGCCCCTCTGGCCGCCTCAGCATTCGATCTCTCGCCAGCAGTTCTGGGTCTCTACATGGGCTCGATCACAGGCGGCTTCATGCTCGGCAGTTTTCTGGCCGGACGGCTCGCTGGCAAGCTCCCGGAAGCCACCCTGCTGATTGCAGGTAGGACCGTGGCTTGCGGAGGGCTCGTGTTCGGCATCGTCCTTTACTTTGCCGGGGTCGATCATGTGGTGGCATTGTTCGGGCCATGCCTTTTCGTCGGGGTATCGAACGGACTGACGCAGCCTAGCGCCAATGCGGCGGCAATTTCGGTTCGCGCAACGCAGACGGGAAGCGCAGCCGGTCTCGCCGGCGCGATTACCGTCGCAGGCGCTTCCACTATGGCCGCGATCGCGGGTGCCGTTTTGACGGAAGAGAATGCTCGGTCTGGCCTGCTAGTGGTGATGCTGGCCTCAGCGATTATCGCCCTGGGTGCAGCGCTGTTTGCTCGCCATCTCGAAAGGAACTCCCCCCAAGCGACATAATCGAGGGACAGCGCGCTTTTGGCTTGACCCGCTACCTGCGGGCCTCACATGCCAACGGCCTCATCCTCTCGACCATATTGGCTTGGTGGTACGCCGGTGAATTTGGAAAATGCCACGCTGAAGGCACTGGCCGACCCATACCCGACACGTTTGGCGATTTCCTTGATGCCCCCATCGCGACGCCGCAGCATGTCCTTGGCGAGAGCCATGCGCCAGGACACCAGATACTCCATCGGGGCCATGCCGGTCTGCTTCTGAAACCGATCGAAGAATACGGAGCGCGACATGGTCGCGGCGCTCGCCAACTCGTCCACAGTCCATGCCCTTGAGGGCGCCTCATGCAGAAGGCGGATGATGGGGCCAAGGTGCTTGTCTGCCAAACCACGAAGCAGGCCAGGCGTTTCCAAGCCCGCCGCATCCGAACGAAGAGCCTCTATCAAAAGCAACTGCAGCAGACGCTCTAGCACAATGCTTTTCGCGGCCCGCTCTGCCTTCGCCTCCTCGCGGATCATCCGTACAAGGTCGGTAAGGCGGGCCTGACCGCGGATAAGTAGCAGGCAAGGGAGCAATGCGAAGACTAGTGTCGTATCGGGCGTTCCGAACGCGAGCCGCCCGATCAGGACACGCATATTGGGCAACCCAGATGGATCGCCGTGACGCGTTTCGTCGCCGATCTTTGTGACCCGTAACGGATCTTCACCATCGTCCGGCTCGTCATCGCTGACCATGGTGAACGTGTAGGCCGCTGGGATGAGGATAAAATCATCCGCTTCCAGGCGGATATCGGGGTGACCGTTGATCGACAGCTTTGTCGAGCCTTCGAGAATGACCGCGAAGAAGGGGCTGCCATCTCCGGCGCCATCTACGCGCCAGTGACCAGACCCGCTCGCCATTTTGGAGAAAGGCAAGCTGGGCTGCAGCATTGACACGATTTCAGCTAGCGGGTCGATCATTCGGACGATCTCTAACGTAATCAGGATCTTCCATTATAGGAGGTCCGAGGCTGACGGTCCACATAGGCGTGGTATTCACGCAAAGGACATTCCTATGAAAACCGTACTCATCACCGGCTGCTCTTCCGGTTTCGGTCTGGACACCGCCAAGCACTTCCTCGAACAGGGCTGGAAAGTCGTGGCCACGATGCGCTCGCCAAGGCCTGAACTTCTGCCGGCATCCGAAAACCTGGTCGTGCTACCGCTGGACGTGACAGATGATGAAAGCGTTCGTAACGCTGTCGAAACGGCCGGTCCGATCGACGTGCTGATCAACAATGCCGGCATCGGTTGGCTCAATGCGCTCGAGGGGACACCGATCAACGTTGCCCAGTCGATCTTCGAGACGAACACCATCGGGACCATGCGCATGGTCCGTGCGGTCCTGCCTCAATTCCGGGAGCGCGGGGCCGGGATCATTATCAACGTGACATCGAGCGTCACCATGAAGCCATTGCCGCTGCTGTCTGTCTATACGGCAAGCAAGGCCGCGGTGAATGCCTTCACGGAATCCCTGGCGCTCGAACTTGCTCCCTTCGGAATCGCGGTCAAAATCGTCCTGCCCGGCGCGGCCCCCGATACCAGTTTCGGCAGCAATGCGATGACGCTCCTGACGGCCAATGGTGGTTTCCCCGAAGCCTATTCGGGTTTCGCCAATGACGTCATCTCCGCCATGCGAACGCCCGGTAATCCCAAGACGCTTTCTTCGGATGTCGTCGAGGCCGTCTGGCGAGCAGCCACCGATCCGTCGGCACCGGTACGCATCCCCGCCGGCGCCGACGCCGTCGCGTTGGGCCACTAGCAGATGTGCC
>NZ_JBEVLL010000282.1:0-3550 GCF_040509215.1 Devosia sp.
CACCGCCGACACAAAGATCGGCAGTCCGGTTTCCTTGGCCAGATATCCCAGCGTCAGCACATGCATCGCCCAAAACACGGCACTGCCCACGATCAGCCAGTCGCCACTGTTGAACGAGGAAAGCCCCCCGCCATTGAGGAAATAGATCCCCACCAGCGCCAGCGGCACGCCGACATAGACAATCGGGTGCGGCCGCACGCGGAAGGCAAAATAGCCGATGAGCGGAACGAAGAAGACATAGAGCCCGGTCAGAAACCCGCCATTGGTAGCTGTGGTCGTCGCCAGCCCCGCCTGCTGCAACCAAGACCCCATGAAAAAGGCAAAGCACAGCACGCCAACCAGCATCCATTGCGACCGCGACAGCTCCACCTTGCGCCGCCGCCATTCGCCAAGCGCGAGCGGCAGCACCAGCAGTCCGCCGATAATGTACCGCACCCCGGAAAAACTCAGCGGCCCGATCGACCCCGCGGCCGACTTCTGCGCCACGAAGGCAAATCCCCAAAACATGGTGCAAAGCAGCAAAAGCAAGGCTGCGAGTGGACGTGACATTTTCTGTTCTCGTTGGTTTGTACCCGTGCGCGACGCTATCGCGCTCCGAGCTCGTCACCCTCGGGCTTGACCCGAGGGCTCTGTACTTGCTGCGCCGGGCTAAGTGAAGCGTCCTCTGGTCAAGCCCGAGGATGACGCGCCGTGGCGGGACTAGCCGCCCTGCCTCGACATGAATCGCCTTCTACAATTCCGCATCTAGTGCCTTGATGAGACTCTGGATTTCCTCCGGGCTCGTGTAGTGCACGAACGAAAGCCGCAGCACACCATGCTGCGGATCGATCCCCAGCGCCTCCATCAATCGCCAGGCGTAAAAATTCCCGCCCGAAGCCATGATGCCATGCTTGGCCAACCGCTTCGCCACCTCGACGCCCGGCTCGCTATGCCGCAGCGCAATCGTCGGCGCGCGCAATTCCGCATCGCCCGGCCCCACCAGGTTCACGTCATTGCGCCCATTGAGATAGTCGAGCAGCGGACGCGCCAGCGCGACCTCTTGCGCCCGCATCGCCTTGTGCGCCCGCCTGAACGGATTGCCCTCGCCCCCGGCAATCTCGGCCACCTGCTCCAGATAATCCGCAATCCCGGCCGAAGCTGCGATCTGCGCATGGTCCGGCCCGGCCGGCGTCAGCCGATAGCGCGGCTTGGTATCGTTGAAAAAGTGCCCCTGGTTCGGCAACTGCATGGCCAGTTCCGGCCGCACCGCCATCACGCCCTGATGCGGCCCATAGGTTTTGTAGGCCGAGAAGAGATAGATATCGGCCCCAAGCTCAGCCAGGTCCGGCAGGCCATGCGGCGCATAGCTCACGCCATCCACTGCCAGCACGGCTCCAACGGCATGCGCCCGCTTGGCAACCTCGGCTATCGGGTTGATCTCGCCAACCACATTCGAGCAGTGCGGCGCCGCAACCAGCTTCACCTTGTCATCGAGCACCGCGTCCAGCGCCGCCAGCGCCAGCCGTCCGGTCTGCCCATCGACGCTCCACTCGCGCACCTCGATGCCCTTCTGAGCCAACCGGCGCCACGAGCCCGAATTGGCCTCATGATCCTGATTGGTGACGACAATCGCATCGCCCGGCTTGAGCCAACCGCCAAAGGCATTGCCCAGCACATAGCTGTTAGCCGAAGACGAAGGCCCGAAATGGATCCAGTCCGCCGAAACACCAAGCGCCGCCGCAATCCGCTCATAGGCAAGGTTCATCGCCTCCCCTGCCTCGATCGAAGCCGGGTAGACGCCATAGGGCTGCACCTTGGTCGCGCGGTAATAGTGCTCCAGCCGATCGAGCACCGCCTTGGCGGTATAGGAGCCGCCGGCATTCTCGAAAAACGCCTGGCCCTGCAGGCTCGGCTCGGCAAAGGCGGGGAAAAGAGCGCGGATACGCGCTGGGTCCAGAGGCAGATTGGTCATCATCGATCCGTCAAAGAGTGATCGATTGGTAGTCGAGACACAGACAAAAGCAAGCCCGGCTGTTGAGAGCCAGACTTGCCGCGACGCGGGTTGTTCGGGGGCGGACCGCGCCGCTCGTCGGCTCCCATGCCCGAAGGAGACACGGGAGCCGGAATGAGACTAGTGCTTGCCGGGGCCGCGCGGACCCTGGCCGCCATGCTGCCCACGCGGGCCATGTTCGCCCGGCGCCGGCATCAGCTCGGCCTTCTGCTCGTCGGTCAGGCTGTCAAAGAATGCCGCGACGGACGGCTGCACCGCTTCAAGCGCTGCAACGTGTGCCTTCTCGACGGCAATCCGCGTTTCCAGCCGCTGCGCCACATCAGGCATTGCCGGCTCTTCGCCTTCGGCCGGCGGCGTCGGGCGCAGGCCTTCGGTCGCGGTCGCAAAATCTTCCGCCGCGGACAGCGCAGAAGTCTTGAGCGTATCGAACAGCGCCTGCTGTTCGGTCGTCAGGTCAAGACGATGGCTGAGGCGCACCAGTGCAATCTCGATGCCCTCGCCACCACGCGAGAAATCGAAGAAGCCGGCTGCACCGCCGCCCTGCTGGCGCGGTCCACCGCCCTGCGGACGGAAAGCCTGATTGCCCGGCGCGGCATCTTCCTGGGTCACCGCGGCGTCGGGTGCCTGGGGAGCCGGCTGGGCCATGGCGGGAGCCACGGCGCTCAAACCGATTGCAGTCGCAACGACGGCCATGAGGGCTTTGATCGAGGTGGAGGTCATAGTGTTTTTCCTTGCATGGGAAACCGGCAGAACCGGAACAACACGACCCTAGCGATAGGAAACTCTTCACGAGATTGCGACGACATGAACTCTTGGCAAGGTCGGTAAGGTTGGCCGTGAACTGTGACAAGGCGTCCTGCGTTTCTCATCAAGAGGCAAAAGGAGGAGCCCATGACCACCCCGACCAAACCCACCACCCGCCCCATGACCCGGCGCGGCCCCGATGGTCGCCCGCACGAAACCGAGGAGATGGAGCAGCGCGCGACCGAGGCCCAGAAAGCCGACGCCGAGACGCCGCGTCGTCCCCCGACTTCGGTGGTTGGCAACCCCGACTGAGCCCTGCGTTCCGCTGGCAAAAAGGTAACGAAAGCGCTACAATTTCTTCCCGCTGGCGGAGGTTGAGGAGCCTTGTTCCGCCGGCCTTTCGGGGGAGAAAACCATGCCTGCAGTCTCGCATCTGTTCTTTCGTGCCGGAATACTCTTTCTGGTCGTCGGCATTGGCCTTGGCCTGGCCATGTCAATCAGCCAGAACCACGACGTCATCGGCGCCCACGCCCATATCAATCTGCTCGGCTGGGTGACATCCGCCATCTTCGGCGGCTATTACGCGCTCAATCCGGCCAAGGCCGAAGGCCTGCTGCCGCGCGTTCATTTCTGGGTCTACACATCAGGCGTCGCGCTCATGGGCGTCTCGCTCTATCTGCTGCTCAAAGGCAATACCGGCATGGAGCCGCTCGTCGCCATCGGCTCGCTGCTCACCGCCGCCGGCGTTCTTATCGCCGCCTATGTCATTTTCATGCCCGCCGGCTCGGCCACGGCCCGCATGCACGCCGCCGAATA
>NZ_JBEVLL010000283.1:0-3855 GCF_040509215.1 Devosia sp.
TGCAAAGCAGTGGTCATCGAATTCCGCCCGCCCCGAACAGAACGGCTTTGCTGATAGCTAAAGGCCCAGAGCGAAATTTGGAAGGCTCAGGTCAAGGACTATCAGGGGAAGGTCGAACAGGCGGGCGAGCAGGCACGCGGCGAGTACAAGAAGAGTATGGAGCAAATGCAAGACAAGGCCGAGGAAGCAAGGAACCTTGCCGAGAAAGTCCGTGGTGCCAACGAGGAGGCATGGAAGGACATGGTCGGGGCCAGCCAGAAGGCTTTCGTCGAACTTCAGAGGGGCTGGGCGGACGCAGTTTCGCGTTTCCAGTGAGACAATAGCCGGCGGTATCGGCCGACGTCGGCATCCTGGAACGGCGTCTCAGGACATGTCGTGGAGTCGCCGCCGTCTGTGTAGGCTAGTTACCACCTCGCCTGCGGTCTGCCGCCGTGGCCATGCACGGACTTGAGGACGGTGGGCCCGCCAAAAGCCGTCCGCAAAAAAACCAGATGACACTTGAAAGCGCCAGGAGTGCCACCCATCCAGCGGATGGCATAGGGATGGTTCCAGGATGGTGCAAAATGTGCCGCAGCAGCAGCAAGATCACCATCAATCTCGGCTACGTCGACTTATGAGCGCGCCCACCATCGAGGCGATCGCCCAGACAGTCGAAGAGGTCGGCAAAGAGCACGCTTCGTCCACCGGACAAGGACCGAAGACCGATCACAACGCTCAAGCTGCGATCGGGACCTGGTCATCAGCCTGGCGGCACCTTCGAGAGACGATGCGTAGCTTGTTCGAGCGCATCAAACGGCTGGGCCAGGGACTCAATCTACCGGGAGAAGACAAGCCTTTTTCGGTCCCAACCCCCGACGTTGTCCCGGCAGGCGGACAGTTCGTTGCCAAGTCCTACAGCAACCATGCCGGAACCCGTGCTTACAAACTGTATGTGCCGAACGCCTATAAGGGGCAGCCACTCCCTTTGATCGTCATGCTGCACGGTAGCACCCAATCGGCTGACGACTTCGCCGCCGGCACACGCATGAACACGATCGCCGAGGAATGCACCTTCCTCGTTGCGTACCCGGAACAACCCGCAGCCGCCAATGCTTCGAAGGGCTGGAATTGGTTCCGGCCGGGCGACCAGCAGCGTGGCCACGGTGAACCTTCGCTGATCGCCGGTATCACGCGGATGGTGATGCACGACTACTCGGTCGACGCGGAACGCATCTACATCGCCGGGCTCTCAGCTGGAGGTGCGGCCGCGGTTGTTATGGGGAAAGCCTACCCGGATCTCTACGCCGCGGTTGGGGTGCACTCCGGCCTCCCGTGTGGGATAGCAAGCGATCTTCCGTCGGCCTTCGCCGCAATGCGCCAGGGCACCGCTGACCTCTCGATGGCTGAGGGAAGCGCGCCGATTGTCCCGACCATTGTGTTCCATGGCGATCAGGACATCGTAGTTCATCCTCGTAACGGAGATAACGTGATCGCACACTCGAAGATGACTGCGAGCTTGAACTCGAAGGTGCACAGCGGCGAGGCACCGGGAGGACTCGCTTACACGCGGACCGTCCACAACGACGCGCAAGGACGGGCGATCCTCGAGCAGTGGGACATTCACGGAGCCGGCCATGCTTGGTCGGGTGGCAGTCCCTTGGGTAGCTTCACCGATCCACGAGGGCCGGATGCAAGCCGCGAGATGGTTCGCTTTTTCCTCAACCATTGACGTTTTGCGAATTCTTGAGAGAGCTATCACATCCGGAGTTATCTCTCCGTCACCAGCTTGAATGGTGCCAGGTGCTCACATGAACTCTTCCCCTCTAGGTCCAATCCAACGCCCCCGAGGTCGACGAAACCCACTTTTGCGGAGCGATTTCTCTGGTTCGGGAAAGACTCGAGAGCAGGGCGCCGCGGAAGGGCGAGAGGGAGCGAAATCACGGGTTCGGCCTCGGCCACCCCTGCCGAAAACTCGGCAACATGGCGCAGCACCAGAAAACGCGTTCACGGTCGCGCCTGAATCCGCGCAGGACGTCTCCACCGCTCGCTCTGTTCCGAACAACGGGGGTTCAGGTGCAGCGGAAACCCAAACGAAGAAGCTAATTCTACAGCGGGGGCCTCGCGCCGAACTGCTACCCGCCGCAATCGACCAACTGTGGCAGGCCAACCCGCTCCAGAAGCTGCTGCCCATCGACTGGGGGGCGATCACGCAGGCTCTATCGACGCTGTCTGCCCGCTCGATGGCGAATCCGTTGCACACGACAATAGTGGCCACAAACTTAAGTTTGAAGCTGTGGCGCGAGTCAGCCGAGACGTGGATCGGTGCCGCATCAGGGTGGTGGGGACTAGCGCCTCAATCTCAGGAAAAGGGGCCTCGGACCGAAAGCGACCGACGCTTCGATGCTCCCGAATGGGAACAGCACCCGTTCTTTCGGCTGCTGAAGCAAAGCTATCTGGCCATTTCTGACCAGCTTCTCGAGGAAGCCGGCCGAGACACTCTCGACCCTACCGAGCGACTCTGACTCATGTTCCACGTTCGACAGTTGGTGGACGCGACGAGCCCGACACTGTTTCTGCCAACCAACCCGGCAGCTCTCCGCAGGGCATTCGAGACGGGCGGCGGCAGCGTGGCTGATGGCGTGCGCCATCTTATTGCCGATCTGCGCGAGGGTCGGCTGAGCATGACGGACACCGAAGCGTTTGCGCCCGGTAAGAACCTCGCCCTCACGGAAGGTAAGGTCATCTACCGCAATCGCCTCATCGAGCTCATCCAGTACGCGCCGCTGACGAATCAGACCTATGCGGTACCGCTGCTGTTCATTCCGCCCTGGATCAACAAGTTTTACATTCTCGACTTGCAGCCGAAGAACAGTCTTGTTCGCTTCCTTCTCGAGCAGGGCTTTTCGGTGTTCATGATCAGCTGGAAGAACCCTGACGCCTCAATGGAGGACATCACCTTCGACGACTATATGACTGATGGACCGCTGGCCGCGAGCAACGTGGTGCGGGAGATCACCGGGGCCGAGCACCTCAACCCGATCGGATACTGCATTGGTGGCACGTTGCTGGCAATGACCCTCGCCTATTTGGCGGCGTCGCGAGACGACCGCTTCGGTCCAGCCACCTTCATGGTCTCGTTACAAGATTTCTCTGAAGTCGGTGACACGGCCGTCTTTATGGATGAGCCACAGATCGAGTTCATGGAGCGGCGCATGCTCGAGCGGGGGTATCTCGACAGCAGCGACATGGCGAATATGTTCAGTCTGCTGCGCTCCAATGACCTGATCTGGAACGTGGTCATCAATAATTATCTCATGGGGAACAAGCCACCCGCGCTCGATCTTCTATACTGGAACAGCGACGGCACTCGTATGGCCCAGAGGGCGCACAGCTTCTATCTCCACAATACCTATCTCGAGAACAATCTGATCGAGCCGGGCAAACTCTCTCTTCTCGGTCAGCCCATCGATCTGCGCCGAATTCGGCAGGACGTCTACGCGATCGGCGCTGAGAAGGACCACATCGTGCCCTGGCGTTCGGCCTGGCGGATCGCACAACTGACGAGCGCGAAGACGCGCTTTGTGCTGGCGGCGAGTGGGCATATCGCCGGGATGATCAACCCACCGTCCAAAGGTAAAGGGTACCATTGGACGAACGAGACCGATGGGGCGGCGTTCGAGACGCCGGAGGCGTGGCTGGCCGGCGCGCAAAAGCATGACGGCAGCTGGTGGGCGGATTGGGCCAAGTGGCTCGAGGCCCGATCTGGAAGGAAAACGACGGCGATGACTGTGGGTAGTGCTGCCCACCCGCCGATCGGTGACGCACCCGGAACCTACGTTCTGGAAAAATAGGCCCGGCCAGCGGCGCTCGACCAAG
>NZ_JBEVLL010000284.1:0-4691 GCF_040509215.1 Devosia sp.
AAGTAGTCGAGGCCCGCTTCGCCGATAGCAATGCAACGGGGATGGGCACTTAGCCGGACAAGATCATCCGTTTGTATATGCAATTCCTGATCGGCATTGTGCGGATGCGTGCCGACCGAGCACCAAACGTTCGGGAAACGTTCTGCGATGGCCGTGTACGTGGAAAAGTTATCCACACGTGTGGATATCGTCACCATTCCGGTGACGCCGACAGCGGCGGCGCGGGCCATTACGCCGTCGATGTCGGCCGAAAGCGCCTCGAAGTCGAGATGGCAGTGGCTGTCGATCAGCATGACTTACTCGGCCGGTTTTTCGAGACGCGCGAAGACACCTTGCGGCACTGGCAGGTCAGTATTGGTTGGCAGACTGTTAGCATTGAGCGCAGCCGACAGGGTCCGCTGGTCAGCAGGCACGGCCAACTGGTCGAGAAGGCGCGCAGCCGAGGCCGGAACGAAGGCGAGCATCGGGATGGCGATGCGGCGAACGGTGTCGGCGGTGACGTAGAGAACGGTCGCCATGCGGGCGGGATCGGTCTTCTTCAGCGCCCAGGGTTCCTGGCCGGCGAAATAGTTGTTGGCCGACGACAGGGCGGCGATGAGGGCGCCCGTGGCTTCGTGGACGAGCTGCTCGTCCATGGCCTTCTGAGCGGCGGCGAGCGCTTCGTCGACTTCGGCGATGATTGCCTTGTCGGCGTCGCTGAGTTCGCCGAGAACCGGGACCTTGGCGTCGCAGTTTTTGTTGATCATCGAGAGCGAGCGCTGCGCGAGATTGCCGAGGTTGTTGGCGAGGTCAGCGTTGACGCGGTTGACCAGCTTCTCGTTGGAATAGTCGCCATCGTTGCCGAAGGAGACTTCGCGCAGGAAGAAGTAGCGGACGGCATCGGGGCCGAAGGTTTCGACCAGTTCGAAGGGGTCGATGACGTTGCCGAGCGACTTGCTCATCTTCTGGCCATCGACAGTGAGGAAGCCGTGGGCGAAGACGCGGTGCTGCACCTCGATGCCGGCGCTCATGAGGAAAGCAGGCCAGTAGACGGTGTGGAAGCGGATGATGTCCTTGCCGACCACATGCAGGTCGGCCGGCCAGAATTTCTTGAACAGTTCGCTCTGCTCGTCGGGATAGCCGACGCCGGTGATGTAATTGGTCAGGGCGTCCACCCAGACATACATCACGTGGCCGGGACCGCCGGGAACGGGAACGCCCCAATCGAAGGTGGTGCGCGAAACCGACAGGTCCTGCAGGCCGCCCTTCACGAAGGAGATGATTTCGTTGCGACGCTCTTTCGGCGCGATGAAATCGGGGTTCGCTTCGTAGAGCGCCAGGAGCTTTTCCTGATAGGCGGAAAGGCGGAAAAAATAGGTCGGTTCTTCGACCCATTCGACTTCGGCGCCCGAGGGGGCAAAACGCTTGCCGTCCTTTTCGGTCAGCTCGCTCTCGTCGAAATAGGCCTCGTCGCGCACCGAGTACCAGCCCTTGTAGGTGGACTGGAAAATGTCGCCGTTGTGGCTCGCTTCCATCTTCTTCCAGATGGCCTGCGAAGCGTCGTAGTGGCGCTGTTCGGTGGTGCGGATGAAGTCGTCGTTGGAGAGGTTCAATTCAGCAGCGAGCTTGCGGAACTCGGCCGAATTGCGATCTGCCAATTCGCGGACGGGAATGCCTTCCTTGGCAGCGGTCTGGACCATCTTGATCCCATGTTCGTCCGTACCGGTGAGGAAGTAAACTTCCCGGCCTTCGAGCCGCTTCCAGCGGGCGATGGCATCGGTCGCGATCATCTCATAGGCGTGGCCGATATGCGGGGCGCCATTGGGATAGGAAATCGCGGTCGTGACGTAAAAGGGCTTTGCGGTCATTGTGACTCTGTGGGGATGGCAGTCGTGTTTCGGTGCTTCCTTATGGCGTCGAACAGCACGGACAGCGTCTGCTTCATGTCGAGATTGACGCTATCGGCTTCGCTCAGAAGCGCGTTTGCCTTGTCCCATAGGTCAGTTGCCGAGGCAAGCCGCAACCGCTGATCGGGCTGCATTGCGGCATTGCGCGCCTCGTCGGAAAGCCAATCGAGAAGGATTTCACGGGCGAAGGACATGTCCGGTCCCTGCGGGTCGGAACCGATGGCATCGGCGAGCGTGATGGCGGTGCCGGCCGGCAGGTTTTGGGGCGCTTGCAGCCAGGCGATGAGGGCGCCGACGGGGGACTCTGGCGAGAGCGCCAGGGTTTCGAAGGCGCGGCGCGGACGGCCACCGGCTAGGCCGAGAGCACGTTGCAGGGTTTCGTCGTCGATGTCGGGCATGCTGGCGGTGACGATCTCGGCGACTTCGCTATCGGCAAGGGGGCGCAGGGCCAGATTGTGGCAGCGCGACTTGATGGTCGGGAGCAATTGGCCGGGGCGATGCGAGATCAGCAGGAAGGTCGTGTCAGCGGGCGGCTCTTCGAGGGTCTTGAGGAGGGCGTTGGCGGCCGAGGGATTGCAATCGTCGATGGAGTCCAGAATGGCGATGCGGTGGCCGGCGCGGCCGCGGGTGTGGTGGAGAGCATCGCGGAGCTCGCGGACGTCTTCGACGCGGATGATGGTGTAAAAGCCCTTGGCATCCTTGGGGCGACGGCGGAGGACGAAGAGGTTCGGGTGCGAGAGCGCCGTGACCTGTTCCTGCACGCGCTCGGGGCTTTCGTCGCCGGTGGCGAGGAGAATGGCGGCGGCGAGCTCGAAGGCGAAGGTGGCTTTGCCGATACCCTGAGGGCCATGGAGCAGAAACGCCCCCGGCAGGCGGCGCTCTTGGAGCTGGGCGAGGATGGCCGCGCGGGCGGCGTCATGACCGATGGCGCCGTGCCGTTCTTCGGGCAGCGGCAGGCCGGCAAGCGCAGAGGGATCGGTCACGCCGGGATACCGGTCTGGAGTTCCGGGAAGCGCGATTGAACGGTGTTCCAGATTTCGCGCTCGAGCCCTTCTTCGGCCTGATTGGCGGACAGCACAACGCAGCGGTCGGTATTGTTGCGGGCAATATCCAAAAAGCCGTCGCGCAGGCGCTTGTGCCAGTCGAGCTCTTCCTTTTCGAAGCGGTCGCCAGTGAGGGCGAGGCCGTCTTCAATGGCGCGCTCGGCAACGCGCTTGAAGGCGGTTTCAGGGTCCATGTCGAGGACGATGGTCAGGTCGGGCGTGTGGCCATCGAGGGCGAGGTCTTCGAGGGCGTCAATAAGCTTGCTGTCGACGCCGCCCGTCAGGCCCTGATAGGCGCGGGTGGAATCGCAAAAGCGGTCGGAGATGACCCAGGTGCCCTTGGCAAGATTTGGGGCGATCAGTTGCGTAACGTGATCGTAGCGGGCGGCGGCGAAAAGCACGGCTTCGGCGCCTGAACCCCAGGCTTCGCTGCGGCCCTGCAGGATGAAGGAACGGATCGCTTCGGCTTTGGGCGTGCCGCCGGGCTCGCGGGTGCGTACGGCATCGACGGAAACATTGGCCAGATTGGCGAGCAGGCGTTTTACCTGGGTGGACTTGCCCACCCCTTCCCCACCTTCAAAGGTGATGAAGCGGGCCTGTCTGCGATTTGGCGCTTCGAGCATATGCGTTTCCCGTCAGAGCCAGCCCAAGGCGAGCTGCTTCAGCGCATCCATCGCGCGGCGCACGAGATCGCCTTGCGGCACATCTTCGGCGGCGTAGAGCGGCGCGCTTTGTACGAGTTCGTCATTGCAGAAGACGCGCAGTTCGGCAACCTGCTGGCCGGCCGAAACCGGCGGCAGCAGCGGGCCGACATAGTGCACGCTGGCAGAGAGGCAATCGCGGGAGCCCCGGGGAAGATAGAGGGCGATTTCGCCATTGCCGACCAGGCCGACGCTGGAGACGGCGCCGCCATAGACATCGGCATAGGTGACCACAGCACCGTCGGGATAGGCTTCGAAGCGCTCGAAGGCGCGGGAGCCCCAGGTGAGCAGCTTGCGACCTTCTTCGGCGCGTTCGCGCATGGAGCCAAGGCCGTGGACGACGGCGACGAGGCGACGATCGCCCTGGGCCGTAGAGATGACGGCGCCGTAGCCGGCAGCTTCGGTGTGGCCAGTCTTGAGGCCATCGACGCCGATGCCGACTTCGATCAGGGAATTGCGGTTGGCCTGCTTGATGCCGTTCCACTCCATCTCGGGCTCGGAGAAGTAGTGGTAATATTCGGGAAATTCGCGGATCAGGTAGCTGCCGAGATCAGCCAGGTCGCGGGCAGTCGAATATTGATCCGGGTCCGGCAGGCCGGTGGGGTTCATGAAATGCGAGCCATCGAGGCCGATATTGCGGGCCAGCTCGTTCATCATGGCGGCGAAGCTGCCTTCGGTGCCGGCGATGCCTTCAGCGAGGATAATAGCGGCGTCGTTGCCCGACTGGATGATGACGGAGCGGACAAGGTCTTCAACGCGGATTTTTGAGTTCAGGTCAGCGAACATGGTGGAGCCGCCCGAGGAGGCACCGCCGGTGCGCCAGGCGTGTTCGGACACGAAAAACTCGTCGTTGAGATGCACCCGGCCGGAGCGGATTTCGTTGAAGACGACGGCCAGGGTCATGAGCTTGGCCATGCTGGCCGGCTCGAGCCGTGCGTCGGCATCCTTCTGGAAAATCACCGTGCCCGATTCATAGTCCATCAGCACCGCAAAGCGGGCATTGGTCTCAAAATTTGCCTGCGCCAGAGCGGGAAAGGCACTGGCGAAAGCGATGAGCAGGG
>NZ_JBEVLL010000285.1:0-3226 GCF_040509215.1 Devosia sp.
CTGATCGGCGGCTTTGCGCTCATCGGCCCCGTCGCCGCCCTGCCGCTCTATGAAATCTCGCGGCGGCGCGAAATGGGCGAAGACCCGTCCTGGCGCGATGCGATCAGCGTTGTCCGCTCCCCCGCCATCGGCAGCATCATCGCCGTTGGCGCCATGCTCTTCGTGCTCTTCACCCTCTGGCTCACCAGCGCCCAGGCCCTCTACGAAAGCCTCTTCGGCTCCACACCGCCGCAAAGCTTCCAGGGTCTCTTCGCCCAGGCCTTTGCCGAACCCGGCGGCATGACCCTCGTCATCATCGGAACGGCCGTTGGCGCCTGCTTTGCCCTCGTCGTGCTCTGCACCTCGGTCGTCGCCTTCCCACTGCTGCTCGATCGCGATGTCGGCGCCTATGTGGCGGTCGAAACCTCGTTTCGGGCCGTAATGCGCAATCTTATCCCCATGCTCGTCTGGGGTGTTATCGTCGGGGTGTCGGTCTTTGTAGGGGCTCTTACCCTCTTTGTAGGTCTGGCGGTCATCCTGCCCATTTTGGGCCATGCCACCTGGCATCTTTATCGGCGCACGGTCGCCTCGGCCTCCATGATCCGGGACATGCCGCACGCATAAACAGCCGGGCAAACTCAAAGCGAAGGAGTTGGCTTCTTAACCTCAAGGTCCTAATCTCGGTCTTTCCTTTGCCCCGAATTAGCCGAGCTCATGGACCAAACCCCTTTCGAGGCCCCGAACAGCGCCGCCACGGCGACGCTGACGCCGATGATGGCGCAGTATTTCGAGATCAAGGCGGTCAATCCGGGCTATCTGCTGTTCTATCGCATGGGCGATTTCTACGAGCTCTTCTTCGAAGACGCCGAGATCGCCAGCGCCGCGCTGGGTATCGTCCTGACCAAACGCGGCAAGCATCTGGGCGAAGATATCGGCATGTGCGGCGTGCCGATCCACGCGGCCAATGACTATCTCAACAAGCTGATCCGCCTCGGCCACCGCGTCGCCATCTGCGAGCAGATCGAAGATCCCGCCGAAGCCAAGAAACGCGGCAGCAAATCGGTCGTCAAACGCGACGTCGTCCGCCTCGTCACCCCCGGCACCCTGACCGAGGACGACCACCTCGACGCCCGCTCGGCCAATTATCTCGCCGCTCTCGCCATGGTCCGTCACGGCGAAACCGATTTCGCCCTTGCCTGGGCCGACATCTCCACCGGCGAAACTTTTGTGGCCGACCTGCCCATCGACAGGCTCGCCGATGAACTGGCCCGCATCTCGCCCGCCGAACTGCTGCTCACCGACGCCACGCGTCAGGCCCTCGTCGAAAAACACCTCTTCGCCCCAGCCTGGACCGCGATTGCCTCGTCCATCGCCCCGGAAGCCGCCGACAGCGAAGTCGCCCTCCAGGTCCTGCGCCGCACGTTTCCTGCCGATCTCTTCGATCCCACCGCGCTGTCCCGCGCCAGCCGTTCGGCCATGGGCGCCCTCGTCGCCTATGTCGACCAGAGCCAGAAGGGCCGCACCGCCCCTCTCCGCGCCCCGATCCTGCAAGCGAGCGACGCGGTTCTCGCCATCGACGCTGCCACCCGGTCCAGCCTCGAGATCCTGCAAACGCAGCGCGGCCAGGCCAAAGGCTCGCTGCGCCAGTCGATCGATCTCACCGTCACCGCCCCCGGCGCCCGCCTTCTCGCCAGCCGCCTTGCCGCGCCCCTGCGCGATGCCAATGCCATCAACGACCGTCTCGATGCGGTGGAGCGCCTCGTCGGCGATCCCTTGCTCCGCGCCCGTCTCCGCGGCGACCTCAAGGCAGCGCCCGATCTTGCCCGTGCCCTCTCCCGCTTATCGCTCGAACGCGGTGGTCCCCGCGATCTCGCTGCCATCGGCCGGGCGGTCGCCGCAGCGCTTGAACTGGCCGCCGACCTCGGCAGCCAGCCGGACCTGCCAAATGTCCTCTTGGCCCTGACCAAGACCCTCGGCGCAGCGCCACGTCCGCTTGCCTCCGAGCTTGGTCTCGCTCTCGACGACGAACTGCCGCTCCTTTCTCGAGACGGCGGCTTCGTCCGCGCCGCCTACAACGCAAATCTCGACGAGGAACGCGCGCTCGGTTCAGAAACCCGCGCCGTCGTCGCCGCGCTCCAGGCTCGTCTGATGGACGAGACGGACGTCCGCTCCCTGAAGATCAAGCACAATGGCGTTCTCGGCTACTTTGTCGAAGTCCCCGCCGGCCATGGCCAAAAACTGCTTGAGCCGCCGCATCGGGAAATCTTCATCCATCGCCAGACGCTGGCCAATGCCATGCGCTTCACGACGACGGAACTGGCCGAACTCGAAGGCCGCATCGCCAAGGCACACGAGGCGGCACTCGAAATCGAACTCGGCATTTTTACCCGGCTGCGCGAAGACGTGCTCGCCCGCACCGGCGAACTCCAGGGCCTTGCCGACGCCCTTGCCGAGCTGGACGTGACCGCCGCTCTCGCCGAAGTGTCCGCTACGCGCTTTTATTGCCGCCCCCAGGTCGATGACAGCCTTGCTTTCGCCATCGTCGGCGGGCGCCATCCGGTCGTGGAACAAATGGTAAGGGCCGAAGGCCAGAGCTTTGTGGCCAATGACGCCGATCTCTCGGGCAGCGAAGATGCCGGCGGCGGCAAGCTGTGGCTGGTCACTGGCCCCAATATGGGCGGTAAATCGACTTTCCTCCGTCAGAATGCTCTGATCGCAATCCTCGCGCAGATGGGCTGTTTCGTGCCGGCCGAAAGTGCCCATATCGGTGTCGTCGATCGCCTCTTCTCCCGCGTCGGCGCCTCTGATGACATTGCCCACGGTCGCTCGACATTCATGGTCGAAATGGTCGAGACGGCCGCCATCCTCAATCGCGCCACGCGCCATTCGCTTGTCGTGCTCGACGAAATCGGCCGTGGTACTGCGACCTTTGACGGTCTTTCCATCGCCTGGGCATCGGTGGAGGCGCTGCACGAAACCACCGGTTGCCGTGCTCTCTTTGCCACCCACTTCCACGAACTGACGAGTCTGGCAAAAACGCTGTCCCGCGTCGCCAATGTCACCATGAAGGTCCGCGAGTGGGAGGGCGAAGTCGTGTTCCTCCACGAAGTCGGGCCCGGCGCCGCCGATCGCTCCTACGGCATTCAGGTGGCCCGGCTTGCTGGCCTGCCCGATCCGGTTATCCATCGCGCCAAGCAGGTGCTTGATGTCCTCGAACAACGCTCGGCCGGTACGGCCTCTTCCAGCC
>NZ_JBEVLL010000286.1:0-2643 GCF_040509215.1 Devosia sp.
TCATGCTTTGGGCGGCAGAAACTCGCTCTTGAAGCGCAGAGCATTGGCCATCATCAGACCCCGGATTTCGCTCAGCCGCTCTGGGCTCGGCACTGCTGGAGGAGAGGTGCGGGTCGGCAAGACTTCGCCGGCAAGCTTGAAGAACTCGTCCTGCCCCGACGGCAGGCAGAGGCACAGGAACCGGGCGGGCGTGGCTGAAGCGACGCGGAAGACGTGTGGTGCGTTGGCCGGGATGTTGATGGCCTGGCCGGGCCCAATTCGATGCTGCTCATCACGGAAAGTCACGTCCAGTTCGCCTTCGAGCATGTAGAACATTTCCTCGAAGTCGTGCCGGTGAGGCGGCGGCCCCCCAGAGGGCACGAGCATCTCGATTAGCGTATATGCGCCACCCGTCTGTTCGCCCGAGAACAGGATGGTGTAGGTGCCGGCGCCGATGCCGAGATGGGTGAGGCCCGGATCGTCTGCATGGACGATGGTGGCATTGCGGCTGAGGTCGTCTGCCGGCAGGGCGGTGTAGGGTTCAGACATTTCGGAATTCCTTTGTGAGAGCTAGAGGGCGAAGTCGGCGACGGTCTTGCCAGGGCCATGGCCCGTGCGGTTGCGCTCTATTGCCGCTGGGATGGCTGCGAACGGCACGGTCTCCTCGATGGTGGCATTGAGCTGACCGTCGGCGACGGCACGGACGATGGCGGCGAGGCGCTCGCCGTCAGGCTGCATCATAAAGGCGATGCCGTGACGACCGTCGGTGCGAGGGGCGGCTATGTCGAAGCGAGCCGCGCTCACCATGGTCCCACCCTCACGAAGTACTGACCACGACCGGTCCGGTGCGTCGGCGCCGACAAGGTCGATGACGAGATCGACCCCGGACACCATGTCTTCGAATGTCTCGGTGACCCTGTCGATGACGGTGGTGACGCCCAGATCAAGCAGGTGCTGCCGACTGGATGGCGACGCGGTCGCGATGACGTTGAGATCCATTTGCTTGGCCATCTGCACGAGCAGCGTGCCGACACCGCCGGCGGCGCCGTGCACGAGCATGGTGTTGCCAGCCTTGGGTGCGCCGGCAGCATGCAGCATCTGCCAGGCTGTCAATCCGGCGACCGGCAATGCAGCAGCAACCTGGTTGGAAACCTTGGACGGCATAGGCGCCAGCAGCATTTCCGGCACCGCCACATATTCGGCATAGGCGCCATTGCCGGGGGCGGCGAGACCAAAGACGCGGTCGCCGACGGCGAAGCGGGAGCCAGGCCCGACGGCATGGACTTCACCGGCGAGTTCGAGGCCGAGAACTGTCGGGAAGACGGTGGGCATGGCATCACGGAGGTAACCTTCACGGATCTTCCAGTCGAGGCCGTTGATGCCTGCGGCGCGGACGCGCACGACCACCAGGCCAGGTGAGGCCTCGGGAAACTGTGTGGTGGACGCCTTGATGGTGTCGACGCCGCCGAACTGGGTGAGGATGATTGCCTGGTTGTTCATGTCTGTTCTCCTTGGACATGGACAAGCTATTATGTTTCATTTTCAGCGCGCAGACGCGAATATCGAGACAGAGGGTATCATTATTGAAACGCATGGACCTTGAGACCCTGGCCGACTTCGTCCTCGTTGCCGCGCATGGCGGTTTGGGCAAGGCCGCGCGAAGCACCGGCCGATCAAAGGCAACTCTGTCACGCAAGGTAACGGAGCTCGAAGACGCACTTCAGGTGCGTCTGGTCGACCGCGGCGCCACACATCTGCGGCTGACCGCCGAGGGCGAAGCGCTGCTCACCCGCACACGCGGACTGATCGGCGAACTGGCGCAAGCCGGCGACGACATCCGCAATGGCGGCAGCCAGCTTTCGGGCTTGCTGCGCATCACTGCGCCAGTGCTGTTCAGTCATGTAGCCCTGAGCCGTGCTGCGGCGCTGTTCTCACAACTCCATCCTCACCTGCAGATCGAGATCAATGCCGAAGATCGTTTTGTCGACCCGGTCGAGGAGGGCTACGACCTCGTTATCCGCACCAATCCCAAACCGACGGAGAGCATGGTGGGGCGTCGCCTCTTCACCGACGAATTGGCGCTGGTGGCCGCTCCGAAGGTAACGCGGCCGCCTGCCGGCGGACCCGTCGACGCGATCTTGATGAGCCGGATCGGCGAGGTGCGCGACTGGGTGGTCGATGCAGGTGAAGGCCCCGTGACCTATCAACCCCAGCCCATCATGCGGCTTTCATTGATCATGATGATCCATCAGGCCGTGCAGGCCGGACGCGGAGCAGCGGTTTTGCCGTGGTCGCTGGTGGCCGAAGAGGTCGCGTTGGGACGCCTCGCGCACTGGGGACACGTTATCAATCGCCCCATCGAGGTCTGGGTGCTGCATGCGTCGTCCAGACTGTCGAGCCCGAAAGTCACCAGTTTCGCGGCGTTCCTCGCGGCTCAGTTTCCCGATGGAAAGCTTCTCATTTCTAGTAAGTCATGATTTCTGGTGAGCGCCCCATTCCGGCCATTCGAGAGTATTGGGAGAAATCCCAATAGCTGCCATTCCGCCATACTCGCGTATGTGAGATCCAACGCATGACTTACGATCGTGGTGTTAATGGATGTTGGGCGCTGAAAACAGGCAAGGGCCGCATGGCGGTTGACTCTTTAACTAAGGTGTCTTCTCC
>NZ_JBEVLL010000287.1:0-11785 GCF_040509215.1 Devosia sp.
ACAATAAGTTTGCCGAGGCAACGCATGCCTATGACCTGCTCAACGACGCCGAAAAGCGCGGGCAGTTTGATCGCGGCGAAATCGATGCCGAAGGCAATCCGCGTTTTGCCGGCTTCGGTGGTGGTGCTGGCGGCAGAGCTGGCGCGCGGCCGGGAGCGGGCGGGGCAGGCGGGTTTTCCGCCGAAGACATTTTGAAGGAATTCATGAGCGGCTTTGGCGGCCAGCCTCGCGGTGGCGCCGGTGGCCGAACCGCAGGCGCGGGCGGAGCCCAATGGGACCCGTTTGCCGGCGGCATGGGAGCTGGCGCAGGCGCCGGACCGGGCGCTGGTGCGCGCATGAAGAGCGAAGATATCGTGGTCAACGCGACCGTCTCGCTCGAAGACGCCCACAATGCGGCCTCGGTGCCGGTGCGCATGCCCTCGGGCAAAATGCTGTCGGTAAAGCTGCCTGAAAAGGTTGAAGAGGGTCAGCAGATCCGCCTCAAGGGGCAGGGCGCGCCCAATGGTTTTGGCGAAGCCGGCGACGCTCTGGTGACGGTGCGGTTCGAAAAATCCAAAGTGTTCCGGCGCGACGGCAAGGATGTGCGCACCGATATTTCCGTGACGCTTTACGAAGCCGTGCTCGGCGCCAAAGTGCGCGTGCCGACGCTCGACGGTTCGGTCGAACTGAACCTGCCGCCCGGTGTCGATACCGGCAAGGCGCTGCGCCTCAAGGGCAAGGGCCTTTATGGCGATGGCGATCTCTACGTGAACATTCGCGTGGTGCTGCCCCCAGGTGGCGACCCGGACCTCGAAGCGCTGGCGCGATTCATGCGCGACCAGAAACCATACAAAGTCAGGGACTAACGTCTTCCCGTCGCCATGGCCGGGCCTTCCCGGCGGTGGCGACGGATTGCCGCGCAGGCACCCCTTTCTAATATTCGCCGCACGACCGAACCGAATTTCCCCTGCTCAGCCTTGTTCGCTTCGGCTCAACCTGCCATTGAACCCGGGAAATTCGGAGCCGCCCATGAAAATCCTCGTCGCCGTCAAGCGCGTCGTCGACCACAATGTCCGCATCCGCGTTCGTCCCGATGGAACTGGCGTGGAAACCACAGGCGTACGCATGTCGATGAATCCCTTCTGCAAGCATGCGGTAGAGGCCGCCGTGCAACTGGCCGAAAAGGGCCAGGCGAGCGAAGTGGTCATCGTCTCCGTCGGTCCCAAGCAGAGCAACGACGTCATCCTGACCGCCCTCGCCATGGGCGCCCATCGCGGCATCCTCGTCGAAACCGACGCGGCCCTCGAAACCCTCACCATCGCCAAGCTTTTGGCAAAGGTGGCCGAGGAAGAGCAGCCCGACCTGATCCTTCTCGGCAAGCAGGCCGTCGACGACGATTCCAACCACGTCGGCCAGATGCTCGCTGCCCTCACCAACCGCCCCCAGGCCACCTTCGCCTCGGAAATCGTGGTGAAGGGCTCCGAGTTGGAAGTCACCCGCGAAGTCGATTACGGCCGCGAAACCATCGCTCTGCCGCTCCCCGCCGTCGTCACCGCCGACCTTCGCCTCAACACCCCGCGGAACGCCGCCCTCCCCATGGTGATGAAGGCGCGCTCGAAGCCGCTCGCCGTGCGCCCGGCCGACACCTTCGGCGTCGATCTCGCCCCGCGCCTCACGATCGAAAAGATATCCCCGCCCGCCGAACGTGTCCCCGGCAAGACCGTCGGCTCGGTTTCCGACCTCGCCGCGGCCATCGCCGCTGAAGTCAACGAGATGGAGGCGCTCTGATGTCGGTTCTCCTGCTTGCCGATCACGACAAGGGTGAACTCTCACCCGCCACCGCGCGCTTGGTCGCTGCCGCGAGCCAACTCGGCCCGGTCGACCTCCTCATCGTCGCCGAAAACGCCGGCAACATCGCTGCATCAGCCGCTGAAATCGCTGGTGTTCGGATAGTCCAAGTGGTGAAGGCGGCCGAAACAGCCGAATCCATCACCAATGCCCTCGAAAGCCTCGCTCAACGCTACCAGTCTGTTAGCGCGAGTGCCTCGTCGGTGGGCAAGGACGTTATCCCGCGCCTCGCCGCAAAGCTCGATATCCAGCCGGTCACCGATATTGTTTCTATCGAAGGCGCCAACCGCTTCACCCGACCGATTTACGCCGGCAACGCGCTCGAAACCGTCACCGACCCGCAGCCAAAGCACCTCCTCACCTTCCGCGCGTCGGCCTTCCGCCCGGCAGCCTCGGGCAATGCCGCGCCGGTTGAACACCTAGACCTAACAGTTACTTCCGCCGCCCGCTTCCTCGCTGCCCACCGCACCGAAAGCGACACGCCCGATCTCGCCACCGCCCAGATCGTCATTGGCGGCGGCGTCTCGGTCGGCTCCGCCGAAGGCTTCCAGCTCATTGAAAAGCTTGGCAAAACCCTTGGCGCCGCAGTCGGCGCCACCCGCGCCGCGGTCGACGCCGGCTACGCCCCCAATGATTGGCAGATCGGCCAGACCGGCAAGATCATCGCGCCGGACCTCTACATCGCCATCGGCATCTCCGGCGCGCTGCAGCACCTTGCCGGCATCCAGGGCGCCAAGAAGATTTTCGCCATCAATACCGATCCAGAAGCACCCCTGGTGAAAATCGCCGACGTGGCGCTGATTGGCGATCTCTTTGAAATCGTTCCGCAATTGATTGCAGAACTCGAAAAACACGGCCTCAAACGCTGAGGCTTACGCCCTCTGTTTCAATTGCAAAAATCCCCCAGCCGCCTATAAAGACGGCGCCTTCTCACCGGACTTCCGAAAAATGTTCGAAAACCTCTCAAAGGCTCCTGGCGACAAGATTCTTGCGCTCATGGGCGAATACGCTGCTGACCAGCGTTCCACCAAGATCGACCTCGGCGTCGGCGTCTACAAAGACGAAAAGGGCGTGACCCCGGTCATGACCTCGGTGCGCAAAGCCGAAGAGAAGATCCTTTCGAACGAAAAAACAAAGACTTACCTCGGCATCGCCGGCAATAAGGGCTTTGGCACCTCGGTGCTCGACCTCGTGCTCGCCGGTAGCGTCGACCTCTCCCGCGTCCGTATCGCTCAGGCGCCCGGCGGCACTGGCTCGCTCTGGGTGCTGATGCAGCTCATCAACCGCGCGCGTCCCGGCGCCACGGTTTATGTGTCGGACCCGACCTGGGCCAACCACAACCCGATCGCCATCAATTCCGGCCTCAAGGTCGCGACTTACCCCTATTTCGATACGGAAACGCGCGGCGTCAAATTCGCCGAAATGCTGGCAACGCTTGATAAATTGGGCGCTGGCGATGTCGTGCTGCTGCACGGCTGCTGCCACAACCCCACCGGCGCGAACCTCTCCAACGAACAGTGGGACCAGGTCGCCGCGAGCCTCCTCCGCACCGGCGCGCTGCCATTCGTCGACCTCGCCTATCTCGGCTTCGGCGATGGCATCGAAGCCGACGCCTATGGCACCCGCAAGATTCTATCCACGGTGCCCGAGGCTCTGGTAGCATTCTCCGGTTCGAAGAATTTCGGGCTCTATCGCGAGCGCGTTGGCGCTGCAATTCTCATCGCCCGCGATGAAAAAGAAGCGGATATTACAAATTCGCAGCTTCTGAACATCATCCGCGGCGCCTATTCCCAGCCACCCGATCACGGTGCCGAGATCATCCGCACTATCCTCGAGGACAAGGCTCTGCGCGCCGAGTGGGAAGAGGAACTGGCGTTGATGCGTAACCGCATGATTTCATTGCGGAAAAAGCTCGCAGATGCGATCCGCGAACGCTCCAATTCCTCAGATTTCGACTTCGTCGCCGACCATCGCGGTATGTTCTCGCTGCTCGGCCTCACGGTCGAGGGCGTCGATCATCTTAAAGCCGAAAACGGGGTCTATATGACTTCGGACAGTCGCATCAACGTCGCCGGCATCCCGGAAGATCGCGTCGGCGATCTTGCAACCGCCCTGCTGGGTGCCGCCAGCTGAAATTGCAATGACTTCAAAGCTCTCTTTGCTTTCAAGTCATTGCCCATCACGCTTGCGGCGTGCCGCCGCCGTGCTACATCTTGGCTAAAGGCCACTCGTTAGGAATCTAGGAGGGAACGATGAAGTTCTTCGTCGATACTGCAGACACCGCCGCCATCAAGGAACTCTATGAAACCGGTCTCCTCGACGGCGTCACCACCAATCCGTCGCTGATCGCCAAGTCCGGCCGCGACTTCAAGGAAGTCATCGCCGAAATCTGCGCCATCGTTCCCGGCCCGGTTTCCGCTGAAGTCGCCAGCCTTGAATATGACGGCATGATCGCTGAAGGCGAACACCTCGCCAAGATCGCCTCCAACGTCGTCATCAAGCTGCCGCTGACCCTTAACGGCCTGAAGGCAACCAAGTATTTCAAGGAAAAGGGCGTCAAGACCAACGTCACGCTCTGCTTCTCGGCCAATCAGGCCCTGCTCGCCGCCAAGGCCGGCGCGACCTATATCTCGCCCTTCATCGGCCGTCTCGATGACATCAATATCGATGGCGTCGAGCTGATCGAAAACATCCGCATCATCTACGACAACTATGGCTTCGAGACCGAAATTCTCGCCGCCTCGATCCGTTCGCCCAACCACGTGACCGAAGTCGCCCTTGCCGGCGCCGACGTTGCCACCATCCCGCCGGACGTGATCAAGAAGCTTGCCAACCACCCGCTGACCAATGCGGGCATCGAAGGCTTCCTCAAGGACTGGAAGGCCACCGGCCAGTCGATCCTCTAAGGATCGTCGCAATCCATTGATTGGCTTCGGATAATTTCGAAGCCATGCCTTTTGAAGGCCTCGCCCTCGTAAAACGCCTGGGTGAGGTCTTTCTCTTTTTTCGAGACCCAGATGGCCGATACCGAACTCGCCGCCCGCATCAAAGCCGCTCTTAATGCCGTGGAAATCCCCGGCGGCGGCGACCTCGCGAGTTTTTCCGGCCTCTCCGAAATCATCGTCACCCCCAGCGCCGTCGCCTTTGCCGTCGGCGTACCGCAGGGCATGGAGGCCGCTTTCGGCCCGGCGCGCGACGCCGCCATCGAAGCGGTGAAAAGCCTCTCCGGCTCGCGAAAAGTGATGGTGTCCATCACCTCCGAAAAGCAGGCCGGCCCCAAATTTTCCCACGGTTCCCCCCAGCCACAGGGAAAGACCCGCGTGAAGGGCGTTCGCCGCATCATCGCTGTCGGTTCGGGCAAGGGTGGCGTCGGCAAATCCACCACCTCGGTCAATCTCGCCCTGTCCTTTGCCGCCGAAGGCCTCAAGGTCGGCATGCTCGACGCCGATCTCTATGGCCCCTCGGTCCCCAAGCTGCTCGGCATCGAAGACCGCACGGCGCTCCGCGACGACGGTATTTTTCAGCCGCACGAGGCCTTTGGCATGAAGGTCATGTCGATCGGCGCGATGCTGGTTCCCGGCCAGGCCGTCGTCTGGCGCGGTCCCATGGCGACCTCCGGCCTGCGCCAACTGCTGCGCGAAACCGATTGGGGCGATCTCGACGTCCTTGTCATCGACCTGCCGCCCGGGACCGGCGACATCCACATCGGCCTTTTCCAGCAGACCATTGTCGATGGCGTCGTCATCGTCTCGACCCCGCAGGATCTCGCGCTGATCGACGCGCAGAAGGCCATCGACATGCTCCGCCGCATGTCCGTGCCCATCCTGGGGCTCATTGAAAACATGAGCTATTTCATCGCCCCGGACACCGGCAACCGCTACGATATTTTTGGCACGGGGGGCGCGGAGAGAGCAGCCTCGCGCCTCGACATTCCTTTCCTCGGCGCCATCCCGCTGGTCATGTCGATCCGCGAGAATTCCGATGCCGGCGTGCCGCCTTTGGCAGCGGACCCGCAGGGTGCGGAAGCCTCCGCATACCGTGTGATCGCCCAGAGACTTCTGGCCGGCATGCCAGTCAGCAAAGCGCTGTTCTAGGCGTATTCAGGCACCGAAATCGATTGCTGAAATCGATTGCATGACTTTTCCGAACAGGCTATCCGGCTAGTCTACAAGGGCGCCACGCCCGACGGAGGGGTTATGTTCTCGATCGATCGCAACGATTTTGGTCCCGACTTTACCTTTGGCGTCGCCACCGCCGCCTACCAGATCGAAGGCGGTCAGCGCGACGGCCGCGGCCAGTCTATCTGGGATACGTTCTCGGCAACGCCGGGTAATGTCCATAACGGCGACACCGGCCTTAACGCCTGCAATCACTACGAGCTTTGGCCGCAAGACCTTGATCTCATCCGCGACGGCGGGTTTGGCGCCTACCGCTTCTCCATAGCCTGGCCGCGCCTCATCCCCGAAGGCACCGGCGTCATCAATCAGGCCGGCATCGACTTCTATGACCGTCTGATCGACGGCATGCTCGAGCGCGGCCTCAAGCCATACGCGACCCTTTACCACTGGGATCTGCCCTCGGCGCTGCAAGACCGCGGCGGCTGGATGAACCGCGATATCGCCAACTGGTTCGGCGACTACGCGACGCTGGTTGGCGAGAAGTTCGGTGACCGGCTCGCTGCGACCGCCACCATCAACGAACCCTGGTGCGTCGCCTTCCTCAGCCATTTCCTAGGCATTCACGCCCCCGGCTATCGCGACATGCGCGCCGCGGCGCGCGCCATGCACCATGTGCTCTTTGCTCATGGCACCGCCATCGATGCCCTGCGCGCCACCGGCACCAAAAACCTCGGCATCGTGCTCAATCTCGAAAAGTCCGAGCCGGCGAGCGACAGCGCAGAAGATAAGGCCGCCTGCAATTTCGGCGATGCGCTGTTCAACCGCTGGTATCTCGGTGGCGTCCTCAAGGGCCAGTATCCTGCCGAACTGACCGAATGGCTTGCGCCCTACCTGCCGGCCAACTATCAGGCCGATATGCCGGTGGTCTCCCGTCCGCTCGATTGGCTCGGCATCAACTACTATACCCGCGGCATCTACAAGGCTTCGACCGAGCCGGGCCGCCCCTTTGCGCAGGTCAAGGGCAACCTTGAGCAGACCGATATCGGCTGGGAAATCTACCCCAAGGGCCTGTCGGACCTGCTGGTTCGCGTCTCCAACGAATATACCAAAATCCCGCTCTACGTGACCGAGAACGGCATGGCCGAAGTCGAAGGCGACGACGATCCGCGCCGCGTAAAATACTATGACGAGCACCTCAAGGCCGTGCTCGCCGCCCGCGAAGCCGGCGCCGACGTACGCGGCTATTTTGCCTGGTCGCTGCTCGACAATTACGAATGGGCCGAGGGCTATAACAAGCGCTTCGGTCTCGTGCATGTCGACTACGAAACCCAGCAGCGCACGCCCAAGGCCAGCTACCGTTCTTTCCAGGGCATGCTGCACAACACGCGCTAAGCCGTGTATAGGGTCCGCGTCTCTCCATTTGATGCGGACCGGAACTGCCATGACTTCTGAACTCACCGACCTGCCGGAATCCCTGGTTCGGCTCGAAGACCTGCTTGCCGAGGCCGACGATGAGGCGATGCTGCTCTCCGAGCTCGACGGGTTCCTCTGCTGCCTTGCCGTCGGTCCCGAGCCGATTGCCCGCGACGAATGGTGGCCGTTCGACTGGCTGGCCGACGAGCGCGGCGAAACCAAGCCCGGCACTGCAGAGCTCGAAACGCTGATCGTGGCGCGCCTCGCCGAGATCGAGACAGAGCTCCGCGCCAACGAATATGCGCCGCTTTACGAGGTGGACGAGGAAACCGACGAAGTCGTCTGGCAGGTCTGGATGGCCGGCTTCCAGCAGGCGATGCTCATGCGCTTCGACTACTGGGACGAGCTGCTCCGCGACACCGGCGAAGACACGCGCGGCGAGGCTGCCATGCTTCTGGCCTCAGGCCTGATGCTGTCTTCCCCCGACACCCGCCCCGACGACACGGCGGGCGAGGAAGAATGGGCCGAGTATGACGAGGTCATGGAAGCCATGCCCGAAAACCTGGCCATTGCAGCCGTGCTGCTGCATCAGTTGCACTAGGCCGACTAGGCGGCGATATCGGGCAGGCGGGCGGCCATGAGCGCCTTGGTCAGCCGGTGCTGCGGCGCCGCGAATAAGGCATCTGGCTTGCCCTCCTCGACGATTTTACCCGCTTCCATCACCAGCACACGATCCGCCATGGCCGCGACCATGTCGAGGTCGTGGCTGATGATGATGTAGGTGAGGCCAAACTGGTTCTGCAGTTGGGCCAACAGGTCGAGCACATCGCCACGCACCGAAACATCCAGCGCCGAAACCGGCTCGTCGAGGACGACAAGGCTGGGGCGGGTGACGAGGGCGCGGGCGATGGCGAGACGCTGCCGCTGGCCGCCCGAGAACTCGTGCGGGAAGCGGCTGAGCATGGCGCGATCCAGCCCGACGGATTCGATCGCTTCGACCAGTCGCTGCTCGTGCTGAGCGGGGTCGAGGCCTGGTATGAGTCTCAAAGGCTCGCCAAGCGACCGGGCAATACTCAGCCGCGGGTTGAAACTGCCGAACGGGTCCTGGAACACCAGCGAGAGATCGGCGCGGCGGGCTGATGGTAGGTCGCCGCCGCGATAGGCAGTGCCTTCAAACCGCATCTGCCCCGAGGTTGCGCTATCGAGCCCGACGATCATCCGGGCGAGCGTGGTCTTGCCACAGCCGGATGGGCCGACGATCGCCACGCATTCGCCGGCCGAAACGCTTAAGCTGACATCGTTGACCGCCAGCAGCGGCTGCCGCCCCCAGCGCCAGAAGCCGCCCTGCGAAAAAGCCCGTGTCAGGTGGTCGACTTCGAGCAAGGTCTTGTCCGTGACATGCGGCTCGCCCTGGCGCGGTGCCATGCGCGTCGCCGCGACCAACTTGCGTGTGTAGTCCTCGCCTGGCTGCGACAGGACCTCTTTTACCGAACCGCTTTCGACCAGCTTGCCGCCGCGCAGAACGGCAATCCTGTCGCACAGCGCCGCGACGGCGCGCATGTCGTGGCTGATGAAGATCAACGTCATCTGCCGCCGGTTGCAAATGTCGCGGATCAGATCGAGCACCACGCGTTGGGTGATGACATCGAGGGCCGAGGTCGGCTCATCGGCGATCATCAGATCCGGCGCGCTGGCCAGCGCCATGGCGATCATAACACGCTGTCGCTGCCCGCCCGAAAGCTGATGCGGAAAGCGCTCAGCGTGGCGCGCTTCGAGCCCGACTTCTTCGAGGAGGCTGGCAACGTCACCATCCTGGCCAGTCAGCTTGACGGCTTCCTCGATCTGGTCGCCAACCCGCATCAGCGGATTGAGGGCTGTCATCGGCTCCTGAAAGACCACGCCGATGCGTTGGCCACGCAAGTGCGCCATGGCCTTTTCGTCTTGGGGCAGGGGGGCGCCGTCGAACCGAATGGTGCCTGAGACCTCTGCGTTTTCGGGCAGCAGACCGGTTATGGCCAGGGCCGTCAGCGATTTGCCCGAGCCGCTTTCGCCAATGATGCCAAAGCGGTCGCCCTTGTTGATGGTCAGGGACAGGTCCGATACGGCCGGCTTGCCGCCAAAGCTGATCGTGAGCCCGTTGATGTCAACCAGCGACATTGGTCAGCCCCCGATTGCGCAGGCGCGGGTCGAGCGCATCGCGCAACCCATCCCCGGCGATGTTGAGGGCGATCACGATCACCACGATGGCGAGCCCCGGCGCAAGGCTGAGCCAGGGGTGAATGAGAAAGAGGCTCTGCGCATCCCGCAGCATGAGGCCCAGGCTCGTAGCAGGCGGCTGGGTGCCGAGCCCGATATAGGAAAGGCCCGCCTCGGCCAGAATGCCGAGCGAAAGCTGGATCGTGCCCTGCACGATGATGAGGCTGGCAATATTGGGCAGCAGGTGCCGCACCGCGATCATCGGCCTGCTGAGGCCCGCAAGGCGCGCCGCGGCGACGAAATCCAGCGTCGAGATAGCCAATGCGCCGCCCCGCGCCACTTGCGCAAAAACCGGCACGTTGAAAATGCCGATGGCGATCACCGCATTGCTGGCGCCGGGCCCCATCAGCGTCGCGATGAGAATGGCGATAACGACCGCGGGGAAGGCAAAGGCGAGATCGGAAAAGCGCAGCACGACCCATTCGACAGGCCCACCATAAATGGCGGCAGCGAGCCCTAGCGGCACACCGATACCTGCGCCGATGAGGACGGCCATGGCGCCGACGGTAAAACTCGTCAACGTGCCCGACATGATCAGCGAAAGCATGTCGCGGCCGAGCTGGTCGGTGCCCAGCCAGTGTTCCGGACCCGGCGTTGCAAAGCGCCGCGCGATGGAAATGTCGGCGATGGGGTAGGGCGTCCAGACAAGCGAGAGCAGCGCCAGGAGCGCGAACAACACTGTGGCCGTCAGCCCGATGGCAAGACCGGGATGCCTATAAATGCTGCGCCAGTTCATACGCGTCGCTCCCGCAAGCGCGGATCGACAAGGCCATAGGCGATGTCGACGACCAGCATGGTAAATGTGACGGCCAGCACGAGGATGATAGTGGCGCTCCGCACCAGTACGAGATCGCGCTCGGAGATGGCGGTGTAGATCAACCGACCCAGGCCGGGGAGATAGAAGACGTTTTCGACGATAATGGTGCCGGCGATGAGAAACGCGAATTGCAGCCCCAGAATGGTCAGGACGGGCAAGAGTGCATTGCGCACGCCATGACGCCACAGGGCCTCGCCAAAGGTCATGCCCTTGGCCCGGGCGGTACGGATAAAATCCTGGCTCGATACGTCGACGAGCGCCGTGCGCATGACGCGCGCGAGAATGGCGGCCTGAGGCAGGGCGAGGGCAAGGCTGGGTAGAACCAGGCCGCGGAGCGAAGCCGAGGCGTCTTCATGCCAGGGCGTGAAGCCGCCGGGCGGCAGCCAGCGCAAGGTAACGGCAAAGAGCAGCGTGAGCAGCATGCCGAACCAGAAATTGGGAATGGCGACACCAGTCTGGGCGAGGACCATGAGCGCGGTGTCGACGAGCTTGCCGCGGTGCCGGGCGGCCAGAATACCGAGCGGCAGGCCAATGACCGTGGAGATGACCATGGCGAAAATGGTCAGGGGAAGGGTGACCGCCATGCGGTCGGCAATGAGACCCGCGACAGGCAGTTTCTGCGTTTGCGACAGGCCAAAATCGCCGCGCAGCATGCCAAAGAGCCAGTTGCTGAAGCGGACAATGGCTGGGTCGTCGAGCCCCATCTGCAGGCGCAACGCGGCTACTGACTCTGGCGTCGCATTGATGCCGAGGATGAAACGCGCGGGATCGCCGGGGAGCAAGTCGAGCAGCAGGAAGATGACCGCTGCGGCGATGAGGAGAGTGACGAGAAAGCCGAAGATGCGACGGAGGATGTAGAGGGTCATTTGAGGAAGAACCCCCACGCAACCTCCCCCTGGAAGGGGGACGGGCAGGCCGGTTTCTGTCTCTGTAGTCTGCCGCGTGCTCTGCCCGGTTCCTCCCCCCATTGAGGGGAGGCCAGGTGGGGGGCGCTTGCGGCCGAAGTCTTATTCAACCCAATGAACGTCGCGCAGCACCACGCCTTCGACGGGCGCGTTCTGCCACATGCCTTCGAGCTTGGCGTTCCACACGCCCGTCTGGGCGAGTTCGAAGAGGAAGCCGTTGACTGCATCCTCTGCGATGATGGTCTGCATCTGTTGTGCCAGCTCCTTGCGCTTGGCCTCGTCGGTCGTGGCATTGAGCGTCTCGTTGAGGGCCTGCACTTCGGGGTTGTTATAGCCGAAGTAGTAGTCGGGATTGGCATAGATGCCAATGTCGAACGGCTCCACATGGCTGATGATGGTCAGGTCGAAGTCCTTGTTGCCAAAGACGTCTTCCAGCCACTGTGCCCATT
>NZ_JBEVLL010000288.1:0-13688 GCF_040509215.1 Devosia sp.
TGCTCAAGGTCGATGGGCAGCGGCACGAGCTGACCGAGGGCCAGATGTTCGTCGTGCGGCCCTGGCAATTGCACCAGTTCGGTGATCCCTTTGTGTCGGCCAGCCAGATCATCTGGGTGCTGTTCGATGTCGGTGTGCGCCGGCCGCATGAGGATTGGCTCTGGCCCGACTGGATGGCCTGGCCGGAACGCGATACCGAGCGGCTTACGCGGCTGCTCTCACGCAATGAGCAGCATGTGCTGACGGCAAGCCGCGACGTGATGCGGAGTTTCCACGATATTGCCGAGATCGTTGCCGGGCATGACGTTGCGGGCGACGAGACGCGCCTGCGCCTGCTGATCTCGATGATGCTGCTGCAATTCATGAAGCAGCTCGAAAGCCAGGCGCCGGTGCTCGACGAAGATCTCGCCAGCTCCAAGCGCACCGTGCAGATTTTTCTCAATCGCCTGCCGCATGCGCTTGACGAAAACTGGACGCTCGAAAACATGGCCGCCGAATGCAGCCTGTCGCGCACCCAGTTTTCCCAGCATTGCCAGGCGCTCACCAATATGACGCCAGTGCGCTATCTGCAGATGGTGCGGCTTGAGGCGGCGAAGAAGTGGTTGAGTGAAAAGGCCGATGCCAGCGTGACCGAGATCGCGCTGGAATGCGGCTTTTCCTCAAGCCAGTATTTTGCGACTTGCTACAAACGGCGGTTTGGCTTTTCTCCGCAGGAGACGCGGAGAGAACCGCACGCTGCTTAGGCGCGCTCTTCCCAGAGGCGCGCCAGTTCCACGATCGTGGCAACAGCCTTGTCCATGTCCTGCCGGCTGATCCATTCGAGCGGCGAATGGAACGCGTGGCCGCCAGCAAAGATATTGGCGGTGGGCAGGCCCATGAAGGAGAGGCGCGAGCCGTCTGTGCCGCCGCGAATGGAGCCGCGCACTGGCTCCATGCCGGCACGGCGGATAGCTTCGACGGCGAACTCGACGATCTCGGGGTTCTTGTCCAGAACCTCCTTCATGTTGCGGTACTGTTCTTTGACCGCGATGCGATAGCTTGAGCCCGGGTAGTTCGCCATCACCGCCTTGGCGATCTCGTCCACCATGGCTTCTTTTTCATGGAGGCCAGCGACGGTGAAATCGCGCACGATCATCGAAATCGTTGCCTTTTCCATCGAGCCGGTCAAGCCGACGGGATGCACAAAACCCTCGCGGCCTTCGGTGCCCTCGGGAGAGACGTCATGGGGCAGGCGGGCGATGATCTCGCCTGCGATCTTGATGGCATTTTCCATGCGGCCCTTGGCAAAGCCGGGATGCATGGCGACGCCGGTGATGGAGATTTCGAGCCCATCGGCGGAGAAGGTCTCGTCCTCGATAGTCCCTGCGGTTTCGCCATCCATCGTATAGGCAAAGCGCGCGCCAAGTTTCTTCAGGTCGACCTTGTCGACGCCGCGGCCGATCTCTTCGTCCGGCGTGAACAGCAGCTTGATCGCGCCATGCGGGATGGATTTGTCCTTGAGGAGGATTTCCGCCGCCGTGACGATTTCGGCGACGCCGGCCTTGTCATCGGCGCCGAGCAGGGTCGTGCCGTCGGTGGTGATGAGATCATTGCCGATCTGGTTATTCAACTCGGGATGCTCGGCCACGCGGATGACGCGGCTCTTGTCTCCGACGAGGGTGATGTCGCCGCCGGCATAATTCTTGATGATCTGCGGCTTTACGCCCGTGCCGCTGAAATCGGGCGCCGTATCGACATGCGAGCAGAAGCAGATGACCGGCACGTCCTTGTCGGTATTGGCGGGCACAGTGGCGTAGACATAGCCATTGCTGTCCATTTCGGCGTCGGCAAAGCCGATCGCCTGCAGTTCGCTGACCAGCAGGCGGCTGAGCGTCTTCTGCTTTTCCGTCGAAGGCTGGGTGGGCGAAGCGGGGTCCGATTGGGTGTCGATCTGCACATAGCGCAGGAAGCGGTCGAGAACGGTATCGGTCATGAAAAGGCTCGTCTCAATAAGATTAGTCAGTTGGCGCTTGGGCCGACGCGGGCCGGATCGAGGCGCGTCGGGCGATTGGGCAGGGCGAGCGCTGTCTGCCGCGGGGCGGTGCGGGCGATGACGCGGCCGTGCTTGATGACTGCGAGGCGGGTCGCCTTGAGGCGGATGGCTTCGATTGAATCCGTCGCCTGCAGCAGTACCATGTCGGCCTTGTTGCCGACTTCGACGCCGTAGCCCTCGAGATGCATGATCTTGGCGGGGCCGGTGGTGACGGCATCAAAGCACTGGCGCATGGCGTCGCGGCTGGTCATCTGCGCGACGTGGAGGCCCATGGAGGCGACCTCGAGCATGTCGGCCTGGCCGAGGGAATACCAGGGGTCCATCATGCAATCCTGGCCGAAGGCGCAGGTGATTCCGTAGGTCAGCATTTCGGGGATGCGGGTCATGCCGCGGCGCTTGGGATAGGTGTCGTGGCGGCCCTGGATGCCGATATTGATATTGGGATTGGCGGTGGCCGAAACATCGGCCTCGGCCATCAGCGGCAGCAGCTTTGAGACATAGTAATTGTCCATGGAATGCATGGAGGTCAGGTGCGAGCCATTGACGCGGCCATTGAGGCCGAGGCGCTGGGTTTCGTAGGTCAGCGTCTCGATATGGCGGCTCAGCGGATCGTCGGTTTCGTCGCAGTGGAGATCGACGAGGAGGCCGCGCTTCTCGGCGATTTCGCAGAGCGCTTTCACGCTCGCCGCGCCGTCAGCCATGGTCCGCTCGAAATGCGGAATGCCGCCGACGACGTCGACGCCCATGTCGAGGGCGCGGTTGAGAAGGTCGATGGCGCCAGGAGAGCGGTAGTAGCCATCCTGCGGGAAGGCGACGAGCTGCAGGTCGATATAGGGCGCGACGCGCTTCTTCACCTCGAGCAGGGCTTCGACGCCGAGAAGGCGGGTGTCGCAAATATCGACATGGGTGCGGATGGCGAGGAGGCCCTGGGCGACGGCGAGGTCGCAATAGTTCAGGGCCCGTTCGATGACGGCTTCATGGGTGAGGAGCGGCTTCAACTCGCCCCAGATCTGGATGCCTTCCAACAAGCGACCGCTTTCGTTGAAACGCGGCTGGCCGAGGGAGAGGGTGGCGTCCATATGAAAATGGCAATCGACGAAGGGCGGGGAAACGAGTTGCCCGTCGGCATCAATCACCTCGCCCGCCTCGCCGCCGAGATTGGCTTCAATGGCAGCGATTTTGCCGTCCTTGATGCCGATATCGAGACCTTTGCGGCCGTCGGGCAGGGTGGCATTGGTGATTTTCAGCTCGAACATTCTTTGGTCTCTCGTTTCGAAAGGTGGTGGGGCAGATGGCGGATTACCACCGTCTTCTTCCCTCCGTCGTCATTGCCGGGCTCGTCCCGGCAATCCATCTCGCCGCGGCATGGACTACCGGGACAAGCCCGATAGTGACGACGATTGATAGGTCGTGCCAGCCCGGAAACTAGTGCCGCTGCCCCTTGGTCCAGGGCTGCAACAGCGCGCGGGGGTAGTCCGCGCGACGCGCTACCAGGATCAGTGCCACGATGGATAGCAGATATGGCAGCATGAGGAAGACCTGGCCGGGCACGACCTGGCCGATCTGTGCCTGGAGGCGGATCTGGAAGGCATCGAAGGCGCCGAAGAGCAGCGCGCCGAGCAAGGCTTTACCCGGCTGCCAGGAGGCGAAAACCACCAGCGCAATGCAGATCCAGCCGCGGCCATTGACCATGCCGAAGAAGAAGGCGTCGAAGGCCGACATGGTGAGGAAGGCGCCGCCCAGCGCCATCAGCGCCGAGCCGACAACGACGGCGCCAACGCGCAGGCCGACGACAGACAGGCCCTGCGCCTCGACCGAGGCCGGATTGTCGCCCACGGCGCGAATGGCGAGGCCAAGCGGGGTGCGATAGAGCACCAGCGCGACGAGCACGACGAACACCAGCGCGAGGAAAGTGAGCGGCGTCTGCTGGAAGAGGGCGGGGCCGATGAAGGGCAGGTCGGAGAGGCCGGGAATATTGAGCGGCTGGAAGGCGGCGATGCGCGGCGGCGAGGTGACGTCCGGCAGGGCGGTGCGATAGGTGAAATAGCTCACGCTGGTCGCAAGGAGCGTTATGCCGATGCCAGAGACGTGCTGGGAGAGGCCGAGAATGACGGTGAGGAACGCGTGGAGGAGGCCGAAGAGCGCGCCCGCCAGTGCCGCGACGAGGACGCCGCCCCAGAGGCCCGCGCCGAGATAGACGGCCAGCCAGCCGGCCATGGCACCGGCGACGAAAATGCCTTCGATGCCGAGATTGAGCACGCCGGCGCGTTCGCAGATAAGGGCGCCGAGGACACCGAAGATCAGCGGCGTGGCGATGCGGATGGCGGCGGCCCAGAAATTGGCGGAGCCCAGAATGTCGAAGAGGACGTCCATGATCAGGCCTCCACTTGCCGGCGTTCGAATTTGACGCGGAACCGCAGGAAGAAGCTGCCGACCAGCACGCAGAGCAGCGACAGCGCCACGACGAGATCGGCGATATAGCTCGAAATCCCGGTGGCACGGCTCATCGAGTCTGCGCCCACGAAGACGGCCGCGACAAAGACGGCGGCGATGACTGTGCCGACCGGCGAGAGGCCGGCGAGCATGGCAACGACAATGCCGGAATAGCCAAAGCCTGGCGATAGGTCGGCGGAGAGATAGCCTTTTACGCCGGCAACTTCGCCGACGCCGGCAAGTCCAGCGAGGCCGCCGGAGATCAGGGCGACCTTCAGCATTGTCGCGTCGACCGGAATGCCGGCGAAGCGGGCGGCGGCCTTGTTCTCGCCGACAGCGCGGATTTCAAAGCCGAGGACGGTCTTGCGGACCATGAGCCAGAGGATCAGCGCGGCGACGAGGCCGGTGATGAGGCCCCAATGCATGCGGAGGCGCGGCAGGAGCTTTGGCAGTTTTGCTTCGACAATAAGCGGCACCGATTGCGGCCAGCCCATCGAGAGCGGGTCTTTCAGCACGCCTTCAACCAGCATCTGAATGAAGAGGATGACCACGAAATTGAGCAGCAGGGTGATGACCACCTCGTCGGCGCCAAAACGCTGCTTGATGATCGTGGGGATGACCATCATCAACCCGCCGGCGAGGAAACCGGCAATCATCACGGTCGGGATCATCAGCGCTGGCGGCAATTGCAGGAGGCCGCTGCCGACGCAGACGGCGGCGAGGGCGCCGATATAGAGCTGGCCCTCGGCGCCGATATTCCAGAGCTTTGCGCGGAAGGCGACAGCGGCGGCGAGACCAGTCAGGATCAGCGGGGTGGCGCGGTTGAGCGTTTCGCTCAGCGCAAACATAGAGCCGAAGGCGCCTTGCAGCATGAGCCAATAGGCTTCCAATGGCGTGCCGCCGGCAGCAACAACGGGAATGGCGACGAGCAGCAGGGCGATGACGCCGGCGGCCAGCGAGACGGTGAGTTTGAGGCCGACGGAGGCGTGATCCCGCGGTTCCAGACGAAGGCTCATGACGCAATTCCTACTGGCGGGCGCGCCTGGCCGGCCATCATCAGGCCAATCGTGCCGCGGTCGAGGCTCTCGCTGGAACCCGCATCACTCAATTCGCCAGCGTGAACCACGACAAAGCGGTCGGCGAGGGCGAAGAGCTCGTCGAGGTCTTCGGAGATCACCAGCACGGCGGCGCCGCGGTCGCGGGCGGCGAGGATGCGGCGGTGGACTTCGGCCTGCGCGCCAACATCGAGGCCGCGGGTCGGCTGATTGGCGAGGATGACACGCGGTTCGCGCTCGAGCACGCGGGCGAGAATGAGCTTTTGCACATTGCCGCCCGAGAGCAGCCTCGCCTCGGCATCGGGGCCGGGGCAGCGGACGTCATAGCCGGAAATTGCAGAGGTCGCGCGTTCGCGCATGGCTTTGCGATCGAGGAGGCCCATTTTGGAGAATGCGGGACTGCGCACTTCTTCGATGGCGATATTGTCGGCGACGCTCATCGTGCCGACAACGCCATCATGCTGGCGGTCTTCCGGCATGCGGGCAACGCCTGACGTCACGAGATCGCGCGGGCTGGCTTTGGTGACGGCTTCACCATAGAGCCGCAGCGTCCCGCTGCTTGGGACGGCGAGGCCAGAAATCAGTGCTGCGATGCCGGACTGCCCATTGCCGGAAACGCCAGCGAGGCCGACGATTTCGCCGGCGCGTAGTTTCAGGTTCACGCCGCTCAGCGCCTGTCGGCCGGCCGCGTGTAGCGAGACATCATCGAATTCCATCAGGGTTTCGCCCGGCAGGGCGGGGATGCGAACCACTTCGGCAACGGCCTTGCCGACCATGAGATCAGCAATGGCGCGGCGATCGGCTTGGGCGGTCACCAGTTCGCCGGCTTTCTTGCCAGCGCGCAGCACAAGAATGCGGTGGGAGACGGCGAGCACTTCGCCGAGCTTATGGGAGATGAAAATGACGCCCAGCCCGTTGGTGGCGAGCCGGCGCAGGACCACGAAAAGCCCCTCAGCTTCCTGCGGGGTCAGCACGGCGGTGGGCTCGTCGAGAATGAGCACCTTTGCGTCGCGATAGAGCGCCTTCAAAATCTCGATGCGCTGCTTTTCGCCCACGGTCAGGTCGGCAACGCGGCGGTCGAGATCGACGTCGAGGCCGCTCTCGGTGATGATTTTTTTGACTTTTGCTCGTGCGGCGCTCTCGCGCCCGAACGAGAGCAGCGGTTCGGTGCCGAGGCGGATATTGGCGAGGCCGGAGAGGTTTTCGGCCAGGGTAAAATGCTGATGCACCATGCCGATGCCAGCTTTCAGCGCGGCGCCGGGCGAGCCGGGGGGCAGGGTGGCCAATGCGCCATCGTCGGAGAGAACGCGGACGTCCCCTTCGTCCTGCACATAGTGCCCGAAGAGGATATTCATCAGCGTCGTTTTGCCTGCGCCATTCTCGCCGAGAAGGGCGAGGATTTCGCCCCGATGCAGGTCGAGGGAAATGGCGTCATTGGCGGTCAGCGCGCCGAAACGCTTGGTGATATTTCTGAGGGAGAGGAGCACTGGGGCGTCGGTCATGGGTGGTGCTCCGGGCAGGTGTCGGCGTCTCGCGGATGGATTGCCCCCCCCACCCTTGGTCCCTCCCCACAAGGGGGAGGGAGACGAAAGAGCCGGGGCCATCAGACTGCGCATCCCTCCCCTTGATGGGGAGGGAATGAGGGTGGGGTGGAGCCGCAGTCACAAGCCGGCGACTCCTTCACAATTACGGTGTCGAAGTCGGTTCGGTGTCGTCGATCTCGACCGTAAAAGTCTTGGCGATGATCTCGGCTTCCTTGGCCTTGGCAGCAGCAACCGCATCGGCGCCGGCCAGGGCTTCGTCATAGACAGCGCTCGAACCGCCATATTCCATGAAGGCGTAGATGCCGTAGTCGGACGCGGTGAAGCTGCCGGCCTTTACGTCGGCGATGGCCTTGTCGATCATCGGCTCACCGTGCCAGAGGGCGCTGGCGAGGATGGTGCCGGGATAATCGGCCGAGGTGTCGATGACATTGCCGATGGCGAGAATGCCGCGTTCCTTGGCGGCGTCGGAGACGCCGAAGCGTTCGGCATAGAGAATGTCGGCGCCGGCATCGACCATGGCGAAGGCGGCTTCCTTGGCCTTCGGCGGATCGTACCAGGAGTTGATGAAGCTCACCGAGAAGGTGACATCGGGGTTGACCGACAGCGCGCCTGCCTTGAAGGCGTTCATCAGCCGGTTCACTTCGGGGATGGCGTAGCCACCCACCATGCCGATCTTGTTGCTCTCGGTCTTGAGGCCGGCAACGATACCCGTGAGGTAGCTCGGCTCATGGATGAAATTGTCGAAGGTGGCAAAGTTCGGCTCCACCGGCGGCAGCGACGAACCCATGAGGAACGAGATCTCAGGATATTCCGAAGCCACGGCGCGGGCCGGCTGCTCGACACCGAAAGCCTCGCCGACGATGAGCTGCACGCCCTGCTCGGCATATTCGCGCATCACGCGCTCATAATCGGTGTTGGAGATGTTTTCGGAATAGACGTAGTCGATCTCGCCGCGATCCTTGGCGGCCACCAGTGCATTGTGCAGGCGGCTCGCCCACTGCTGCTCGACCGGCACGGTCCAGATTGCGGCAACCTTGGTCAGGTCCTGCGCAATGCTCACGCCGCTCATGGCCAAAGCCATACCCGCAGCGAGCACGCCTACGAAGCTGCGTCGTCCAAGCGTAGAAAATTTGCTCATTTTGTCCCTCGTGTCGAAAACTTCATCCGGGCAATCCCTTGCTCATTCTCTGAGCAAGAACCCGGGTCTTGGCAAGCACAGCCATTCCGTTGTGCACCGAACTGTCACATTTCAGAACTGGCTGAGAGTGGTCCGCACATTGCCCAGGAAGCCATTGAGCTGGCCGGGCGAGACATTGTTCATGTCGTAGAGCGCCAGGTATTTCGGCCGCGTCTTGAAGGTGACCCAGCCCCAGCGCATCGCAATGCGCCGCGGCGGATCGCCCATGACCCAGGTGCGCCAGCGATTGCCGCCATAGGTCGTTACGAAAGCGACCTTCTTGATGTTGGTGAGGCAGGGCACGAGCTTTCCGCGATCCCCGCCGCCTTCCATGTTGAAGGAGACTCCCGGCACGAAGATGCGGTCGAAATAGCCCTTGAGGATCGCCGGATAGCCATAGTTCCAGACGGGGTGCACCACGACCAGCGCGTCGGCTGCCTGCAGCCGATCGACATAGGGCTTTATGGCCGGCGTCACATTGCCGGGGACGTCATGATAGTTGAGCCGCTCTTCGCGCGTCAGGACGGGTGAAAAGCCTTCCTCGTAGAGGTTGAGAGGATCGACCTCGTGCCCGGCACTCTGCAATCCTTCGATGGCCGTTCGAAACAGCGTCCGGTTAAAACTCGTCTCGACGGGATGGGCGTGAATGACATGAACGCGCATCAGGCCGCGTGCACCGGGTTGAGACCGTCGAAGAGCCAGGCTTTGCCCGAGGAAAAATCATAATCCGGATTTTCCCAGGCGATCATCTTGCCGGGGTTAAGGATGCCCTTAGGGTCAGCTTCCTTCTTGAAGGCGAGTTGCTTCTGGTCCGTGCGTTTCATCCCGCCTTCTTCGAGGGTGAAACGATGCGGATTGAAGACGTCGCAGCCGTTCTCCTCGTGGATGCGGATGATCTCTTCGAGGCGGTCCTCGGTGGTGTAACGCACCATGGGGAGGCCTGCATAAGTCACGAGGCCGTCCTGCCGCGTCATCTCGATATGCATGGGCAGTTCGTCGCCCAGTATGTCGACGATCTTTTTCACGTGCTCCAGCGTCGGATAACGCGTCTGGAGATAGGTGATGGTCGGATCGATCTTGAGCGCGCGCAAGGTCGTGTGGTTCCAGGCGAGCTCGTAGACAGGTGGCAGGCGCTTCAATTCCTCTTCGCTCGCCTTGTCCGAGCGATAGAGCATCTCGCCCTTGTGGTGCGACACGAACAGCGCCAGCGCTTCCACCGAGACCGGTGCCACCATGATCAGCACGACCGATTGGCCGTCCTTGATATAGGGCTTGTGGCGGTTGAAATAGGCTTGCGGGATCGGCGCGGCGCAGGGGGAAAGCTCCTTGAGGAGGATGCCGTCCTGCCGAGCCAGTTTTTCGGAAAAGGCTGCCGCCTCGATAAAATCATCGAAGCCGACCATGACGTCGATCCATTCATGCGCTTCGGTCAGCGGCATTTCGGCTTCGACGATGATGCCATTGGTGCCGTAGGCATGCGCGACCTTGAGGATGTCTTCGCCGACGAGATCGAGCTCGCGCGGCTCGGCTTCGCAGGTGATGATTTTGAGCCCGAGGATCGAACCCAGCGCGCGCAAGCCGCCCCAGCGGATCGACCCGACGCCGCCAGAACCACCGGCGATGAAGCCGCCGAGCGAGGCCATGCGATAGGTGGACGGGTGAAAGCGCAGCTCGCCGCCCACGGCTTCCTTGGTTTCATGGTCGAGCTTTTCGAGCACCGCGCCGGCCTGGGCCCGCACGCGGTCTTTCTTGATCTCGAGCACCTTGTCCATGTTCATGAGGTTGAGCATGGCGCCGCCCGAAAGCGGCATGGCCTGACCGTAATTGCCCGTGCCGGCGCCACGAGGGGTGATCGCTACGCCGTGCTTGTAGGCGGCGCGGAGGACGGTTTTCACTTCGTCGTTGGAGCGCGGGGAGACGACGACTTCGGCGGTGACGTGATCGAGCTTGGCCTTGAGCACGGGCGAATACCAATAATGGTCACGGCTGCGCTGCTGCACGATGCGCGGATTGTCTTCTTGCGGAATGTCGCCCAGTTCGGCGCGGAAAGCGGCAATGCTCATGATTGGCCCATCAAGTCGTCGAGTTCACGGTAATCGGGGAGGGTGGTGTCGATCGCCTTTCCGGCGCGGATCACGATCCGGTCGGCCTGCGGGCGTGACATCAGTTCAGTCCAGGTGCGGCCCTTGAAAAGGACGAGATCGGCCGGCGCCCCGACGGCCAGCTCACCTGTGTAGCCAAACCCGGCAATCGCAGCCGGGTCGGCAGTGACCACGCGCGACCAGGCAAACGCCTCGGTCTGCGGATGGTCAAAGTGGAGAATGCGCGCGCCCTCGCGAAAGACCTCGAAGCCGTCGAGATCGCCATAGGCATAGAAGGGGTCGCGCGTATTGTCCGAGGCGATGGCGACTTTGACGCCCGCCGCCTTGAGTTCATTGACGAGGGTGACACCCCGCCAGCGCGGCGTGCGGACGCCGTCCTTGTTGTCGCGATCCTGCAGGTACATGTTGCACATGGGCAGGGACACGATGGCGATACCGGCGCGCGCGACCTTGTCGATGACGCGCTTGGCGGTCTCGCTGTCCTGTACGGCAAGCGAGCAGCAATGGCCGGCGACGACCGAGCCGGTAAATCCACTCTCAATCACTGCATCGGCGAGACACTCCAAGGCATTGGCCTTTGGGTCGGGGCTCTCATCGGTGTGGAGGTCGATGTCGAGGCCCAGCTCGCCCGCCATTTCCACCAGCTTGCGCATGATGGTTGGATTCTCGGGATGCACCGCGGTGGAGCCGCCCAGAATGCCGCCGGATGCCTTGGTGCGCGTCGCGACCGCCCGCAGCTTTTCGGCGTCGAGGATCGTGTCCGGGCCCATCAGCCCCGCAGCCTGCAGCTCGATCCGCCCGGCCCAGCGCTCGCGCATGGCTTCAAAAACGTCCCAGGTGATGTCGTGCTGCGGAGGGGCCATGTCGAGATGGGTGCGGATGGCAGCCGTGCCATGCGCATAGGCACAGCGCAGCGAGAAATCCATGCGCCGCTCGACATCGCTCGCCGCCCAATTGGCTTCGCGATCCCCCAGCACCGCCATCAGCGCGCCGAGCCAGGTCCCATCCGCGTTCTCTTTGCGCGGCCAGATATGGCCCTTGTCGAGATGGGTGTGGAGATCGACGAAGGCCGGCAGGACGATATCGCCGCGGAGGTCGATCTGCTGCGGCAAGGTTGCCGAGCCGGGGGCGCCGATTGCCGCGATCTTGCCGTCGGCGATCGTGATGTCGACCTTGGCCATATCGCCCGAAGCCGCGTCGCCAAGCACCGAAACCGGCACGCTGGCATTGGTGATGGCATAGTGGCCATCGGCAGGAATAGTGATCGGCACCTCAATTCTCCCGCTTGAGGGCACTTTCGTGCCAGCGGTGCAGCATCGCCCAGGAAATCAGCGAGGTCAGCGCAAAAATGGCGACGCCGGTGAGCATGAGCAGGACCAGCGCCGCGTAGAGACGCGGATAGTTGAGGCGATAGCCGGATTCGAGGAGGCGGAAGGCGAGGCCCGAGCCCTTGCCGGCAGAGCCCGCCGCAAATTCAGCCACCACGGCGGCAATCAGCGAGAGGCCGCCACCAATGCGCAGGCCGGCCGCGAAATAGGGCAGGGACGACGGGAGCTTGAGGTGGATCAGCGTCTGCCAACGGCTCGCGCCATAAAGCTCGAAGAGGTTGAGCAGGTTGTGGTCGACGCTTTTCAGACCCGCGACCATGTTGGAGAGGATCGGGAAGAAGGCGACGACGAAGGCGCAGGTTAAGAGGGCAGACTGCGTATCGGGCATGTAGATGATCAGCAGCGGCGCGATGGCGATCATCGGGGTCACCTGCAGGATCACCGCGAAGGGAAACAGCGCCAGTTCGATCCAGCGGCTTTGCACCAGGATGATGGCGAGGCCGACGCCGCCCAGCAAAGCAAGGCCGAGCGCCATGACGGTGATGCGCAGCGTCACCAGCAGCGAGGGGGACAGTGTGCCCCAATCGGTCCAGAGCGCATTCACCACATCGAGCGGCGCCGGCATGATGTAGCGCGGCACTTCGTTGATCATGATGTGCGCCTGCCAGGCGGCAATCGCGAGGAGAACCATGAAGATCGGGATGACAATGGAAAGCACGCGCTCGCTCACGCTGGAGCGATTGGTGACCACGGTGACCTGGCTGTCGGTACCGGCTTCCGCTGATGCATTTGGTAGGGATGCGGTGTCGGTCATTTCGCCTGGGCTCCACGCATGATGGCTTCCTGCAGGGCGCGCGAGACCGTGTCGGTCGTGGCGCGATATTCTTCCGAGGTGCGATAGTTCTCGTCGCGTACGCCCGAGGTGATGAGCGGCAGGTCGGCATAGACCTGGCCGGGGCGGGCGCGCATGACGACGATGCGATTGCTGAGGAAGGCGCTTTCGAAGACGGAGTGGGTGACGAAAATCACCGTGATGCCCGTTTCGCGCCACAGGCGCAGCACATCGTCATTGAGCTTTTGCCGCGTGATTTCATCGAGCGCCGCAAAGGGCTCATCCATCAGCAGCAGCTTCGGCTTGGTCACCAGCGCACGCGCAATCGAGACGCGCATCTTCATGCCGCCCGAGAGTTCGCGCGGATAGGACTTGGTGAAATCGGCAAGGCCGACGGAAGCCAACACTTCCATGATCGCCGGGTCGGCGTCGCGCTTGGAAACGCCGCGCAGGCGCAGGGGTAGGTAGACATTGCCCCACACGGTCTGCCAGGGCATCAGCGTCGGTTCCTGGAACACGAAGCCGACATCACCCTCGGGCAGGCCCTTGGAATTGATTTTAGAGGATGGCCAATCGATCTGGCCCGTGCTGGGCGCGCCGAGGCCGGCAATGATGCGCAGGGCCGTGGATTTGCCGCAGCCGGAGGGGCCGAGAAGGCTCAGGAACTCGCCGCGCTGCACGTCGAGCGACATGTCCTTGAGCGCGAGCGTGCCATTGGAAAAGAGCTTGCTGACGTGTCGCATGGAAACGACCAGTCGCGGCGAAGCGGGTTGCGCGGCCAAAGCCGGCGAAGAAGTTGCTAGGTCAGTCAAAATTATGCGCCCAATCTAGGGTCGGAGCGGCGCGGGCGGCGTGCCCGCGCCGGGGGATGGAGAGATTACTTGTAGAGATCGACGCCGCGGCCCGGGCAGACATATTCGGTCGTATAGGCCTGGCTCACATCGATACCGGCTTCGAAAACGCCGACTTCGACCATGGAATTGTAGAAGTCGGTCCAGCCGGCATCGGTCATGCAGCCGATCCCCTTGGTCTCGGCATCGCCGGAAACGACGATCCCGTATTCCTTCATCTTCTCGATGCCATAGGCGATCTGGTCGTCGGTCATTTCCGGATTGTCGGCCTTGATCAGATCATTGGCCGCGGCATTGTCGCCATAGAGATAGTTCGACCAGCCCACGATCGTGG
>NZ_JBEVLL010000289.1:0-4939 GCF_040509215.1 Devosia sp.
GCCACCGCGGGTGTAATAGTCGTTGTGTTCGAGGAACATGGTGGCGGGCAGGACGATATCGGCCAGTTCGGCCGTTTCGGTCATGAACTGCTCGTGCACGACGAGGAAGAGGTCGTCGCGCATAAAACCCTGGCGCACCAGCGTCTGGTCGGGGGCGACGCAGGCAGGGTTGGTGTTCTGCACGATCATGGCGTGGACCGGAGCGCCGTTCTGCAGCGCGGCAGCATTGCCGGTGAGGATCGGGCCGACCTCGGACATGTCGAGGAGGCGCGGCGTGCCCTTTTGCAGGTGAGTGCCTTCGAGGCGCGACTTGTCGAGGCCCCAGGTGCCGGAATTGGAATGGAAGGCGCCGCCGCCACGATGCTGCCAGGCGCCGGTCATGGCAGGAATGGAGAGCGCGGCGTGCATGGCCGTGGCGCCATTGGTCTGGCGGGAGAAGCCGTAGCCGAGGCGGAAGAAGGTTCTGGGCGTCGAGCCGACGAGGTGGGCGAAGGCTTCGATCTCGGCAACGGAGAGGCCGGTGATTTCGGACGCCCATTCGGGGGTGCGCGTCTGCAAATGCGCTTCGAAATCGGGCGAGATGTCCGTGTACTTCGCCATGTAGTCGCGGTCGGCGAGACCGTCGCGCAGGAGGACGTGCATCGTCGCGGCGGCCAACGCACCGTCGGTGCCGGGGCGGAGGACGAGGCCCATGTCGGCCTGGTCCATGGTGGCGGTGCGGTAGATGTCGACCACAACGATCTTGGCGCCGCGGGTTTTGCGGGCCTTCATGGCGTGGGTCATAACATTGACCTGGGTGTGCACCGCATTGGTGCCCCAGATGACGACGCAATCGCTCTCGGCCATCTGCTCGGGATTGACGCCGCCCAGGAGGCCGGTGCCGGCGATGTAGCCGGGCCAGGCTAGGCCGGTGCAGATGGTGTCGTATTGGTGGGAATAGCCGCGGACGGCGCGCAGGCGCTCGATGCCGTCGCGATGCACATGACCCATGGTGCCGGCATAAAAATAGGGCCAGATGGCTTCGTGGCCGTGCTGTTCCTCGATGGCGAGGAAGCGGGTGGCGATTTCGTCGAGGGCCTCATCCCAGGAAATGCGCTGCCACTGCCCTGCCCCCTTCGGGCCGACACGGCGCATGGGATGGGTCAGGCGCTCGGGGTGATGGATGCGCTCGGCATAGCGGGCGACCTTTTCGCAGATGACGCCGGCCGTATAGGGATCGTCCTTGGCGCCGCGGACGCGGCCCACCTTGCCATCGGGGAGAATGTCCACATCGAGCGCACAGACCGATGGGCAGTCGTGCGGGCAGACGGAGCGAATGGTGTGGTGGGGCGTGGGGGCGTTCATGGGGCCAAGGTATTAGAGGCTGGCCGCCCGGACAATCGCATTGTGCTTATGGGTGGAATAAGGGGCGCTGATGCGCCCCCTTTTCATCACAGGGTTGCAAAGGCCTTGGTGGCCGTTTCGGCATTGCGCATGGCCCGGCTGGCGGCATGCTTGGCAAGCTGGGAGGCGCCGCCATGGAACTGGGAGAAGGTGATGCGGCCGCTGGTGCCGGTGATGGTGATGCCGCGCCAGTTCGGGCTGACGGAGCGGACGTCGGCCCAATCGAGTGTCGTCTCGCCGCCCCGGGCGGTGCGCTGGGTCACCTGGCGATTGTCCCAGCGGGTGCTGGTGAAAAGCCCGGCCATGCCGATGCCGACCGAACCGGCAGCGAGGAGAAGCACGGCGAGATAGGTCGCGATCAACTGGGTGGTGTCGGCGGCCTGGCCCATGAAAATGACGGCAAAGAGCAGCACCGCCGCCAGGGCGGCCGAGCCGTAGCAGGCGAAATATTCGACGAGCGACGGGCGCAGCTCGGACCAGCCGCCTTCGACCATGATGCCCTCTTCAGGCTGGACAAGGCGCAGGGCGAGGAATGCCGCATAGCCAAAGGCCACCACGCCGGCGGCGCGGGAGAGCGGCAAATGGGCCGTCATGGGCAAATATTTGAGGGCGATAAGAAGGGTAATCACGAAAAGCGGCAAAGCCACTTCCTGCCAACGCAAGGGCACGCTTGTATCTCCAGAGGTGCGAGGCCGGTGACGCATTTCGGCGAGTGAATATCGTGAAGAGTACAGAGCCAACGTGATTTGACTATTCACATTTCCGCCATGAGCCCGGCGGCGACTTCTTGGACCGGGAGATGTTGCGAATGAGCAACCTTATCCTTTGATTCAAATGCCTCAAACAGTGATTCAAGCGCTTGGCATTGCGATTCCGCCGGCAGGCACAACATATTGAAACGGAACAAATTTTTCGAACTGACACGCGTGAGGAGCGCCGTGGCTTGACCGGGTGAGCGGCCCGGCCAATATTGGCGACGTGCAGACGGCTTGGGGGAGGCTGGAATGGATCTTTTTGCGGCCGAAACGGCACCCTTCGCCGTCGCCCTCGGATTGACCCTGGCTATCGCACTCATCGAACTGGCCGGCGTGCTGATCGGGCTGAGCCCCAGCGAGGCCATTGACAGCACATTGCCCGATGCCGACGCCGATGCTTCGGGGATTGAGATGGGGCCGCTGAGCCAGTTTCTGAGCTGGTTGAGTTTTGGGCGATTGCCGGCGCTGGTCGTGCTCATTGTCGCGACCACCAGCTTCGGGCTCGGCGGCTATGTGCTGCAGGAAGCGATGCGGCGAATTTTCGGGTTTGCGCTGGAGCCCGCCATTGCCAGCGTGCCGGCTGCGATCTTCTCGTTGTTCGCGACCCATCATGTGGGCCATTGGTTGGGCAAGCTGATGCCGCGGGAAGAGACTGACGCGGTCAGCACGGCAGACTTCATCGGCCGGGTCGCGACGGTGTTTCGCGGCACGGCCAGCAGCGGCAAGCCAGCCGAAGCAAAACTCACCGATATTCATGGCAAGACTCACTATGTGCTGGTCGAGCCCGACGACGTGCAGCAGTTGCTCTCCGAGGGTTCGGAAGTGGTGCTGGTGCGTCGTGAAGGCCATGTGTTTCGGGCCATCGTCCGGCTCAAGCCGGTGCAGTGATGGCAAAGGTCAAGACACCGGCCACGGGTGATCCTTCCGACCCGCCGATCGTGCAGACACCGATAGAACAACCGACCACCCCGCTTACCCTTCAGACGACAGGCCCCGCCCCCACCAGCCAGGAGACTTTCGCCTTGTCCCAGACCCTTCTCGATATCCTGATCATCATAGCCGTCATCCTCGTGGCGCTGTTTGCCATTGGCCTGATCGTGGCGCGGCTCTATCGCCGGTCTTCCAAGGAGGTCAGCTTCGTGCGCACCGGTTTTGGTGGGCAGAAGGTGATCATGAATGGCGGCGCGCTGGTGTTCCCGGTGCTGCATGAACAGATCCCGGTGAACATGAACACGCTGCGGCTCGAAGTGCGGCGCGCCAATGAGCAGGCCCTGATCACCAAGGATCGTATGCGCGTCGATGTGCAGGCGGAGTTCTATGTGCGCGTGCAGCCGGTGGTGGAATCCATTGCCAATGCGGCGCAGACGCTGGGGCGGCGCACCATGGAGCCGGCGGCACTGAAGGAGCTGGTGGAAGGCAAGTTTGTCGACGCCCTGCGCGCTGTCGCGGCGGAAATGGCGATGGAAGAGCTGCACGAGCAGCGCGTCAATTTCGTGCAGAAGGTGCAGGCGGCGGTTTCCGAGGACATTTTGAAGAATGGTCTCGAACTTGAATCCGTGTCGCTGACTGGGCTCGACCAGACCAATCGCGAATTCTTCAATCCTGATAACGCGTTTGACGCTGAAGGCCTGACCAAGCTGACGCAGGCGATCGAAGAGCGGAGAAAGACGCGCAACGATATCGAGCAGGAAACGCAGGTTCTGATCGAGCGCAAGAACCTCGATGCCGAGCAGCAGAAGTACCAGATCGCCCGCGACAAGGAATTCGCCCGGCTCGAACAGGAGCGCGAAATCCAGGTGCGCATGGCCGAGCAATCGGCGCTGATCAAGCAGCAGCAATCGGAACGCGAGCGCGAGGCGGAAGAAGCGCGCATTCTGGCGGCGCAGCAGGTGCGGCAGGCCGATATCGCCTCGGAACAGGTGGTGAAGGAACGCGAGATCGCGACGGCGCTGGCGGTGGAAGCGGCGGCGGTGGACAAGGCCAAGCAGATCGCCCTCGCCGAACAGGCGCGCGATATCGCGGTTTCGATCAAGAGCAAGGAAAAGTCTGTCGCCGACGCCGCGGCCGACGAGGCGCGTGCGCTGGCCGCAAAGGCGGCGGAAGAGGTGACGACGTCGCGGCAGACCGCGGTTGCGGAACGTGAGAAGGCCATTCAGCTCATTGAAGCGCGCAAGGCGGCCGAGCAGCAGGCCATCAGCATTACCGTGGCGGCCGAAGCGGAAAAGGCGGCGGCGGCTGACCGGGCCGAGGCCATCCGTATTGCGGCAGAGGCCGATGCGGAAAAGCAGCGTGTGGGGGCGAAGGGTTCGGCCGATGCCGAGCTGTTGCGCGCCGAGGCGCTGGCTGCGACCTACAAGGTCGAAGCCGAGGGCAAGCGGACGATCAACGAAGCGAGCAATACGCTTTCGGCCGAGCAGATCGCCATGCAGGTACGGATCAAGCTGATCGAGGCCCTGCCCCAGATCATCGCGGAAAGCGTCAAGCCGATGCAGAATATCGACGGGATCAAGATCCTCCATGTCGATGGGCTGAATGGGTCGAGCGGCAATGGTGCGGGTGGCGCGGATGGCAGCGCGCCTGTCGGTGGGCTGGCGGATCAGGCGGTCGCGGCGGCGTTGCGCTATCGCAGCCAGGCGCCGTTGATCGATGCACTGATGAGCGAGCTGGGATTGTCGGGCGGAACGCTCGATGGGCTGGCGAGTTCGGTGACGCAGGCGGCGCCGGTGGAGCCGAAGGGGCGCAAGTAGGCTCTAGAGACCCAAGACCACAGAGCTTCCCTCGGACTTGGTGCAAAGGCAGCG
>NZ_JBEVLL010000290.1:0-2911 GCF_040509215.1 Devosia sp.
CGAGGACACTGCACTTGGTCACGGCACAGCAAGTGCAAAGCCCTCGGGTCAAGCCCGAGGGTGACGATCTACAGGGGTGATGGCTTGAGTTGAGGGACAGCCCCCCTAAATCTCCACCTCAACAGCCTCATCAAGCTGCCACAGCACCCCATCCTCGGCGCTCTCGGCCTTCCACATGATCATGCCGAATTGCGCCGCTTGATCGAGAACCGTCAGCCCTGCGTGCCACACATCCTGCCCGATGCAGATCGCATCCTCAGGCCCGGCGACGAATGCCAGCGCCCCAGCCAAATCCGGCTCGCCGATGGCAGTCTTGGGCGCCACGAGAATGAGCCACCGCCCAGCCTTGATTGGCACAAAACTCTGCGTCGAATGCGGATGCCGCTCGAGCGCGGCGACACGCACCGCCCCGTCCACCGGCTGCGGACAGAGAATCGTAAAGGCATGCGCGCCCGGCACATCGCCCTTTTCCATCACCTCGGGAAAAGCCCGCGCCTCGCCATCTGCGGCGTGAAGCACGGTTGCATAGGGAGCGAGCGCCGCGGCATCGACCGGCCGTGCCTTGAGAACGAGAGTCATAACAAGTCCTAGTTGAGACGTTTGAAACCGGCGTGGCAGATAGGGCCACGCAAAAGCGAACCGACATCGCGTCCTGCCTCGCACTCCGCAATGAGGGCAAAGACGGGATCGAGCGCGTTGAAATAGCCGTCGACGATATCCGGTGTATGAGCGAGGCAGGTATAGACGCTGGTGGCAGCCAGATAGCCCTTGTCGAGCATTTCCTGGCTGATCAGCGTCTTGTAAGCGGCAGCATTCGCCCCCTTGAACGCAAACCCGGTCAGGGCCGGCAGGCCCGACGTCGAAATCTCCAGCCCATGTTTTGCCGCCAACTCGCGCCAGCGCCGAGTGATATCCACGCCGATCCCGGTAATGACCTCCCAGGACTGCGTCTGCGCCATCACATCAAGCGTCGCCAATGCCGCTGCCGACCCAATCCGCTCGGTCCAGAAAGTCGAACTGATAAAACTGTTCTGCGCCGCTTCCATCACCTCGCGACGGCCAATCACGGCGGTCACCGCATAGCCATTGCCCAGTGCCTTGCCGAACACGGCCATATCGGGATCGACACCATAGAGCTTGTGCAACCCGCCAAAACTCTGACGAAACCCGGACGTGCACTCGTCAAAGATCAGCACGATGCCATTGGCGGTCGCCAGCTGGCGCACCTTGTTGAGGAAATCCGGCGACGGATCAAACGTCCGCGCCACCTCCATCATGATCACGCCGATCTTGCCGGTCGCAATCAACGCCTCAAGCGCCGCAATATCGTTGAAGCCGAACGGAAAGACGGTCCCGCGCAGGTTCCGCGGCACACCCTGCGGATCGAGCCCCGGCAAGAGATGCCCCGCAAGGCTATCGTCGTCCCCGAGATTGGACGCCAGATACCAATCGTGCCAGCCATGATAGCCGCATATGGCGACGCCATCCCGCCCCGAAGCCGCCCGCGCTATGCGAATGGCCACCGCGTTTGCTTCGCCGCCCGTCCGCGCAAACCGCGCCATATCGGCCCATGGATGCAGCGCCACCAGCCGTTCGGCCAGTTCCACCTCTTCGGGCGCGTTGAGCGTCGACATATTGCCGCGCACCACCGTCGTAACCACCGCCGCATCGACCCGCTCATCGCCATAGCCAAGCGTATTGGCGCCCACGCCCATGATCGTCATATCGATCAGTTCGCGCCCGTCGAGATCCCAGATCCGGCAGCCCTTGGCCTTGCTGAAATAGGCCGGCCACTGCTCCGGCAGGAACATTTCCGGGCGCTTCGACAGCAGCATATTTCCGCCCGGTATCAGCCGTTTGGCCTTGTTCCAGAGTTCCTGACCCGCCCCCACGAAATCCTCCCTTGCGCTTTGGTTATATTGTTATCAGTGTAACATGATAGTTCAAGGCAAAAGGGGAGCACCGCCATGTACGATTTCACGCCCACCGATTTCGACCAGCGCATCTGGGCGGAGGAACTGGACGGTTTCGTACCCGAGCGGGTCTTCGACGTGCACACCCATATCTATCGCTGGGCCTTCAACCTCAATCCCGACAAGGAGACCGGCCCCTACGCCCCCAGCATCGGCCGCTATTTCCCCGAGGTGACCACCAAACTCGCCGACGAAATCGATGCCGCCCTCCTCCCCGGCCGACAGGTCGAACGCCTGGCATTCCCCTTCCCCTTTGCCGGCCAATGCGACTTCGATAGCTCCAACACTTACGTCGCCAATGAAGCCGCCAGGAGCACAGATTCCGCCGCCCTGATGCTGGTCCATCCCGGCATGAGCGAGGCCGAAATCCTCGCCACGCTCAAGCGCACCGGCGCCATCGGCCTCAAACCCTATCTGGTCTACGCAACCAATTCCGACCGCGCCGAAGCCGGGATCACCGACTTCCTCCCCGAGCACCAGATCGCCCTCGCCGATCGTCTCGGCCTCATTGTCATGATGCATCTCTCCAAGCGCCGGGCCATTTCGGACCCCGACAACATCTCGGAAATGCTGCGCCTCAGCGAGAAATACCCGCGCGTGCGCTGGATTCTTGCCCATTGCGCCCGCTCCTACTCCGCCTGGGCCATCGAGAAAGCCGCCGCGAGCCTGCGCGGCCTGCCCAATGTCTGGTACGACACCTCCACCGTCTGCGAAGCCGATGCCCTCGACGCGCTCTACAATGGCGTCGGCGTCGATCGCGTCATGTACGGCAGCGACGACATGATCGGCCCCATGCGCGGCAAGTACATCGCCTTCGGCTTTGCCTGGGCGTTTCTCTCGGAAACCAATCACCAGCTTTCGCTCGGCCATTGCGATCCCCGCATGACCTATATCCGCTACGAACAATTGCGCGCCATGAAGCGCGGCGCCCGCCAACT
>NZ_JBEVLL010000291.1:0-6537 GCF_040509215.1 Devosia sp.
CTGACTCGCGTTGTCTATGATCGCGAAGAGCGCAGCCGGCTGGCTGTTGAGCAGGGAAAGTTTGTCGAAGAGCACTTCATCAAGCCGTACAAGACCGTCCTTGATCGGTGGTCTGCCAATTACGCTGCCTGAATAACCAGGAATACAAGGTCGCCTATCATGAAGAAACTGTTGCCCACCTCAACCGCCGGCAGCCTGCCGAAGCCTTCCTGGCTAGCTCAACCCGAGAAACTTTGGTCGCCCTGGAAATTGCAGGACGAGGAATTGATCGAGGGCAAGCAGGACGCCCTGCGCCTGTCACTGGCCGATCAACAAAATGCCGGCATTGATATCGTCAGCGACGGCGAACAGACGCGCCAACATTTCGTCACGACGTTTATCGAACACCTTGATGGCGTCGATTTCGAGAAGCGCGAGACCGTCAGAATTCGCAATCGCTACGATGCGAGCGTGCCGACCGTTGTTGGGGCCGTCTCGCGCCCCAAATCGGTTTTCGTGGAAGACGCCAAATTCCTGCGTCAGCAGACCAATCAGCCCATCAAATGGGCTCTGCCAGGTCCCATGACCATGATCGATACGCTCTATGACGCCCACTACAAGAGCCGTGAAAAGCTGGCTTGGGAATTCGCTGAGATTCTCAACGAAGAGGCCAGAGAATTGGAAGCGGCTGGCGTCGATATCATCCAGTTCGACGAGCCGGCGTTCAATGTCTTCTTCGATGAAGTGAACGAGTGGGGCGTTGCAACCCTCGAACGCGCGATCGAAGGCCTCAAGTGTGAGACCGCGGTCCACATTTGCTATGGCTACGGCATCAAGGCCAATACGGATTGGAAAAAGACGCTCGGGGAGGAGTGGCGGCAGTATGAACAGACTCTCCCCAAGCTGCAGAAATCCAATATCGATCTGATTTCGCTCGAGTGCCACAACTCTCACGTTCCCATGGATCTGATCGAGCTTATCCGCGGCAAGAAGGTGATGGTCGGGGCCATTGATGTGGCATCCAACACGGTCGAAACTCCCGAAGAGGTCGCCGATACGCTGCGAAAGGCCTTGAAGTTCGTAGACGCGGACAAGCTTTATCCCAGCACCAACTGTGGCATGGCCCCGCTTTCTCGCGCAGTCGCGACAGGAAAGCTCAATGCCCTAAGCGCAGGCGCGGAAATCCTGCGCAAGGAACTTTCCGCCTGATCTTGGCCGACACGCTGAGGCACCGGTTTTACTGATCAGGCTGTCGAAGGCGTTGAAGTCATGCCCTCGCAATTCCGGGGACGACCCTGCCGATTTCCTCGGCATGGCCGTTCCGGACCCGCGGGCGAGGGGCCTTACCGAACGGACTAAGAATAGGGGACGTTGCACGACCGCTGGGTCTTGCCTGTCTCGAACGCCCTTGAGAGAACGATATGGACATTGTGGACCACCGCTATGACTTCGTGGACAAAGCCACGTATCGCAACGGCATGTCGCGCCTCGGCACGTCGGTCAACGTCGTTACGACCAAGGCTGGAGGCCAGCGTTACGGCTTTACGGCCTCGGCGGTCTGCAGCGTCAGCGACACCCCGGCGACGCTTCTCGTCTGCATCAATCGGGCGAGCTCGTGCTTTCACGCCTTCGAAAAAGCGCGCCACTTCTGCGTCAACACGTTGATGCCGGGGCAGGAGGACTTATCGGAACTCTTCGGCGGCAGGATGCCGGGGCGGGAGCGATTTGCGCTTGGTGAATGGGGCGAGGGTCTTACGGGTGTGCCCGTGCTGGCCAATGCCTCGGTGAGTTTTGAATGCGAGCTCACCAATGCCGTGGACGAGGCGACCCACCGTGTCCTCTTCGGGCGGGTCATCGACATTCGCGAGAATGAAGCAAACGCAACGCTGCTCTATTGCATGCGTCGCTATATCAGCGGCTAGACCTTCAGAGTTTTCATATGTTTGCCCCGGAACCGGCCATCGGCCGTCCGCTCCTCGCCTCGATTGAAATCCTGCCCAGGCAGATCCCATCACGTTATCAGCTCGCACTTTGGCTGCCTGCGGGAACGCGGGTCTACCTGGCCGATATCGGCAGCCCCGGTTCGGATGCCGAAATGCTCGTGGCCGCCCAGCGGGTGCGGGAGATCGGCTGCATCCCTGTGCCGCATCTGGCGGCACGGCGCATCTCAAGCCGGCAGGCATTGGAGACGCGCTTGGGGCAACTTGCCGAGCAGGCTGGCGTCGATGATGTCCTTGTCGTGGGTGGCGGTATCGCCACGCCTTTGGGCCCCTATGCAAGCGCTATGGATCTCCTCGACACCGGAATGCTCGATCGGTTCGGTATCAAGGATATCGCCGTCGCAGGACACCCAGAAGGTAGTCCCGACTTTACCGAGACATTTGCAATCGACGCCCTTCGACAGAAGCAGAATTTTGCCGATCGAACCGGTGCGCGCCTGCGTATCGTCACCCAATTCGGCTTCGCCCCCGCTCGTGTCGTGGCTTGGGCGGAAGCCCTCGCTAAAATCGGCGTTGATGCTCCGGTGCATGTCGGTGTAGCAGGCCCGGCGAAAGTCGCCACACTGATCAAGTATGCGAGGCTTTGCGGGGTCGGAAACTCACTGTCGATGCTGCAGAGAAGCGCCGGCAACCTGTTATCGCTCACAACTGGCTATTCGCCGGAAGCCTTTGTCACGCCAATCGAGGAACAATTGTCCGCTTCGGCGCGACGGGTGATAGCGCAGATGCACGTATTTCCATTTGGCGGGCTCGAACAGGCATCAAGCTGGCTGCGCAGACGCGGATCCTGGTAGTTCCGACAATGGCTTCAGGTCTGGCACCAGATTTTACGCAGCCGAAACTGGTCGATGCCATCGCCGTCGCCAGGAGACTCTCGTAGACGATTTCCAATGGCGGATGGTGACAATGAGCATCGCCCCATTCCGCTGCACTGCAACCCCTCCCTGATTTATCCGGCACAGCACAATGTCACTCGCTAAACGCCTGAAGCGCTTCGGTCTTGATTACTACCTGTTTCTTCTCCTCGGCACCGTGGTGCTGGCTACGCTATTGCCTGCATCTGGTATCGGGGCCGACATCGTCGATCAGGTGGCCTATTTCGCCGTCGCCCTGCTGTTCTTCATCTACGGCGCGAAGCTCAATACCAGCGCCATTGTGGCGGGGATTGCCAATTGGCGGCTGCAGGGGCTCGTCTTCGGCTTCACCTATGTGATGTTCCCGATCTGCGGCCTGATATTGGCGGCGGTGTTGTCGCCGTGGATCGAGGAAGAACTCGCGATTGGCATCGTCTATCTTTCTGTTCTGCCGTCGACCGTGCAATCGTCCATTGCCTTCACCTCGATTGCGCGCGGCAATGTGCCTGCCGCGGTCTGCGCTGCATCGATGTCCAATATTCTCGGTGTCTTCCTCACCCCGGCGCTGGTTGCAGTGCTTTTGCATGCCTCGGGTAACGGGATATCGCTCAACTCCATCATCGACATCGGGCTGCAAATCCTCGCGCCCTTTATCCTTGGTCAGTTGCTACGGCCGCTCGTCGGCGGGTTTATCAGCCGGCACGCCGTTCTGACCCAGGTCGTCGATCGCGGCTCCATTCTCATCATCGTCTACTCTGCGTTCAGCGCCGGCGTTGTCGCCGGCATCTGGGAGCAGGTGGGTTTGACCAGCCTCACGATCATCATCCTGGCCGATATCGTCCTGCTTGCCGTCGTTATGGTGACCACATGGTGGGTGGGGCGTGCCGTAGGGCTTGACCACGGTGACCGAATGACCCTGTTCTTCTGTGGCTCGAAGAAGAGCCTCGCCAGTGGTCTGCCCATGGCCAATATCCTATTCGCCGGGCAGGCCGTGAGCATGATCATCCTGCCCCTGATGCTCTTCCACCAGATCCAGCTCTTCGTCTGCGCCATCATCGCCCAACGCGCCGGCCACCTCGCCAGCGAAAGGGAATTACAACCGGCTACGATTTAGTTGGATGCGAGATTAGGTGGGGAAGCACGGCGCAGATGTGCATCGTGCTCTCTAGAGCCAGCGTTCCGATGCGATTGTCAAAAGGGGGGCACGCCAGCTTCGATGCCCAACGCGCCGCAGATGGGTAGGGCGGTGAGTCGGGTTCACCAACGTAGTCTCGGGCAGTGTGGACTGCGCCCAGAAGTTACGAACCCGTCCAACGGGCTGACAGGGAGATACACGCCCCCGCCAACCCAAAGTTTGGAAGACCTCAATCCTCTTCGACGAACACCTCTTTGCGCTTGCTCCTGATGGACGGGAGTACCGCAATGATCACTGCGAGGAGGGCGAGGCCAAGAAGGGTCGCCGAGATCGGGCGTTCGAGGAACACCATCGGATCGCCACGCGAGATGATCATGGCGCGGCGCAGATGTTCTTCAAGCAACGGTCCGAGGACGAAGCCCAGCAACAGCGGTGCCGGTTCGCAACCGAGCCGGATCAGCACGTAGCCGACAATGCCGAAGAAGCCGATGGCGAAGACGTCGAAGATGTTCTGGTTGATCGAGTAGCAGCCGATGCACGCGAACAGAACGATGGCGGGGAACAGCGCGCGATAGGGGATGGAGAGCATCTTCACCCACAGACCGATCAGCGGCAGGTTCAGCATCACGAGAAGCAGGTTGCCAATCCACATCGAGGCGATGATGCCCCAGAAGAGCGCGGGCTGGTCGTTGATGACATTTGGACCTGGGGTGATGCCCTGGAGGATGAACGCGCCGACCATCAGCGCCATGACCGGATGGGCGGGAATGCCGAGGGTCATCAGCGGAATGAAGGACGTTTGGGCCGCTGCGTTATTCGCCGATTCCGGACCGGCGACCCCTTCAATGGCACCGTGGCCGAACTCTTCCGGATGCTTGGAAAGGCGCTTCTCGGCCGAATAGGAGGCGAATGACGCCAGAATATGGCCGCCGCCGGGGAGTATGCCGAGCACGGAGCCAAGCGTGGTGCCGCGGATAACCGGCGCGATAATGCGCTTCAGCTCCTCTTTGCCGAGCCAGAGATTGCTCACTGACTTGACCATCACATCGCGGCCCTTCTCGTTTTCGAGGTTCCGCAGGATTTCCGCGACACCGAAAATGCCGACGGCGACCGAGACGAAGTTGAGGCCGGAATAGAGTTCGCGGATGCCAAGGGTGAAGCGCGGGGTACCGGTATAGATGTCCTGTCCGACCATGCCCAGAAGCAGGCCGAGGACGATCATGGCGAGAGCCTTGAGGATCGAGCCATGCGCCAGCGCGATGGAGACGAGGAGCCCAAGGACGATCAGCGCAAAATACTCGGGGGCGCCGAAATTCAGCGCCGCTCGCGCAAGGGGCGGGGCGAAGAAAGCAAGCAGCAGCGTGCCCACCGTGCCGGCAAAGAAAGAGCCGAGAGCGGCGGTTGCCAGAGCGTGGCCGGCGCGGCCCTGCTTGGCCATCTGGTAGCCATCGATGGCAGTGACGGCTGATGAGCTTTCACCCGGCAGGTTGATCAGAATGGCGGTGGTGGAGCCCCCATATTGGGCGCCGTAATAAATGCCCGCCAGCATGATCAAAGCGGCGGCCGGCGACAGTGAGAAGGTGATGGGCAGCAGCATGGCGATGGTGGCGGTGGGGCCGATGCCGGGCAGCACGCCAACCAGAGTGCCGAGCAGCACGCCGATGAAGCAGTAGAGAATGTTGATGGGATCGAGGGCGACGGAGAAGCCGAGGCCGAGAAAGCCGATGATATCCATGTGACGCTCCTATTGACCGAGCCAGGGCCCAAACCACGGCACGGACATGCCAAGGCCGATGACGAAGATGGCGGTGCAGAGAACCGTGAGCCCGATGGCGAGGAGGGCGGCAAAGAGTGGGGAATTGAGCCGGCTGGCCATGGCGGAGGCGAAGGCCGAGACGAAAACCACGGGCACGAAGCCGAGGCCACGTATGGTGGCGCCGAAGAAGATCACCACGCCAATGATAAGAGCGATACCCCGCCAGGAGGGCGGCAGTGGCTTCTCCTTGTCAGGCTTTTGCCAACCGCTGGCGGCAACGCCGATGCCAAGGGCGGCAAGCACGGCGCCAAGCGCGAGCGGCATGAAGCCCGGCCCCATGCGGAAGGGCGTGCCGACCTCGTAGTTCAGCGCTTCGAGCGAAAAGTAGGCTCCGGCGAGGACGAAGATGCCGCCTGCCAGGAGATCCCGGAGTGAAAACTTGGCCAGCATGGCCGCCTCCCCAGATGAAACAGATGGATGTGCGTCGGGGACGACCTGCGGAAAACCGCAGGCCGTGTGACGTGGGCCGATGGAAAGGTCTTAGTCGGCGTAGACGCCGGCCGCCTCGATGACGCCGCGCCAGAGTTCGATCTGGCTGGTCAGCATTTCGGTGAGCGCTGCGGGCGTCGCTTCTTCGGCGGTGACCGGGACGGTGCCAAGTTCGGCAAAGCGGGCGACCACTGTCTCATTGGTCAACGCCGCCTGTAGCGCGGTTTCGAGACGCGCGATGATAGCCGGATCGGTGCCTGCCGGAGCGTAAAGGCCATGCCACACGCCGATCTCGAGATCGAGTCCGGCTTCCTTGGTGGTCGG
>NZ_JBEVLL010000292.1:0-3873 GCF_040509215.1 Devosia sp.
GGGCCGCGGCGGCAAAGCCGGCGCATAAACTCGATTGATATTGGCGCTCCGGCGCGAGGGGCCTCACCCCCACCCGTCCTCCCCCATCAAGGGGGAGGTGTTGCATCGAGTTTGAGACTGGCTCTCGTCCCAACCGACAGACCCGCACCTCCCCCTTGATGGGGGAGGCTGGGAGGGGGTGACGAGAGCCCCGATCTCCCCAACCAGACCCATTCCCCCTTGCGATCAAACTCCCCATCGGGATAGATCGCATCACTCCACTTCGCCGCTATCCCGGACCGCCAATGCCTCTACGCCTCGACAGCGCCGCTGATGATTTCGAGTCCCGCTTTGTCGAGCTGCTTGCCAGCAAGCGCGAAGCCTCCCAGGAAGTGGGCGATATCGTCGCCGGGATCATTGCCGATGTGCGCGCCCGTGGCGACGAAGCCGTGGCCGAACTGACCAACAAGTTCGACAAGGCCGGCGTCACCCCGCAAACCCTGCGCTTTTCAGCCGAAGAAATTGCCGAAGCCGCTGCCCGCGTCACCCCCGATGTCCGCGAGGCGCTGCAAACCGCGCATGATCGCATCAAGTCGCATCACGAGCGGCAGATGCCCAAGGACGATATCTATACCGACGCCCTCGGCGTCACCCTCGGCTCGCGCTGGACCGCCATCGATGCCGTCGGCATCTATGTCCCCGGCGGGCTCGCCTCCTACCCCTCATCGGTGCTGATGAATGCCGTGCCGGCTAAAGTCGCCGGCGTCTCGCGCATCGCCATGGTCGTGCCCACGCCCAATGGGCAACTGGCCTCGGCCATTCTCTGCGCCGCCCAGATCGCCGGCGTTACCGAGATTTACCGCGTTGGCGGCGCCCAGGCTGTAGCCGCCCTCGCCTATGGCACCAGTGCCATTGCCCGCGTCGACAAGATCATGGGCCCCGGCAATGCCTTTGTTGCCGCAGCCAAGCGCCAGGTGTTCGGCCAGGTCGGCATCGACCTCATCGCCGGCCCGTCCGAAGTGCTCGTCATCGCCGACCACTCGGCCAATCCCGCCTGGGTCGCAGCCGATCTCATCGCCCAGGCCGAACATGGCGGGGGCGCCCAGTCGATCCTCGTCACCACCGATGAAAAGCTGGCCGATGCCGTGGAAGCCGAAGTCGATCGCCAGTTGAGCCTCCTCCCCAAGGAATCCATCGCTCGGGAAGGCTGGGACGAATTCGGCGCCATCATCACCGTCGATTCGCTCGAAACGGCGACCAACCTCGCCAATCGCATCGCCTCCGAGCATGTGGAACTGGCGATCGACGACCCACAATCGCTGGTCGCGGCCATCCGCCATGCCGGCGCGATCTTTCTGGGTCATCACACCCCGGAAGCCATCGGCGACTATGTCGGTGGCTCCAACCACGTGTTGCCCACCGCCCGTTCGGCGCGCTTCGCCTCGGGCCTCGGCGTGCTCGATTTCGTCAAGCGCACGTCCATTCTCGGGTGCACGCCCTCCTCGCTCTCGGCCCTTGCCGAAGCGGCGGTCACCATCGCCGAAGTCGAAGCGCTCGATGGACACGGGCGCTCCATTTCGATTCGGCTCAACCGTTGAGCATTTCGATGGGCACAAGCGAGGCGGCATCCAGCACCAATCGTCTGGTCACCGTCACGCTCGACCCCAATACGATCACGTCCATAAATCCCGACGAGGTGCATGAATGGCGCATCGCCATTTATGACCTCCTCGAATCCAACAGTTTTCGTCCGGCCCGCGTCGCCGCCGAGGGCCCCTATGCCCTGCACGTTTCGATCATCGGCAATTCCATAGTGCTCGACGTGCGCCATCCCGAAACGTTCCAGCCGATCGCCGCGCATTACATTTCGCTGACCCCGTTCCGCCGGCTTATCCGCGATTATTTCCGCATTCGCGACGCCTATTACGAGGCGATCCGTTCGGCCCAGCCGTTCCAGATCGAGACCGTCGACATGGCCCGGCGCGGCATGCACAACGAGGCGGCCGAGCTTTTGCGCACGCGGCTCAACAACAAGATCATCATCGATCTCAACACGGCGCGGCGCCTTTTCACCTTGATTTGCGCCGTGCAGCCCTATGCCAGCCGCATCGACGAAGCGACGAGCGAACTGCCCTCGGTGCTATTCGTGTGCTCGATGAACTCGGTGCGCTCGCCCATTGCCGCGGCTCTTGCCCGCCAATCCTTCCCCGGTCGCATCATCGCGCGCTCGGTTGGCGTCAATGGCGGCAAGGCCGATCAGTTCGTGCATGAGGTCATGGAAGAAATCGGCATTGATATGTCGATCCATACGCCCCATATTCTCGATGAGCTCGTTGCCAACCGCTTCGATCTCGTCATCACCCTGTCCGATGACGCCCCCGATGCAGTGGCCCGCAAGGGTCTCGAGGCCGGCGAAATCGAACAATGGACGGTGCCGGACCCTTCGCTCGTCGAAGGCAGCCGCGAGGTAGTTCTGTCGGCCTATCGCGAACTTCGCGACGGTCTCAGACGCCGCGTTCGCGCTCGTTTGGAACCACTGGTTTCCGGTAGTTCACAAAGCCACTGATTTGCAGTAGGTTCCGCCCAAATTTGCGGCCGCCGCCGAGCAGTTTCGCTCGCGGGGGTCTTCCCAGGAGAAAGTATGGCCAAAGAAGAAGTGCTCGAATTCCCGGGCGTGGTCACCGAATTGCTTCCCAACGCGACCTTCCGGGTCAAGCTGGAAAACGAACACGAGATCATCGCTCACACCGCCGGCCGCATGCGCAAGAACCGTATCCGCGTTCTCGCCGGCGACAAGGTGCTGTGTGAAATGACTCCTTACGACCTCACCAAGGGTCGCATCACCTATCGTTTCAAGTAAGGCATCATGGCCAGCCGTCCGGAACTGATCCTGGCCTCCGCCTCGCCGCGCCGGCTTGCACTGCTCAACCAGATCGGCATCGAGCCTGAGCATCTGGTTCCGGCCCATGTCGACGAGACGCCCGAAAAAGGCGAATTGCCGCGCAAGCTTGCCGGCCGCCTTGCCGAACTGAAAGCTCTCACCGCCCAGCACAAGGCCCGCGTCGCCGGTTTCGGCTCCGACGCTCTTGTCCTTGCTGCCGATACGGTGGTGGCGGTCGGTCGACGCATCCTGCCCAAGGCCGAGACCATGGACGAGGCATCCGATTGCCTCCGCCTGCTCTCGGGCCGCGCGCATCGCGTCTATACCGGCGTCACGCTCCTGACCCCCTCCGGGGCCAAGCGGCAGCGGATCGTTGAAACACGCCTGCGCTTCAAGCGCCTATCCACCCGCGAAATGGAAGCCTATCTCGCCAGCGCCGAATGGCGCGACAAGGCGGGTGGCTATGCCATCCAGGGTATTGCTGGCTCGTTCGTCGTAAAGCTCTCGGGCTCCTATTCCGGCGTCGTCGGCCTGCCGCTCCATGAAGTCACCCAGCTCCTCGCCGGCGAGGGTTATCCGGTGCACTTCAACTGGCTCAACCAGTCGAGCCTGACGGGCGTCTGATGGCAGAAAGAAAGTGCCCCATCTGCGGCAAGGCCACGGTCGAGAAGTTCAAGCCCTTCTGCTCGAAGCGTTGCGCCGATGTGGATCTCAACCGCTGGCTGACCGGCTCCTACGTCATCCCCGCGCAGGATGACGAGCCGCTCCCTGAAAACGACGACGAATAGGCGCTTTGGCCGGGCTCGCGGGTAACAGTCTGCTAACGAACTAGCCTCTTTATCCACATGACGTTTTCGCGCTTGCGCAGGCAAAAACGATTGCCTATAAGGCCCGTGGCTCGCAGCCGATGGCTCGCGAAATAGATGCCCGAGTAGCTCAGTTGGTAGAGCAGCGGATTGAAAATCCGCGTGTCACTGGTTCGATTCCGGTCTCGGGCACCACTTCCCCCCCCA
>NZ_JBEVLL010000293.1:0-17143 GCF_040509215.1 Devosia sp.
ATTCCAGGGCGTCGCTAATAGCGGCGCCCTGGCTTGCGTGTGCCACAGGACGTTGCGCTGATCGGGTATGATGATACTGCCTACAGCGCCGCACCTCAGAACGCCGTGACCAGCGTCGATCAATCCGGTGAGCTATTGGGCGTCCAGGCAACCCGCTTTCTGCTTGAGCGGATCAACGGGCGTAGTGAGCCCAAGCATTTTGTCGTAACCCCACGAATCGTCCAACGCGACAGCTCACGCCGACGAGTTTAGCTCTGGTGGGCAGCGTAGGTGGGGAAGCATGGTTGAGGCTGACCGACCGTTGCGACCTGTATACAACCGCGTGAGCCCTGCAGACGACGGTCAGTCATCGACCCCATTTTGGTCGTCCAATCATCGAGTCGGAATTCCTAAAAGCGGACCTTAAATATAACGAGATCAGTCGCTCGGCCGCCATTCCCGGACTGAGGCCACAAAGTGCCTTAGCCCCTGTGGCAGATGGCGGTTTGCGGGGTAGTAAAGACTATAGCCATCGATCACGGTTCCCCAATCCGTCATAAAGCGCACAAGGCGCCCGGCTGAAACGTGATCCTGGATAAGGTGCTCGGCCACCCAGGCAATTCCTAGCCCAGCTATGGCGGCATCTATTCCAAGCTCCATTTTGCTAACGGTCACGGGCCCCTTCACATCGACGTTGTGAGACCGGCCTGACCTCTCCAATTCCCAGCGATAGAGGGTGCCGCTTTCGAAGCGTAGCCGGATGCAGTCATGGGCAAGAAGGTCATTTGGACTTCCTGGAATGCCTTTGCCCGCCAGGTATGCAGGAGACGCCACAGCGCAGGTTCTCATTTTCGGACCAAACCGTACCGCCACCATATCTTTCTGCACGCCATCCAGAAGTCGAACACCAGCGTCGAAACCATCGGCCACGATATCGACCATGCGGTTCTCGGCGATGATCTCGATTTCGATGCCTGGATACGTTGTCCTGAATTTGGGAACGACACTTCGTATCAGCATTCTGGCCGCATCGTCGGGGGCCGAAATTCTTACTGTGCCAGATAGGCGCTCCCCCACGCTGGTGATTTCCAAAACCGCCTCGTCGAGATCTGCGATGGCCGGTCGAACCCGTGCGATCAGTTTTTCTCCCGCATCAGTCAGTGAGACGGATCGCGTTGTCCGGGTAAGCAGTCGAACGGCCAAGCGCTCTTCCAGAGCGCGCATCGCGTGGCTCAACGCCGATGGGGTTACGCCCAAAACCCGTGCTGCGCCTCGAAAACTGCGGTGTTCAGCAATGGTGATGAAAGCTCTGAGTTCCGCGGAATCGACATGGGTCATAAGTGAGAGCGTCTCAACAGGTTGTGCATAATCGGCCTGATTGTTGAATACTGATAACCTATCTAAATCTCCGCGTGAAGGTCGGGACACGTTCCAACCCAATCACCGGAGATCCCATGCACACCGTAATGAAAGCTGACGTCTCGTTTCTCAGCAACAATATCAAAATTGCCGCCACCCTCTTTCGCCCTGATGATTTTTCAGGTCGTCTTCCTGGCATCGTCGTGACGCATCCTGCCGGCGGGGTCAAAGAACAAACGGCATCGCTTTATGCCGAAAAGCTGGCCCGGATCGGCTATGCCGCCCTGGTTTTTGATGCCGCCTACCAGGGCGAAAGCGAAGGCCTTCCGCGCTCACTCGAAGACCCTTTCCAGCGTGCGGAAGATGTCCGCAGCGCGGTGACCTATCTGTCCACCCGCAGCGACGTGGATGCAGAGCGCATCGGTGCCCTCGGCATTTGCGCTGCAGGTAGCTATGTCCCCTTTGCCGCTCAGACGGATCGCCGTATCAAGGCCGTAGCCACTGTGAGCGCCATCGATCTCATGGGCTCGATCTTCGAAGACGACAATGTGCGCCATGCCATGCTCGACCAGGCCGGCCCGCTGCGCAACCTGGAAGCCCGCGGCGAGGGTGCGTTCATGATGAACCACACCCCTTCCACCAAGGCGGAAGCAGATGCAATGCCGCCCCGCAGCCTGTTTTCGGAAGCTTATGACTATTATCGCACGCCGCGGGGCGCACATCCCCGTTCGACCCAATGGGGTGTTATGCGGATGGACGTTGCAGCCCAGTTCCACGCCTTTGCGCACAATGACTGGATTTCGCCGCGTCCCCTTCTGATGATCGCCGGCACCGATGCCGATACTCTGGTTTTCAGTGAGCAGGGAATTGCTCACGCTCAGGAGCCGAAAGAGCTGTTCCTGATCGAAGGCGCAACCCACGTCGATCTCTACGACAAGGACGAGTTTGTCCCCCAGGTTGTCGAAAAGCTGCACGCCTTTTTCGAAGCATCCCTGGCTAAATGACACCATGAATATGAGGCCGCTTCGCTCAGGGCGGCCTCTTCGAATCCAGCAAATTAATCTTGTCACCAGCCGGACCGCCTTTTTGCGGATCGCCCGAACGATGGAGCACGGCCGTGCCGAAACTTCGTGTGAAGACAATCATGAACAGTGCCGCGTTCTGCGCCGTTGTCATTCTGGCGGTTACCGCTTGGCCAATGAACGGGGAGACCTTCGCTATGCTGGCAACGGAAAATGCCAACTCTGCGGCAGCTGTAGCCGAGCCTGTCGACCTCGGGCTGAGTGTACGGTGGGCCGATTTTAACCTCGGCGCCGTACGACCCGAGGAGTATGGCGGGCTGTACGGTTGGGGCGACCCGACCGGACGAAAGCGCTCGACGGAGAACAGTGATTATCCGTCGGAGGTCCCCCAGCGGGAAATCAGCGGCACCGAGTATGACATTGCCCATGTCAAATGGGGATCGGGTTGGCGCTTGCCGACGCGGGCCGAACAACAGGAATTGGTCGATAAGGCAGTCTGGAGAAAGACTGAGCTCCATGGCGTTGCCGGTTATTCGGTCACGGGACCGAGCGGTAACAGCATCTTTCTGCCCGCCGTGGGTGGTCGTGTTGGAGACAGGGTGTCCTACCAGGTGGACGGTGCTGACTATTGGAGTGGCACGCTCTCTGAGGACCCCGACAAGGCCTACTATCTGTATTATTATATCGGCGAAGATCCGACCGTCGGCACGCTGCCGCGGCACTATGGTTTTGCCGTTCGAGCAGTTATCGAATGAGCCGGGGGTGAATGAACCACGGAGTGTAGATCCCGCGTACAATTTCGGCACTTCAGAACAGCCTTCCCCATTCCGCCACCAATCCTCCGACGCCATGAGGGTCGGCGGATTGGTGCTGATAGCCCATGACCGAGGACTAAAGCCTTGAATACCCAGACGCCGGGTGACCGAGCTTGGTCTCCAATAGCGAGCGGTGCGTATTCCACCCCCCCTTTAGCCTCGAAAAGGGCAGACCTCTGGCCAGTCGCGACCTAGAGCATAGCCCTGTGTGCATGCGCCCGAAGCAGGCGACAATTTTCTTCGCCGGAGTTGGAGTCCAAAATCAAGGATTTAGAAAATCCGCAACATCATGGCGCTCACGGATAAAACTTCCTGGCGCCCCGGATGTCCGGTTAACGATCCGACCCCGGGCAACGGCCGGACGTTCTGAAATGGAATGATACCAGCGCAATAGGTGAGGGTATGCCTCAATGCCGAGGAACTCAGCCACCTGATAAACGCCGTAGAGGCTTCCAGGATACCATGGCCAGATAGCCATATCCGCGATGGTGTACTGATCGCCGGCAACGAACTCGTTTTCGGCCAAATGCGTGTTAAGTACGTGCAACTGCCGCTTCGCCTCCATGGCGTAGCGATCGATGGCATATTCGATCTTGATCGGAGCGTAAGCGTAGAAATGTCCAAGCCCCCCTCCGAGGAAGGGAGCCGAGCCCATCTGCCACATCAGCCAATTGAAGGTTGTGGTGCGGGCGCCGAGTTCTGTCGGCAGGAACCGGCTGAATTTCTCAGCGAGATAGACAAGGATGGACCCACTTTCAAAAACAGACGTCACCTGATCGGTTGAGCGATCGACAAGAGCGGGTATTTTCGAATTCGGGTTGATCCCGACAAAGCCGCTGCCGAACTGATCGCCTTTAAAAATATCGATGAGCCAGGCGTCATACTCGGCGTCAGCGTGCCCAGCTTCGAGCAGTTCCTCGAGCATGATGGTGACTTTCTGCCCGTTGGGAGTACCCTGGGAATAGAGCTGCAGCGGGTGTCTGCCAACTGGCAATTCCTGCTCGAAGCGGGCGCCTGATACCGGCCGATTGATACTGCCGAATTGACCACCATAGGCATTTTTCTCTGTCCAGATTTTTTCCGGCACGTACCCGGCAGGCAGGTTCTTCTTGGCGCCGTCACTCATGGTGTTTCCTTTCGTTGTCGAAATTGGAGGCGACGTCGCGCTCAGAGATCGAGCGTGACGCCTTCGCGATCGAGCGAGGCTTCCAGGTGCGGACCGGGATGGGGGTGGGCGATACAGATCAGCGCATAGCCGGATTCGACCTCGTGACCCGGAGCCTCCAGATAGTCGACGCGGCCGGCCATCACCCTGGTGGCGCAGGTCCCACAAATGCCAGCTCGGCAGCTTGATAGAGGCGCCACGCCCTCTTGCTCGGCAAGATCGAGGAGTGAACCTTGGCCTGGTCGCCAGCGCGCCGTTTTGCCGGACTTCGCTAAGGAAACGACAACCGCTTCCTCACCGTCATCGACGGCCGCCTTTTCCTTGGGCTTGCGTTGAATTGAGGCGGGACCAAATCCTTCGACATGGATGCGCGCATCTCTAACGCCCATCCCGATGAGCCCGTCGTAAATTCCCTGCATAAGGGGGCCGGGGCCACAGAGGAAAAATTCATAGTCGTCGAAGGGGAGGAGGCCCTTGAGCAGGGTGAGGTCAAGCGCTCCTTCGCTTTGATGGGTCAGGCCCAGTCGATCGGCGGGCAGGGGCCGGCTGTATCGAGTATGGGCCTTCAGCTCGTGGTGCCGGCTTACTTTTTCTCGAAGGTACGGACCAAAGGCTTGGGCTTGCGAATTGCGCGCGCCATGAATGAACCATATCGGCGCGTGGTGTCGCGTACGGCCATCGTTGACGAGAAGGTCGTCGAGCATGGCAATGAAAGGCGTGATGCCAATCCCCGCGGAGATCATGACCACTGGCCGCTGCGGATCGGCCGCAAATGTGAAGTCGCCTCTCGGGCTCATAACCTCAATAACATCGCCAACCTTGGCAGTGTCGTTGAGCCAGTCCGATGCGCCACCCTTGCCTTCGCGTTTCACGCTGATGCGATACATCGATGCCCCCGGCGCCGCCGACAGCGTGTAGGTGCGTAAAACGGCTTTTTCCCATCCCGGGATGTTCATCCGTAGGGGGAGAAATTGTCCTGCGGAATAATTGGCGAGACCACGACCATCGGCAGGCTCGAGATAGAACGAGCGGATCGCCTCACTCTCCCTTTCGATCCTGGCGATGCGAAAAGGTCGCCACTCATGACGATCACGGTCGGCATCGAGCGTCCGAGCAACCTCATCCCAGCTCCCGGTGCGTTCGAGCAGGGGAGAGTCTTCCGGTGGGGAGAAGCGCGCCGGAAGGCTCGCCTCAACGCGGATAACCTTTTCGATATGATAGCGGACAAGTCGTTGCGCGCCGAAGAAGGCCTGAAGTTCTGGCCCTTCCCAGATCACTTCTGCACGCGCTGCAACGTAGAGGATGTCGCCGGTTTCGAAATCGAGGAACAAAAGACCAGCGCGATTGTCGAATTGCCAGTTGCCCAAAGTGTTGAAGATGAAATTGCCGACGAAGTCGGGAGCTGTGAGGGTGCCCTCATTGTCGACCCTCACAAAGCCGGGCCGACCGCCGCGGTGTGAAACGTCGGCGCCTTTGTTGATGCCATCGGCTTCTCGAGGATCAACCGACGCGACGAAATAGGTATCGGCGTTCTGAATGATTCTGGTTGCCCGCATGTCCAGCCGGTCGGCCTTGTGCACAGGTCTTGGCTTGATGGACATCGGGTCGCGCACAAAGTCGATTTCGCGGCCCTGGATGTATTGGGGGCAGATTCCCAGTGTTTGCCGTATGGCGATAGAAAAGCCATTGTCGGCCACATCGGCGATCGAGCCGAACATGCGGTTGCGCCTGCGCGTGTGTAACTGCGCCCCCAGCAGCGCGATCTCGGCACCTGGCCTAATCGCGTTGCCGAGCGGATCTCCGTAAAGAGCCTTAGCGTGGACCGAAACGCTGATGTCACTGGTCGGAGTGACAAAGCCAGGCTCACCGAACAGCACAGAAGCCCAAGGTTGCCCTTCATCATCCACCGAGCCCACAAAGACATAAGGCAGCATGGGAAAGAACGCTTTGTGCTGCTCGGTGAGATACCGACGCGCTGCCCGGCGGCCAAGCGCGTCGATCTTGTCACGGACACCCACACGCTCCTGGATGGCCAGCTCACCCTCGTGAAAGGGCGACTGCTCAAGATCCCAACCCGGTGCAAACGGGGTTTGTGACATTTCTCAATCTCGATTGGTGCGTGTGAGGATCCGGCGGAGGATCAGGCGGCGCGCAGGCCGACAGCATTCTTCTCGAAGGCGACGAAGCCGGGCAGGGCCTCAACGCGGCTTAGCCAGGCGTTGATGTGCGAATAGCCGGACACGTCGACAAAGCCTTCCGGCGCCGCGGCGATGTAGCTGTAGAGCGCGACGTCAGCGATGGTTGGAAGATTGGAAGCGATCCAGAACCGGCCATGCAGCTCCGCGTCGATGAGCTTGAGAATGTCGTGCGAGCGCTTGATCACCTCGTCGGCATCATATTCGGCGCCGAACAGGGTTATGAGCCTTGCGGCGGCAGGGCCGTAGGCGATCTGGCCGGCTGCAACGGAGAGCCAACGCTGCACCTTGGCGGCAGCGATGGGATCTTCTGGCAACCAGTCAGTGCGACCGAATTTCTTGGCCAGATAAACCAGGATCGCGACGGAATCCGCGACAATTACGCCATTGTCCTCGAGCACCGGCAATTGGCCGAAGCTGTTGAGCTTGAGAAAATCCGGCGCCTTCTGTTCATCCTTGCCCACATCGACTGTCACGATCTCGAAGGGCATGTCGATCAAAGAGAGGAAAAGGCGGGCACGGTGAGAATGGCCCGACAGAGGGTAATAGTAGAGCTTCATAGAGCGTCTCCGGCACAGAGTTCAGGCAGCGCAATCGCTGCGATCTCCGCAACTTGGCCGAATGAGGCGGATGCTAGAATGCCGAAAGGACGAAAGAGACTATTTCGGATTTCAGAATAATTTTTGATTTCGCTTGGAGAGAATTCGCCATTAATTCACTGAAAAGAATAGTGTCACGACACGTAGACAGGGGTTTCCATGGACCGTTTTCAAGCCATGACCGTGTTCGCCAAGGTTGCCGAAGCGGGAGGCTTCTCCGGTGCAGCGCGTCAGCTCAATATGAGCCCGCCATCGGTGACGCGGGTTGTCGCCGCCCTCGAAGCGGCGCTGGGGACACGCCTCCTGCACCGGACAACCCGATCTCTTAAGCTGACGGAGACCGGCGCGCGATATCTGGAGGACTGCCGGCGTATTCTGGCCGAGTTGCAGCAGGCCGATGCCGCGGCATCCGGATCCTATCTGGCACCGGTCGGCTCTCTCACCATTTCCGCGCCTGTTCTATTCGGCCGAATGCACGTGATGCCGATCCTGACTGCGTTTCTGGAGCGACATCCCAAGGTCGTCGGGCGCGCGCTCTTTGTCGACCGCATGACCAATCTCGTTGAAGAGGGTATCGACGTCGCAATCCGAATTGGACATCTGGCTGACGCCAGCTATCCGGCGACCCGGGTTGGCTCCATGCGACAGGTTATCTGTGGTACTCCGACGTATCTCCGACAGCACGGAATTCTCCGCGACCCCACTGATCTCACCAAGCACCGTCTGATCGGCACTACGGCGGCCTGGTCGGCACTGGAATGGCGTCTCGGCCAGAAGGGGGAGCTCCCAATCCGGGTCGAACCCACGCTCTTCAGCAATACCAACGATGCGGCCATTGCTGCGGCGCTTTCGGGATTTGGCCTTACACGCGTGCCGTTCTACCAGGTGGCCGCCGATATCGGTTCGGGGGCTTTATTGACGGTGCTCGACGAATATGAAGCTGAGCCCTTGCCTATCCATGTGGTCCATGCCGAAAGGCAACATGCGCCGGCTAAAGTCCGCCAATTTGTAGATCTAGCTGTCGCGCGCCTTCGCGCGGACAAGTCTATAGGCGGTTCATGATCGCCAATCAGGCGGCCCGAGCCACCTCGCATTGGCAGCCTGCATCGAGAAGCACGCGTTCAGCCACCTGTGTCAGAAGCTGGCGAAACCACATCGAGCGGCCGTCGGCCTGATCGACCCGGCGATAGAGCAGGCTGACTGGATCTCGCGGCAGCGGCAACGGAGGGTTCACGACGGTCAGGTTGTGCAACCTCGCCATGCAACGTCCGATCGTCTCTGGAACCGTCGCAATTGACGGCATGGTGCTGAGCGCGGTCGGCAAGCCAGAGAACCTCTGCACCGTCGCCACGACATTGCGAGTGCGTCCCGTTTGGCTCAGAGCCCGATCAATAGCATTTTCGGTCGATCCCACGATGGAAACGGCGAGGTGGGGCAGGGCGACGAAGTCATCGAGCCCCATGGTGCCGCAGTTGCGGACCTGGCCCGGATCATAAATGCTCACCATGGCCTGCTCAAACAGGGGAGCTTTCACGTGCCAGGAGGCCGGCTCGCCGTGGACTGAAATGGACAGATCGAAGGCGCACTCGTCCAGCATCTGGGGCGCCGGGCTCTTGTCCGACGCCACACTGACTAATCTGGCCCGAGGCGCCAATTGCTGCAGCCTAGCAGCTAGAGGGCCAAAGAAGGCGCTCTCGAGATTATCGCACATGCTGACGCGGAACTCACCCTGCCACGTGGATGGGTCAAATGCCGTGGGTGGCTTGATCGCCTGCTCAATCGTTGCCAGGGCGGCCTCGATCGCTGGGGCGATCGCCAATGCCCTTGCTGTTGGTTGCAGGCCCCTTCCCACCCTCACGAACAATTTGTCGCCGAGGGTCTCGCGCAGGCGTTTGAGCGCCGCGGATAAACCGGGCTGGCCAACCAGCAGCCGTTCGGCGGCCCGGCTGACATTGCGTTCCTGCATCAGAACCGTGAAGCTCAGCAGCAGGTTGAGATCGATATTGCGAAGAACAGCATCATTTATCATTGCTAGCGATAGGTGGCATGCCTACTATCGATTTGCAATATAGCTGCTCTGTGTACAGTTTCCTGTCCTCACCGCCACCGCGCTCATTCCATGCGCAGTGGCATTAAGAAGGACACGAACTCCATGACCACCACAAAAATAAGGGGCATGGCGGGGGTGGCATTGTTGCTCCTCTGCATGGCCCAATTCCTCGACTCTATCGACGTCTCGACCATCGCGGTTGCCTTGCCGGCCATCCAGGCCGAACTCGGAATACCCGCAACGACCCTGCAGTGGGCCGTCAGCGCCTACGTTCTCGGCTATGGCGGCTTTTTGCTGCTCGGTGGTCGCTTCGCAGACATTTTTGGACATCGCCGCACCTTCCTCGCGGGTCTGCTGGTCTTCGCTGTTGCCAGCATCGCCGGCGGCTTTGTTGACAGCGGTCCAACCCTGATTGCAGCTCGCCTTGCCAAGGGCGTATCGGCTGCTTTCACGGCACCCGCAGCCTTGGCTCTGCTGCTGTCCGTGTTTGGAGAAGGACCTTCGCGTGGTCGAGCCCTGGGTATTTTCTCGTCAACGGCTGCCGCCGGCTATACGCTCGGCATGGTCTTCGGCGGTGTCGCGACCATCTTCACCTGGCGTGCGACACTCGTGATGGGAGCGCCTTTCGCCATCATCACGCTGCTTCTGGCTCCATTCATCCTTCCCGCGGACAAGCCCCGCAAAGGCCCGCGGCAGAGCTTTGACTGGGGTGGTGCGATCACCATCACGCCTGCGCTTCTCCTGCTCGTGTTCGGTGTTACCAATGCCGCAGACGAGGGATGGGATGCCATCACAACGTGGGGCTCTCTGCTGGCGTCGGCCGCGCTCCTCGTGCTGTTTCTTGTCATCGAAGCACGTCACCCCGTACCCATGGTCCCGCTCGAGATTTTCAAGCGCACCAAGCTCACCCACGCCAACATCGTCGCCGGGCTATTCCATGGTGTCTATGTTGGATTCCAGTTCGTTGCGACGCTCTACTTCCAGAACGTACTCGGATGGTCGGCTTTGGCTACTGGCATGGTCTTCGTCTTCTGTGGCGTGGCGGTGATGTTCCTCGCGCCTCGTTTTGCCGTCATGGCGCAGACCCGCAGCACCGGCCTTATGATCGTGGGCACTGGATTGATGGCGCTCGGCTACGTCGTCTGGCTCTTCGGTCTGGGCCATATGGACACCATGTTGCTCATTGTGCTCTCGCAGGTGCCGATCGGGCTCGGCTATGCCATCTCCTACCCATCGGTTCAGGTAGCGGCTCTTGATGGTATCGAAGCCGATGAGTCAGGACTGGCGTCCGGCCTGCTCTTCTCTGCCTTCCAGATTTTTGGTGGCGTGATCCTTGCCTTCGCGGCTTCTGTTTTTGCCGCAGCGCCGGGCTTCGGCTGGGACACCTATGTTGCGGGGTCTGCCTTTATCACCGTTCTCGGTATCGCGACGCTCCTGATCGCCAGTGCCGGTCCCAGGTCCATAAGGCGCGCCGCGGCCTCAGTCCGCCAGCCGGCCGAATAAATGCGCATGGAGTGGCGACGGATCGCCACTCCAACCATTCCAGACATCAGTGGAGATTTCACATGTCCGTCGCGGACTTGTTCAAACCCCTTACCCTTTTGCACGGCCCTGCAATGCCCAATCGCTTCATGCTGGCGCCACTGACTAATCAACAAAGCGATCACGACGGTTCGCCATCCCAATTCGACCAAGACTGGATCATGCAGGTGTCCCAGGGTGGTTACGGCCTGGTGCAATCCGGAGCCGCCTACGTCGAGCCCGGCGGCATCGCCTATGGGAGACAACTCGGCATCCATAGTGACAGACATCTCGCCGGGCTCGCCCGAATGGCGACGGCCCTTCGTGACGGAGGGGCGCTTTCAGCGGTTCAACTGCATCATGCGGGACATCGAGCTGCGCCCGAACTGGGAGGTATCCCGGCGCCGGCATCAGGTTTGACGCTGCCCGGGATCAGGGCCCTGACCACCGCTGAAATTGAGAGAATTCGCGACAGCTTCATCGCCGCAGCGAGAAGGGCGGAATTGGCTGGCTTCGACGGTGTAGCGCTCCACGGCGCCTTCGGGTGGGTGCTCTCTGAATTCATGTCGCCAATGCTCAATGATCGGGCCGACAAGTATGGGGGAGCAGTGGAGAATAGGGCCCGCCTGACTACAGAGGTCATAGAGGGTATCAGGCGGGTCTGTGGGCCGGACTTCCAGGTTGGATGGCGCCTCTCCATCGAGCGGTACGGCCTGCGTCTTGAAGAGTTACGCGACATCACCGCCGACATCCTTGATCGCGAACTAATCGACTACCTCGACCTCGCGCTCTGGGACTCGCGCCAGATCGTTAAAGAGGGCGGTTTGCAGGGGCAAACCATGCTCAGTGTATTCACTGAACTCCCAAGGAAGGGCGTGCGCGTTGGGGCGGCAGGCAAGATCATGAGTGCCCAACGCGCAGCTCAACTCCTGGACGAGGGATGTGACTTCGTTCTGATCGGTCGAGCAGGCATCCTCCAGCGTGACTTCCCGCTCCGGGTGAAAGCCGATCCTTGTTACGACAGCCCTCAAGTGCCGGTGTCGGCCCAACATCTAAGAGATGGCGGCCTCAGCGAGCGGTTCATCAACCACATGCGGCGCTGGCCGAACTTTGTCGTGCCGGGTCTCGGTGATCGATCGCTGAGGGCCTGACGTCGGCTTTTGCGAGCGCAGCGGCAAAAGCCGACGGTCCGCTACCCACCCCGATGCCGCCAGCACTTGGCCACCCCATTTGAGCCATGGACTCCGACCTCGGGCTCAGTGCGGCAAGTGTTTACGACCGAAACGTGCTCGGTCGCCGTCATTGGGATTGCCCTTAGGCTTGGAAAGACCGATATCGCACCGCTCAAATTCGCGATCGTCAATTTTTCATCGCGCGCAGGTGTTTGGCGCAATCTGGAGCGTCGAAACTGGAAAATTCGATCGGCTCGCTACAGCCAGACGATCAGTACTCGTCATCGTCTTCGACATCGGTCAGATAGACCGAAAACTCGATATCGATCCCGTGCTTGGCAATTGCCGCTGCCGCGTGGGCGGGGAGGCGGGCCGACATGGCTTCGCCTTCCTGCGGATAGTCAAAAGCAAGATCGAGCACAGCGCGACCCAGTCGACGATCGGCCAGCATCGCCTCGATGACAGGTCCGGTTCGATCAGCCAGTTCCAGAAGCGAGCGGATGGCATTCTCGACCGGCACATCGACCTGGCCATAGAAGCTGCCCTCGGCATCTTCTGGCTCGTACCGCACGAGAAGCTGTTTGAGCGCCTTTTCGGCCTCCGTCTGAGGCAGCGTGAGGCCAGACAGCCTCAAGGCAATACCGAAGGGCTCAAACGTGCTCATCCCTGTCTCCCCGCCGTGGCGGCGAACAAGGCAATAGCGGCAGCGTTGGATACGTTGAGCGACTTGATCGGACCCGGCATGTCGAGCCGCACCATTTCGTCGCAGAGTTCGCGCGTACGCTGACGCAGACCCTTGCCTTCGGCGCCAAGCACAACGGCCAATGGTCGGTCGTCCGTGCGTGGACGCAGCGGGGCAGGGGCGTCGGAGTCAAAGCCCAGCACAATCAGGCCGCGCTCCTTGAGCGTTTCGAGTGCGCTGGCGAGGTTGGTCACTTCAATCATCGGAACGAGATCGAGCGCACCCGAGGCCGCCTTTGCCATCACGCCGGTTTCCTGCGGCGAGTGACGCGCAGTGGTGATCACGGCATCGGCGCCGAAAGCGCAGGCCGTACGCAGGATCGCACCCACATTATGCGGATCGGTCAACTGGTCGAGGACAACCACCAGCTTGAGCTGCTGGATATCGTTGAGGCCAAACCGGCTCACCGGATCGACTTCCAGCGCCGCGCCCTGATGCACGGCATCGCCGCCGAGCAAGCGGTCAAGCTCCTTGGGCGTCGTCTCGCGCACCTTCACCTTGCCGATCTGGCCGATTTCGTTCAACCGGCTGAGGGCGTTAGGCGTTGCGAGGAGTTCTTTTTTGACGCGAAGGGGATTATCCAGCGCTGCCCGCACAGTGTGCAGGCCATACAGGTAAACCGGTCCGTCATTGGGATCGTATTTGGGCTTGGGCGGAAATTTGTTGCGGCTCATAGAAAGCGCCTAGCGCCTTTCCGCACGCCCCGCAAGCGCGGTGTCTGTCACGCGGGGGAATTCTGGAGCGGGTAACGGGAATCGAACCCGTGTATTCAGCTTGGAAGGCTGCTGCTCTACCATTGAGCTATACCCGCCCTTGCGAGGCTAAAGCCGAAATTGGCTTATCCCGAACCTCGCCAACAAGGCAAGTGGGGCTTGGGGATAGCTCCAGTTTTTTCATCTATCACAAGATTTCTGCACATGCTTGGCGGAAGGGTGTTGACACCTTTGCGACAGCCAACCATAAACCGCCCCGACGAAACGCCTAGCGCTTCGTTGTTCTCGCCCGAGAATGTGGAGGGGTGGGAGAGTGGTTAAATCCATCAGACTGTAAATCTGACCGCTTAGCGTACACTGGTTCGAATCCAGTCCCCTCCACCACCGGCCCTGAGAGGCCTCAACCTCCATCAAATCCTCCAGCGGTAGCACTGACCCACCTGTGGTCCGTGTCAGGCGTTTTGTCGGGCTGGCAATCTCGCCTGTGGATGTTGCGAGCAAGTCACAGCGAATCGTAAGTGCGCTGTTATCAATCCCGGTATTGGGAGATAACCATATGAGACTGCTTACTTCTTTTGTTCTTATTGCAGCGACCATGACCGGTAGCGCCCTCGCCGCCGATCTCGCTCCGCCATCCGCAGAAATTTATGTCGACGAGGCTGCCTTCGATTGGAGCGGGCTCTATATCGGTGGCCAGGTTGGCTACGGCTGGGGCAAGGGTGTCGTGAACATCCCGCTTTATGCGACCCCGGCGTCTGATGTGCAGGTGAATGGTCTGGCAGGCGGCGCCCATTTCGGCGTCAACGCGCAGTTCGATCAGTTTGTGCTGGGTGCCGAATTGGCCGTGAACCTTCTTGGGGCCCAGGGCAATGCCGCAAGCGGTGGCGCTGGCGGCGAGCAATACGTCATCAAGCAGAGCTGGGACGCCTCCCTTGTTGCCCGCGCCGGTTTCGCCGCTGATCGCGTTATGGTCTACGGTCTCGGCGGCGTTGCCGCCACGGCCCTCTCGACCAACTACACGCCATCTGCAGGTGCCGACTCCAACGCCACCGTCTGGGGCTGGACCGTTGGCGCTGGTGCCGAATACGCAATCACGGACTCCCTGAGCGCCGGTCTCGAATATCGCTACACGGACTATGCCGCCGGCAATTTCAGCCACACTGGCCCGTCGACCGCTGACCTGAGCGCCCACACCGTGAAGGCCAGGCTGTCGTTCCACTTCTAGTTTTTGGCTGGATATCGCGGTCGGCCGCTCCAACGGCCGGCCGACCTAGAAGAGCGCGTTGAACGGCTTTAGCGTTTCGTAGAGCGACTGGAACAGCTCAAACCGCTCGGCATAGAGCGCGGCCAGCCGCACATCCGGCTCAAACGTCCTCTCAAACCGCACCAGCTGCCGCACAGCCGGCGCAAGAGCCTCAAAGGCGCCGCTTCCCACACCTGCCAGAATCGCCGCGCCGAGTGGCGCTGCATCCGGCACCACGGTGCGTCGCAATTCCATTCCCAGCACGTCGGCGCGAATCTGGCACCAGACATCAGAGCGCGATCCGCCGCCACCAATGTTGGCGCTTTCAATTTTTCGCCCCGCCGAATTGCTCAGTGTCTCAAACGCCCAGCGCACGGAAAAGGCGACGCCCTCCATCACCGAGCGCGAAACCTGAGCCGGGCCCGCATTGGCATCGAGCCGCGCAAAGGTGCCGCGCGACGCGCTATCCCAGATAGGCGCCCGTTCGCCCGCCAGATGCGGCAGGAAGTAGGGCAGGTCGGCGCTCGGAACACAGTTGCCGGCCAGGTCTGAAAGCTCCTGTGGGTTGCGCCCCAGCAAGCTCGACAACCAGGCCAGCGCCGCCCCGCCCGATTGTGTCGGCGCGGCATGCATGCGCATGCCTTCATAAGGCGGAAACAGGATCACGCCCGGCGTCGGCACCACCTTGCTCGAAATGACGCCGGGGATTTCGCTGGTGCCGGACTGGTACATGGCATCGCCATCCTCGACCACGCCGCAGCCAAACATGCCGGCCCAGGCATCCATCGCCCCCACCGTCACCGGAAGCCCAGCAAACGGCAGCCCCGCCCGAACACGACCGGCAATGTGATGAAATGGAAAGAGCGGCGGCAATCGTTCGGCGCTGCCCGGCAAGAGATCGAGCAATTCGCCCACATAAGTGCCCGAGGCGTTCACCAGGCCCACCGACGCCACCGGATCGCTCGATACGGCGCCCGTCAGCTTGAGCGCCACAAAATCCTTTGGCAGCAGTACGTGCCGCGTCGCCGCCCAGTTCTCCGGCTCCGTCCGCGCCACAAAAGCCATGCGCGACAGGGCATGGCTGGCATCAATCGGCACCGGCCCGCCGAACCACGCTGTTTTCTGTTCTGCCGTCACCTGCGCATCGAGCTTTGCAGCATCGCCCGCCGCCCGAGTATCCTGCCAGGTGATCCCCGCCCGCAGGGCCTCGCCCCTGCCGTCGACAAAAACATGGGAATTGACCTGCGAGGTGAGGCCAATGCCCAAAACCCGCGCGGGATCGACGGCACCCGAAAACTGCCCCAGCGCGCCAAGCACGCCATCCATCCAGTCCTGCGGATCCTGCTCTGCCATGCCGGGAGTGAGCCGGGAAGTCGGGTGCGGGCGCGAAAAACTCGCCAGTTGCACGCCGTTCTGGTCGATCAGCGTTGCCTTTGTGGATGTCGTGCCGACATCGATCCCAATGAGGCAAAAATCCACGCCCGTTCTCCCCCAAATCCCGCTTGCTGTCCGGCAGGCGCCCCTTATAGTGCCTTGAAGCACAAGGAAAACAACCGCCAGCTGTCCCGCCGGCGGGGATAGCAGGAGGGCTCTTTCGTGTCGCTCAATAAATCTGCCCTGGCATTCGCCGGCATTCTTCTCGCAACCACTGCTCTGGGCACGGGCGCCGCGCTGGCTCAGGCCAAGGTCGCCATCGTTACCCCCTACATGGCCCAGCCGGGCACGCAGTTCTACGTGGAAGCCTTCGAGGCCGTCGCCGCCGAGAACGATTGGGACGTCAATGTCATCGACACGGCCGGCGACGTCGCCGCCGTCATCAGTCGCATTGAAGACCTCGTGGTCCAAAACGTCGATGCCATCGTCATCAATGTCGATCCGACCCAGGTTACCGCCGGCCTCCAGGCGGCCAAGGACGCCGGCATCCCGGTCTTCGGCATGGATGCCGGCGCAGACCCGCTCCTCGTCACCAACGTCACCTCCAATGGCTATGCCATGGCCGCCGAGACCTCGACGTACGTTGCCGATCGCATCAAGGGCGAAGGCAATGTGGTGATGTTCGTCTTCGAGGCTTTCCCGCCCGTTCAGGTTCGCGGCGTCATCGCCGATGCCGTCTTCGGCAATTATCCCGACATCAAGGTGCTCGACCGCGTGACGCCCGACGTCTCCGATGGCGGCATTGCCGATAGCCGCGCCAAGATGGAAGCCATCCTCGCTGCCAATCCCGAGCCCGGCAGCATCAAGGCTGTCTGGGCGGCCTGGGACCAGCCGGCCCTCGGCGCCCTGCAGGCCATTGAAGATGCCGGCCGGTCTGGCGAAGGCATCGTCATCACTGGCATCGACGCCAATCCCCAGGCCCGCGAAGCCATCGCCGCCGGCGGCAATTTCGAAGCCTCCGTCGCCCAAGACTTTGCCGGCATCGGCGCTACGACTGCCGAAGCCGTCGCCCGCGTCCTCGCCGGCGAAGAAATCCTCCAGTCGGTGACCTATGTGCCGACCAAGCTGGTGACCGCGGCGAACGCCGCGGAATAACTTGCCGACTTGTCAGAAAATCCAATAGGGAAGGGGCCA
>NZ_JBEVLL010000294.1:0-3373 GCF_040509215.1 Devosia sp.
CTGAACGCCCTTTGGAAAGACGGCGGCATCCAGTACGCCCCGCCGATCCGCTAAGCTGAACGAATTGCTCCGGCGCCCCATAGCGGGCGCCGGTCTCTTTGTTCTGTCACCTATGCCACCTCCAAAGGGCGCATAGCGGTTATTTGCGGCCAAGGGACAGTATCATATGACCACTCGCGAAATGGGGCACGACGCTGCCCCCCGCGTCAGCTTTTTCAATGATCCGGTAATCCGGGGGATCTTCTACCAGGTTGTCGTTGCCGCCCTTCTTGTCGGCTTCATCTTCTGGATCGTGGGAAACACAGCCGCTAATCTTGCGGCACAAAACAAAACGACCGGCTTCGATTTTCTCTGGAAGACGGCCGGCTTCGATATCAGCTTCTCGCTCCTGCCATGGTCGCGCGAGTCCTACTATTGGGAAGCGTTCCTGGTAGGGCTGATCAACACTCTGCTGGTTGCCTTCATCGGCATCATCTGCGCGACGATCCTGGGCTTCACCATCGGCATTGCCCGCCTCAGCAGCAACTTCATTGTTTCGCGGCTTGCGACTGTCTACGTCGAAATCATCCGCAACATCCCGCTGCTGCTCCAGCTTTTCTTCTGGTACTTCGCCGTGCTCAAGGCGATGCCGGCGGTGCGGGACTCGATCGCTTTGCCGCTCGATTCCTTCATCAACCAGCGCGGCATCTTCGTGCCAAAGCCCATACCCGACGCACAGTTTGGATTTGTGTGGATCGGTCTGGCGCTGGCCATTCTTGCCGTCGTCGCACTCCGGCATTGGGCCAAGAAGCGTCTTGAGGCCACCGGCCAACGTTTCCCGGTATTCCTCACCTCGCTGGCAATTTTGTTCGGTGTCACCGGGCTTGTCTTCGTGGTCAGCGGCGCAAGCGTTACCTTCGAGCCTCCGGTTCTCGAGCGGTTCAATTTCAAGGGTGGCCTCGCTTTGCCGCCGGAATTTGTCGCTCTTGCCTTTGGCCTCACCATCTATACGGCCGCCTTCATCGCCGAAACCGTGCGTGGCGGCATCCAGTCGGTCAATCGCGGACAGACCGAGGCGGCCCAGTCGCTTGGCCTGAAGGAAAGTGACCGTCTTCGCTTGGTCATCGTGCCTCAGGCCATGCGGGTCATCATTCCGCCGCTTACCAGCCAATACCTCAACCTGACGAAGAATTCCTCGCTCGGCGCCGCCATCGGCTACCCCGAACTTGTGAACGTCTTTGCGGGCACGGCTCTCAACCAGACCGGCCGCGCGATCGAATGTATCGCCATCACCATGCTGGTCTATCTGTGCTTCTCCCTGCTCACCTCGGCGATCATGAATTGGTACAATGCCCGCGTGAAGCTGGTGGAACGGTAGGAGGATCTGATGACCGATATTGGATTCGTCCGCTCTGAACTTGTCACCGCCCGACCGGCACCCGTGCGCACCACGGGCGCCATCGCCTGGGCTCAGAAGAACCTCTTCTCAACACCGACCGATACGGTGTTGACCATCCTCGGCCTGCTTTTCCTCGCCTGGATCGTTCCGCCGCTTTACGGCTTCTTCCTCGGCAATGCCGTGGGGCCAAACGGCACGGTCGAACAGTGCCGCATGGAAAATGCCGGCGCTTGCTGGGCTTACATCGCGGCCGAAATGGAATTCTTCATTTACGGCTTCTACGATATCCCCGAGCAATGGCGGCCCAACATTGTCTTCGCGCTGGGTGCCATCCTTCTGGTGCCGCTGCTGATCCCCAAGGCCCCCTTCAAGCGGACCAATGCCGTCCTCTTCATCGTGGTCTATCCGATCGTCAGCTACTTCCTGCTGGCAGGCGGCGTTTTCGGTCTCAAGGTCATCCCGACCGAAAAGTGGGGCGGGCTCCTCGTTACCCTGATCATCTCGGTGATCGGCATAACGCTGTCCTTCCCATTGGGCGTCATTTTGGCACTCGGTCGCCAGTCGCAATTGCCCATCATCAAGACCGTCTGCGTCGGCTTCATCGAACTCATTCGCGCCGTGCCGCTGATCACCATTCTATTCATGGCCTCGATCATGCTGCCTCTGTTCATGCCGCAGGGCATGACGGTGGATAAGTTCCTGCGGGCGATCGTGGGCGTCACGCTCTTCACCTCGGCCTACATGGCCGAAGTTGTCCGCGGCGGCCTCCAGGCCATCCCCCGCGGCCAATACGAAGCGGCGTCCGCCCTGGGCCTGGGATACTGGAAACGCATGTGGTTCATCATCCTGCCACAGGCGCTCAAGCACGTGATCCCGGGCATCGTGAACAACTTCATCTCGTTGTTCAAGGATACGTCCCTCGTCTACATTGTCGGCATGAAGGATCTGCTCGAAGCGGTGAAGACCAAGAACGACACCGCTCTCGAATGGCAGTCCGCAAACACCGCGACCACCGGCTATATCTTTGCCGCCATGGTCTTCTGGGTGTTCTGCTTCGGCATGTCTCGCTACTCCATGTACATGGAGCGACGCCTTAACACTGGCTACAAGAGGTAGCTCCATGTCCCAGGTTTCTGAAACCACCGTCGAACGTGAAATCGACACCAGCCACATGCAGGTCTCCAAGACCGAAGTCGCCATCGACGTCGTCAACATGCACAAGTGGTATGGCGATTTTCACGTGCTCCGCGATATCAATCTGCGCGTGATGAAGGGCGAGCGCATCGTCATCGCCGGCCCCTCGGGTTCCGGCAAGTCGACGCTCATCCGCTGCATCAATCGCCTGGAAGAGCACCAGGAAGGCCAGATCATCGTCAATGGCACCGAACTCACGGCCGACCTCAAGCGCATCGACGAGGTGCGCCGCGAAGTCGGCATGGTGTTCCAGCACTTCAATCTCTTCCCGCACCTGACCATTCTGCAGAACCTGACGCTCGCTCCGATCTGGGTGCGCGGCATTCCCAAGGCCGAGGCCGAGGCGACCGCCATGCACTATCTCGAGCGCGTGAAAATCCCCGAGCAGGCCAACAAATTCCCCGGTCAGCTCTCGGGCGGCCAGCAGCAGCGCGTCGCCATCGCGCGTTCGCTCTGCATGCAGCCCCGGATCATGCTTTTCGACGAACCGACGTCGGCGCTTGATCCCGAAATGGTCAAGGAAGTGCTCGAGGTGATGATCAGCCTTGCCGAAGAAGGCATGACCATGATTTGCGTGACCCACGAAATGGGCTTTGCCCGCCAGGTGGCCAATCGCGTCATCTTCATGGATCAGGGGCAGATCATCGAGGAAAACGAACCCGAAGAGTTCTTCTCCAACCCGCAGCATGAGCGTACCAAGCTGTTCCTCAGCCAGATCCTTCATTAACTTCGAGCCGTCCCGAAGGGCAAAGCGCTCCAGTGGAGCGCTTTGAGGCGAGAAGGCCATGAGACCTGTGGTCG
>NZ_JBEVLL010000295.1:0-3743 GCF_040509215.1 Devosia sp.
CGCAATTGCTTGCGCCGGATCGCCTGGCGCAGTTCGGCCTCCATCCGCCGGCGTTCGCGCAATTCCTGGTCCATCTCGGTCGAGTAATTGGCCGTGATCCCCCTGCCGGTGGACTTTGCCCGATAGAGTGCAATATCGGCGCAGTGGCGCAAGGCGTCCCCATTCTCGCCATCGTCGGGATAGAGCGCGACGCCAATGCTGACGCCGACCGACATGGGATTTGTCTGCGGGTTGAAATCGCGTTTGAAAGCGCGCTGGATGTTCCTTGCCAGTTGATCGGCCGCCTTGGGTTGGCTCTGGCCAACCTGCACGATGATGAATTCGTCGCCGCCAATCCGGGCAATGGTATCCACGTCATTGATGCATTCGCGCAGGATCGCGGCGACGGTCTTCAACACCTGGTCGCCCGCGCTGTGTCCGAAAAGATCATTCACCGCCTTGAAGCGATCAAGGTCGAGCGCCAGCACTGCCAGCGAGGCATTTGAACGGCCCGCGACCGATATCGCCCGTTCGAGGCGCTGATTGAGCAAGGTCCGGTTGGCCAGCCCCGTCAGCGGGTCATGATTGGCAAGATGTTCGATCTGGCGCTGGGCCTGCCGCGTCGCCGTCAGGTCGCGCACCGCCAGCACCTGTGTCGGCCGCCCGCGATATTCCACCGTTCGAACCGTGAATTCCAAGCTCCGCTCCTGCGGCCCATCAACCAGCGTCGCCTCGGCGATCCCCGCGCGATTGCCCAGAACCTTCTGTCCGTCAGTCGGCAGCAGCAGCTTTTCCGGATCCATCCCGGTCATGGCCGAAACCGGTCCATCGAAGGCGACGATCTCGCGAAACCGCGCATTGAGGTCGATGATGCGATTGTCCCTCACGATGGCCACGCCCTCGATATAGGCCTCGGTCATGCCGCGCAGGTCCGTGAGATAGCGGTCGAGCAATACCGCCGCGACGCTGCCGCAGGCGGTGATGGCGGCGATCGCGCAAATGGCGCCCACCAGCCAGATGCGGCTCGTGTCATCCACCCCATGCGCCGAAATGCCGGTATCGACGACAAAGCTTGAAGCAGCCATGTCGCCAAAGTGCAGCACCACGATGCCGGCCGCAACCAGCAGTCCGGGTGCCACCTGCCGCAGTCCCTTTACCCCGCTCCGCTGCCCGGCATAGGCGAGCCAGAAAACGGCGATGGCGGCAGTGACGGCGCCAATCATCAACCCAAAATCATAGGCCTGCCGGGTCAGCCCCTGCATGGCCATCATGCCCAGGAAATGCATGGCGGCAACGGTGCCGGCGAGAACGAGAGCCGCAAGGATAGCGCCAGCCCTGGATTTGCTGCCCAACAGCCGCAGGCTTTCGAGCACACCACCAACGGCGACAAGCGCCGAAATGGAGGTCACCAGCCAGTCGAAATTCACCGTGACCGAACCGTGATAGGCGAGCATGGCGACAAAGTGCGTCGCCCATATTCCAAGGCCGCCGACGCTAGCCGCCGCAATCAGCCAGAGCGGCTTTCGGGCCTCCGCGCATTCATCGACCCGCCGGAGCAGCAGGAATATGACCTGGATGGACGACAAGCAGATTATCGCCGCCAGCAGGAACGTTACTGTGTCATGCTCCAGTACAATGCAATCCAGCAGCTTCAGCATGAAGACACCCCGTGTCGATATCGTAATGCTGGGCTTGATCTGTTAATTTACACATAGTTTTCCGGTCGGAATAACTACTTGCACGTCAAATATGCAGCCTCGTCATGGCCAGGCCGCATAAGACCCATCGCGCCGCCCCTGCCTCTGCGCGGCCTGCTGCCGGAAGCGTCCCGGCGAAATCCCCTTCCGCTGCGAAAAGAACCGGCTGAAATAGCCCGCATCCCGAAATCCCAGCGCGTCGGCCACTTCCCCCACCTGCATGGCCGAACGCTCCAGCAGCGCCTCGGCATCCTCCAGAAGTCGCCGGTGCACAAGATCGAGCGGCGTCACCCCCGTCGCCCGCTTGATCGCGGTGTTCAGCCGGTCGGTGGTGATCCCCATCGCCCGGGCATAATCCGCCACGCGCCAATGCCGCCGCGCATTGAGTTCCACCAGTTGCAAAAACCCCTGCACCAGCATGCGCGGCGAACTCTGCGGCGGCCGGACGCTTCCGCCGCCCAACCGCCAGAATGCAATCAGGACCAGGCACAGCCGGCTCATCACCGCCTCGCGCATCCCCGGCAGGTCTTCGAAAAGTTCTTCGCTCAGCGCCGCAATGTCGGCGCCAATGCCCCGCGCCGCCTTGCCCTCAAGCGGCACGCCCAGAAGTGGCCGTTCCATGCCCTCGCGCAACGGCCCGGCAATGGCGGTTGCCGGCACAACCCGGGCCAATGCTCCGTCCGAAACCGTCAGCGCCGCACCGCGCGCACCCGCCGCGAGCCGCACCTGTCCGCCCATGCCCCCCGGCAACCAGATGAGGCACGGCCCGCTGACCGTCGCAGTGGTCTGCCCCAGCCGCACCTCGCCCGTCCCGGCACTGAGCAGGAACCCATGCGCCGAGCGCGCCGCCCGATCCCCCGTAAAACTCCATTCGCTCGCCGAAAGACTTCCCGTCAGGTCCGTCACCTCGACATCCGGCCCCTCGACCCGCGCCCCCTGATGCACGTCAATCTCCTCCAAAACGCCAGTAAAAATACAAAACTCTCTCAGTTTTGTCCATTTCGCTCGGGTCAAACCCAGCCTAGCGTTTGTTCAGGGTCGGAACCGGACACCCAAAATCGCCGAAAAGGCAGGGGTCTGGAGCCGAATTTTTGGGAAGCGCCCGCCGGGAGCGGGCATGGGAGGACGACATGACGAATCTGTCTCGTAGAACGCTGCTGCAAGCCATGGGCACCGGCGCGCTGGCCACGGCTCTCGCCAGCCTGCCCACCTTTGCGCAGGACCGCACCGCCATCCGCATCGGCTATGCCGTGTCGAAAACCGGCGCCAATGCCGGCGGCGCCGGCATCTCCACCATTCCGAATTACCTGCTCTGGGTCGACGACGTGAACAAGGCCGGCGGCCTTGAACTTTCAAAGCTCGGCGTCACGCTCCCCCTCGAAGTCACCGAGTATGACGACCGTTCTTCCGCCGAAGAAACCGTCCGCGCCATCGAGCGCCTCGCGACGCAGGACAATGTCGATTTCATCCTGCCGTCATGGGGCACCGGCTCCAACCTTGCCGCTGGCCCGACCTTCGACCGCTTCCAGTTCCCCCAGCTCGCCGGCACCGCCGTCACCGACATGGCCCCGCAACTGGTCCAGCGCTGGAAGAACTCCTTCTGGTTCCTCGGCGGCGGCCACGACTATGCCAATGCGCTGGTTGACCTCCTCGTCAAGCAGCGTGATGCCGGAGCGATAAACAACAAGGTCGCCATTGCCTCGGTGGCGGACGGCTTCGGCATCGACCTTTCCAAGGCCGCGACGCCCGCTTTCCAGGCCGCCGGCTTCGAGCTCGTCTACGACAAGACCTATCCGCTCGGCACGTCGGACTTCGCGCCCATCATCAACGAAGTCTCCGGCCTCGGCGTCGATACCTTCGTCGCCTTCTCCTATCCGCCCGACACTTTCGCGCTGACCCAACAATCGGTCGTCGCCAATTTCAGCCCAAAAATCTTCTATCTCGGCGTCGGCACCGCCTTCCCGATCTATCCCAATGTCGCCGGTCCCAACCACAATGGCGTCATGGGCGTCGGCGGCATCGACCCCGATAGCGAAGCGATCGCCGCTTACTTCGAGCGCCACACTG
>NZ_JBEVLL010000296.1:0-9432 GCF_040509215.1 Devosia sp.
AATGTCGCAGGCGACCTGATGGTGCAGCCAGTTGAGTTCTCCGCCGGTTTGCTGCACCACTGCGGCCGCAAGCGAGACGTCGAGGTCGGAATCGGCGGGATTGGCAATGAGGCTGAGGACCGGCATGGCGAAAATGACTTTCGGGAGAGTAAGGTGACGCGCCAGAGAAGCGCCGTCCTGATAGCGGGTCCCACTGCCAGCGGCAAGTCGAGCATGGCGCTGGCCCGTGCGCGGGCCAATGGCGGCATCGTCGTCAACACCGATGCCATGCAGGTTTATGACACGCTGCGCATCGTCACGGCCCGGCCATCTATCGAGGAAGAAGCCCAGGCCGAGCACCGCCTCTACGGCGTCATTCCAGCCTCACAGCGCTTTTCGACCGGCCAGTGGCTCGAAGCCGTACGCGCGATTCTGGTGGAAGTCGATCCCGAGCGCGAAGTAATTTTCGTTGGTGGAACAGGGCTCTATTTCGAAGCTCTCACAAATGGATTCGCCGATATCCCGGAAATCTCACAGGAGCTGACCTTGGAGGTTCAGCGCGAGATCGAAGACCTGGATGAAGCTGGCCGCATGGCGCTGCTGACCAAGGAAGATCCCGAAACCGCACGCCGCCTGAAAGTCGCCGATCCGCAGCGCGTCACCCGGGCGCTCGCCGTCAAGCGCGCCACGGGCAAGCCGCTTTCCGCTTTTCAGGACAATCCGCAATCCGGCCTGCTCGACAACTGGACCATCGAACGCTTCGTCCTCTCGCCAGATCGAGACGTGCTCCGCGCCCGGATCGCCCTCCGCTTCGAGGCGATGTTCGTCAGCGGCGCCGTGGAGGAGGTCGAGGCCCTACGCGCGCAGAATCTCGACCCGTCCTTGCCGGTGATGAAGGCCATTGGCGTGCGCGAAATCGGCGATTGGCTCGACGGCGTGCAGACGCGCGACGAGGCGATCACCCTGGCTGTCATTGCCACGCACCAATATGCCAAGCGCCAGCGCACCTGGTTCCGCAACCGCATGGGCGATTGGCCCCGCCTCGGGCTGGAAGGCAAGCCGATAGAGGCCTGATCTCAGGCCGCCTGGCGCATCCTGTCCAAAAGCCCGATCCGCTCCCGCAGTACGAAGCGCGTCACCAGCACCACGGCCACGAAAGCGAGTCCCGCGGCCAGCCCGATCCAGATGCCCACACCCTTCCAATCGACAATGAAGCCGAGGACATAGGCGACGGGCAGCCCCACCATCCAGTAGCCGACAATGGCCAGCAGCATCGGCACCTTGGTGTCGCTGAGTCCGCGCAGCGAATGCGCCGCAACCACCTGGGCGCCATCGACAAGCTGGAACACGCCGGCGACGATCAGGAAGGACGCAGCCAGGGTCAGCGAATTGGCATTGGCCGTGACATGGGGATCGAGGAACACCGTCACGATGTGCGGCCCAAGGGTCAGGAATGAGATGCACGATATGGTCATGAACGCCGTGCCCATGGCAAACGAAGTCCAGCCGGCCTTGCGAATGCCTTCAGCGTCGCCCCGGCCATAAGCCATCCCGACACGCACCGTTGCAGCAACACCAAGCCCCAGCGGCACCATGAAGGCAATGGAGGCGCATTGGAGGGCAATGGCATGGGCGGCCACCTCATCGGTGCCGAGCCGGCCCATGAGCAGCGCCGCCGCGGTGAACATGCCCACCTCGGCAACAACAGTCAGCCCGATCGGCGTGCCGATGCGGAAGATTTCGCGGAAACGCTGCCAATCTGGCTTCCAGAAGCGAACGAGCACATGGAAGCGCTTCAGCTTCGGGTGGCGCACCACATAGAGGACCATGGCGATCAACATGACCACATTGGTCAGCGTCGTCGCGATGGCTGCGCCACGCAGCTCAAGCCGTGGAAAGCCGAAATGGCCGAAGATCAGCACATAGGCGGTCACGGCGTTGACCAGCACGCCCAGCACGGTGATCACCAGAATGGCGCGGGTGGCGTCATAGGCCGACATGAGCGAGCGGAAGGAGATGATCCCGAAGGCCGGAAACAGCGACCAGGCCGCGATCTGGATGAACTGGTTGGCCATCTCGGTAGCCGCAGCATCCTGTCCGAGCGCCTGATAGATCGGTCTGATCTGCAAAACCAGTGGAACAAGCACTGCAGCCAGAACGATACCCGCCCAGCAGCCCTGCCGCACGACGCGGCGAACGGCCTTGATGTCCCGAGAACCGCGAGCCTGTGCGACGAGCGGCGCAACAGCACCGATCACGCCGATGCCGCCGACTAGGAAGGGCATCAGGAACGTCGTCGCCAGCGTACCGGCGGCAAGGTATTCCGAACCGAGCCAGCCAAGCAGAATCACGTCGGTCGTATGCAACATATTCTGCGCGAGCTGGGCGATGACCAGCGGCCAGGCGAGCGCAAAGGTTGCCCGGAACTCCGTGGTCCAGCTCGATGTATTGCCGACGCTTTCACCCGCCGTCGGCGCCAGCGGCGCGACAGATTCAGTCATTTTCGTTTCCCACACACACCGCCATGCTCTAGTCCAAAGCCGTCTGGCTTGGAAGATGGGGACGGAAATGACGGTTTGGATGCGGCGTGTCCTCGTGGGCGTTGCGGGCTTGATCGGGGCAGTCGGTGTGGCGACGGCGGCGATGGCGTCGCATGGTGAGGATGTTCGAAATCTCGCAGCCATCTCCGCCATGGCGCTGGCTCACGCGCCGGTCCTGCTTGTGGTCGGCCTCGTGGGGCGGAGCAGGGCGCTATCCATTGCAGGCCTGGTACTGGCCGCGGGTTGCATCATCTTCGTGGCCGATCTCGCCATGCGGCACTCGCTCGGCACCGCACTTTTTCCCGGCGCTGCGCCCATCGGCGGAGGCGGGATGATCCTTGGTTGGCTCGCCGTGGCGGTAGCAGGAATGTTCCGGGGTTTACTTAACGAATGATTCAACATTTCTTGAGCGACGGCTGGAACTAAAATTCCGACCGAACATTAATCGTCCGATCAGTCCTGGAGGATCTCATGCATAAGTTCCTGATTATCGTTGCCGCTACCCTGTCGCTGGCAGCCTGTACGTCAACTCAGCAGGGTGCGACGGTTGGTGCGCTCGGCGGTGCCGTTGTCGGTGCCAGCGCAACCGGCGGCAGCCTTCTAGGAACCGTTGTTGGTGCCGGTGTCGGCACCGTGGTCGGCGCAGCCGCCGGCGACGTTCTTGGTCGCGTCGAAGGCAGCAACAACCGTTGCGTCTACCAGCGTCGCGATGGCAGCCAGTACATCGACACCTGCCCGCGTGGCTAAGTTTCGCTGAGGCGGTTAGTCGTCCCCATACCGCCATCATGCTGCGAAGACACCCGGCCGGCGCCCCCACCGACCGGGTGTTCTACGTCAAACTGCTGATATCGCCTTGAAAAATTCCCGGCGCGTCGCAATAATCCCGAAATACGTGCCACTCGACTTGCGTTACCTGACGACCGGTATTTCCGGAATATGGGCTACCTCTTGATCTGGTGAACCGTAAGTTCGGATCCCTCGCAGGCGCCGAATTAACCCTTCCACCGCATGCCGCGGTATTACCGACCACGAGGTTCAACATGGCTGCCATCACCGGTACCGTGAAATTCTTCAACACGACCAAGGGCTTTGGCTTCATCTCGCCCGACAACGGTGAGAAGGACGCTTTCGTCCACATCTCCGCCGTCCAGCGTTCGGGCCTGCAGGGCCTCTACGAAGGCGATAAGGTGAGCTACGAACTGCAGACCGGCCGCGACGGCAAGGTGTCTGCCGGCGAACTGACCCTGCTGAGCTGATCGTTTCAGCACCGGAATTTTGAGGGGCCCTTCGGGGCCCCTCTGTCTTTTGGCGGGGAATCGGTCTCAACTCGCCAGAGGAAGGTTTGAATACCACCATGTTGCGACATCTCTTCAAAGATTGGCAAACCGCGAGGAATCCAACGGCTGTAATCCAGCAGGTGGGGGCCTTGCCGTACTCTATCGTCGATGGGCGGATGGCATTCCTCTTGGTGACGTCCAGGCGCAGCGGGCGGTGGATATTTCCAAAGGGCGCGATTGAGCCGCATCTGACGCCGTGGGACAGCGCCGCTCTCGAAGCCTTCGAGGAAGCCGGCGTTCTCGGAGAGGTCGAACAGGAGCCGATCGGCAGCTATCGCGCCGTTGCTGGTTCGGGCGGTAGCAAACTGATCGACATCGACCTCTACCCTCTGCGCGTCTCGCAGCAGCTCGATAGCTGGAAAGAAAAGGGCCAGCGCCTGCGCCATTGGGTGACATTGCGAGAAGCCCGGCGCCTTCTGGCGCATCGTGAGCTTGCCGATCTGGTCGCCGGGTTTCACGAGACCCGTGCCGAAAAGCACCGCGCCTAAAGGGCGAACTGACTGACGATCAGGAACACCAGCCCGGCCAGCAGCGCCGAGCAGGGCAGGGTGACCATCCACGCTCCCATGATGCGATAGACGCTCTGGCGCCGGATCAGCCGCCGATGATCGCCTTCTCGCGCATTGGCAAACGCCATTTCAGGCGTGGCGTTCAGTGCACGTGGATCAACGAAGCGCGCATAGATGGGTACCGACTTGCGCTCCATCTCCCGCCGCGAGCGATATTCGCGCAGGAAGCCGATACCGAAGACCGCGCCGATGGCGATGTGTGTAGTGGATACCGGCATTCCCAGCGCCGATGCGACGAGCACAGTCAGGCCGGTCGACAGCGCCGCACAGAAAGCGCGGATTTCATTGAGCTTGGTGATCTGCTCGCCGACAGTGCGGATCAGGCGTGGACCGTAGAGCGCCAAACCCAGTGAAATGCCAAAGGCACCGATGGAGAGCACCCAGAAAGGCAGGTCCGTCCCAACCGCTGCCGTGCCGTGTGAGAGGGTCGAAACAATTGCCGCGAGCGGTCCAATGGCGTTGGCAACATCGTTGGCCCCGTGGGAAAACGAGAGCAGCCCCGCGGATAGGATCAGCGGCAAGCGGAACAGCGTCGCGACGTGCTTCTTGCGATTCTCCAGTTCAAGAGATCGACGCCTGACCCCCGAGAACGCTATCGCCCAGCTGATCGCGGCAGCCAGCAGTCCAATGCTGACGGTCGTAAATATGCCGGGTGTCCAGACGCGCTGCAGGCCCTTGTCGGCCAGGTACATCGCGAACGTTCCAGCCATCACGGCGACAAAGACAGGAACCCAGGTCCGTGCGGCGCGCAGTTTGTCCATGCGCCTAGTGATGGCTATCTGCGTCAGAAACAGCAGCAGCGCTGCAATCGCACCGCCGGCAATTGGCGAGATGACCCAGCCAAAGGCGATGACCAGGATGTCGGGCCAGGACACGGCGCTGAGGCCCGCGGCAGCAATGCCAGCCCCTGTAACGCCGCCGACGATGGAATGGGTGGTGGAGACGGGGGCGCCGATGAAGGTGGACAGATGCACCCAGGTCGCTGCGGCCAGCAGCGCCGAGATCATGACCAGCACGAAACTGGCCGGAGCGATATTGAACCCGACGAGAAGGTCCGAGGCGACGGTTTCGACGACGTCGCCCCCGGCGAGCAATGCGCCCGCCGCTTCGCACACCGCGGCGATGAGCAGGGCCGCAGGCATGGTCAGGGCGCGAGCGCCGACCGCGGGGCCCATATTGTTCGCCACGTCATTGGCGCCGATGTTGAGCGCCATGTAGCCGGCGACAATGGAGCCTATGACAATGACGATAGACGTTGGGGTTTGACCCACCGAAGCAGCCGCCCACATGGCGACAAGGGCAAGGAACAGAATCGCCAGCCCCGGTGCAGCCGTGCGCTGAACCAGCGCCTGGCTGGCCGTATTCATGCCCGAAATGTGCTGCAGCTCCTTGTCGAGCGGATTTCTATTCATGTCTTCGGGATGGCCGGGTTTGAGAGGAGGGGAATATGACGAAGCTTCTGGTGCAAAGCGAGCCTTGACAGGTTTGTTGCAATGCTCCTATCAATGCGCGACTAATTTTTTGGAGAGGTCCCGTGCGGGCACTCATTCTCGTAGTAGGTAGGCGCATTGGCAACGTGGGGTAACACCCCGCGTGATAGCTGATGCGCCGAAAACAGGTCCCGAACGGGGCCTTTTTTATTGCCTTTTTTCCGCCGAGGCGGTTTTAAGGCGTCAAGGACGTAACGCCCGGTACGGCGGGCACGAGGAGTAGGAAGCGCAAATGGCCGAGAAAATGACCGGCGCGGAAATGGTGATCCAGGCGCTAGCGGATCAGGGTGTTGAACATATCTTCGGTTATCCAGGCGGTGCCGCCCTGCCGATTTATGATGCCATGTTCCAGCAGGATGTCGTTCAGCACATTCTGGTTCGTCACGAACAGGGCGCAACGCACATGGCCGAGGGCTATGCACGTTCGACCGGCAAGCCGGGCGTGGTGCTGGTCACCTCTGGTCCGGGCGCGACCAACGCGGTGACCGGGCTGACCGACGCGCTGCTCGATTCCATTCCCCTGATCTGCATCACTGCCCAGGTCCCGACGACGCTGATCGGCTCGGACGCATTCCAGGAGTGCGACACGGTCGGCATCACCCGCTCCTGCACCAAGCACAATTACCTGGTGAAGTCGGTTCAGGACCTGCCGCGTATTCTGCACGAGGCCTTCCTGATCGCGACGACCGGCCGTCCGGGCCCTGTCGTTGTCGATATTCCCAAGGACGTGCAGTTTGCCGTTGGCGAGTACTATCGGCCGGAAATCGAGAGCCTGCGCCATCAGTCCTATCGCCCGCAGGTTGATGGTGACCTCAAGGCAATCGAAGCTGCGGTCGACCTTATGCTCAAGGCCGAGCGTCCGGTGTTCTATACCGGCGGTGGCGTGATCAATTCGGGGCCCGAGGCCTCCGAAAATCTGCGCGAGCTCGCTGAGTTGACGGGTTTCCCGGTCACCTCGACCCTGATGGGTCTCGGTTCCTTCCCGGCGTCCAACCCGCAGTGGCTGGGCATGCTCGGCATGCACGGCACTTACGAAGCAAACCTTGCGATGCATGACTGCGACGTCATGATCAATATCGGGGCGCGTTTTGATGACCGTATCACCGGCCGCATTGATGCGTTCTCGCCCAATAGCCGCAAAATCCACGTCGATATCGACCCGTCCTCGATCAACAAGGTCGTGCAGGTTCACGTGCCGATCGTGGGCGATTGCAATCGCGTGCTCGAGGAAATGATCCGCATCTGGCGGAGCAAGACCAACCAGCCGCGCACCGAGGCCATCGCGCCGTGGTGGGCAGAGATCGCGAAGTGGCGCGCTGTCGGTTCGCTCAATTTCAAGAACTCCGACACCGTGATCAAGCCGCAATGGGCCATTCAGCGTCTCTATGAGGCGACCAAGAAGCAGTCCAAGGAAGTCTACATCACCACCGAAGTCGGCCAGCACCAGATGTGGGCTGCCCAGCACTTCCATTTCGACAAACCGAACCACTGGATGACCTCCGGCGGCCTCGGGACGATGGGCTACGGTCTGCCGGCCGCCGTTGGTGTGCAGGTGGCGCATCCCGATGCGCTGGTGATCGACATTGCCGGCGAAGCCTCGGTGCAGATGACCATGCAGGAGATGTCGACGGCGGTGCAGTATCGCCTGCCGATCAAGATCTTCATTCTCAACAATGAGCGCATGGGCATGGTTCGCCAGTGGCAGGACCTGTTGCATGGTTCGCGCTACGCGCATTCCTATTCGGAATCGCTGCCTGACTTCGTCAAGCTGGCCGAAGCCTATGGTGGCAAGGGCATCCGTTGCGAAAACCCGGCCGAGCTCGACGCGGCGATTGCCGAAATGCTCGACTATGACGGCCCGGTGCTCTTCGACGTGATCGTCGAAAAGGACGAAAACTGCCTGCCGATGATCCCGTCGGGCAAGCCGCACAATGAAATCATCCTGCCCGACACCGCCAATCTCGGGTCCATCATCGACGAGAAGGGACGGCAGCTGGTCTGACGGCCAGTTGCGGAGGAAATGATATGAACGCACATCTCCAGCCTACCGGCTCGGCCTACTTCCTCACTCAGGAAACCCAGCAGACGGAGCGCCACACACTCTCCGTGCTCGTTGACAACGAGCCGGGAATCCTGGCCCGCGTCGTTGGCCTCTTCTCGGCGCGTGGCTACAATATCGAGAGCCTGACTGTCAGCGAGACCGAACATGGGCGCCGACTTAGTCGCATCACGGTTGTGGTGGTGGCGACGCCCAAAGTTCTCGTCCAGATCAAGCTGCAGCTCGAGCGTCTGGTGCCGGTGCACCGGGTCCACGACCTCACGGCCGAGGGCAATTACGTCGAGCGCGAACTGGCACTGATCAAGGTTCAGGGTACGGGCGAGCACCGCGCCGAAACGCTGCGCCTTGCCGAAGCCTTCCGCGCGCATATCATTGATGCTACGGTGGAAAGCTTCGTGTTCGAAGTCACCGGCAAGCCCGACAAGATCGACAGCTTCATCGCCCTGATGTCGCCGCTTGGTCTTGTGGAAGTGGTTCGCACGGGCCTTGCTGCCATCGGACGCGGCCCCGTGGGCATGTGACGGGATTCCGTCACAGATGTTATAGAACCTATCAAAAGGTTCGATTGGGCGGCGCGGACGATCCGGTATAGGAAGGGTTAAGTTCCTACCGAGTCCGCGCCATGACCCTGCTTTCAGTCAATCTCAATGCCGTTGCCCAATTGCGCAATCGGCGTGATCTTCCCTGGCCAAGCGTCACCGGCATAGCGCGGATTGTGCTGGATGCGGGCGCCAGCGGCATCACCATCCATCCCCGGCCGGATGAGCGGCACATTCGCCGCACGGACGTCTATGACCTCAGTGCGCTGCTGCGCGCGGAATATCCAGAAGCCGAGTTCAACATTGAAGGCTATCCCAGCGACGATTTCCTTGAGTTGATCGAGGACGTCAACCCGCAGCAGGTGACCCTCGTGCCCGACGATCCGGCACAAGCCACCTCAGACCATGGCTGGGATTTTGTCGGCAAAGGCAATTTCCTGACCTCGGTGGTACAGCGCCTGAAGCGTCCTGATCGTCGCATTTCCTTGTTTTGCGATCCGGATGCCCGAATGGATGGGGTGACCGCTGCAAAGGCCACCGGCGCCGATCGGATCGAATTGTTCACTGGGCCCTACGGCGCCTGTTACGACGACCCCATGCGTGCCCAGGCCGAGTTGACAGCGCTTGCCGAAACGGCCGCTGCGGCTCTCTCGATTGGGGTCGGCGTCAATGCAGGGCACGACCTGACCCTCGAAAACCTGCCAGCATTTCAGCTGGCGGTGCCGGGCGTCGCGGAAGCGTCGATCGGCCACGGAATCACTGCCGATGCTTTGTTGCTTGGTTTTACCGAGGCGACGCGGCGCTATATCGCGGTGCTCGCAGAAAAATAGGCGTTCGTTGTTCTTCTTTGTTGAACGCTGAGTTGGCTGCCAAGAGACAAGACTGCTGTCCTTTCTCCTAAAAGCCACAAAATCTCCGA
>NZ_JBEVLL010000297.1:0-8918 GCF_040509215.1 Devosia sp.
CCAATGGCACATCGCCGTCCCCCACACCAACGGCGCCGCGCAGTCCTTCTGGTCCAAAACCCTCGCGCCCCAAAACCCCTATAGCCGGGACATCCATTTCGACGGCGACGACTGGCGCCTACACCAGTTCATCCCAAACTAGGCTCTCTTCACACGCTCGGCGTCATTCCCGCGAAAGCGGGAATCTCGCGCTCGACACTCACCCCCAAACAGAAAGGCCCGCATCACTGCGGGCCTTTCTCATTCTGTCCTGGTCCAAGATCACTCCGCCGCGTCGCGACGGTCGTCCTTTTCCTTGTCGCCGAGCCCTGCTTCCTTGCTCACGACATACTTCTTGCCGTCGGCATCGTCCGGAACTTCCACGGCCACGCCGTCGAAGCCGGCCGGTGCCGCAGTGGCCTTGCCGCGGAACGGGCTCGAGATCCACTGGCCGACGCTGGCAAAGTTCGCGCCCAGCCACTTGATCTGCTTCCACATCACGCTCGGCGCGGTGATCATCACCGGCACCATGATCAGCGTCAGCAGTGTCGAGAAGAACAGGCCCGAAACCAGCGCTGCCGAAAGGTGGATGAACCACGAGCCGGCCAGGCCACCGATGACGATTTCACGGCGGATGAAGTCGAACTCGACGTTGGCCCACATCGGGATAACGCCCAGCGCCGTCAGGAACGCGGTCAGCAACACGGGACGAACACGCTGGCTCACCGTCAGCAGCATGGCCTTGACGGGTTCCACGTGCTGGTGGCGGTTATAGTCATTGTAGGTGTCGATCAGCACGATGCCGTTCTTCACCACAATACCCGCCAGCGCCACGATGCCGAGACCGGTCATGATTGCCGAGAAGCTCATCCCCGTCGCCAGCATGCCCAAAAGCACGCCTGCCACCGACATGACCACCGTCGAGAGCGTCACCATCACCTGGTAGAAGCTGTTATATTCGAGCAGCAGGATGAAGAAGATCAGGGCCATTGCCATGCCCATCGCCGTGACGATGAAGGCATTGGCGTCGCCCATCTGCTCTTCGGCACCGCCGAAAGCGACATTGACGCTATCGGGGAAGCCCTGCTCGCCGATCCACTTCTGCAGCTCGGCCACCTTGTCGGCGGCATAGACGCCTTCAGGCAGGTTCACGAGGCCCGCGGCCACGTTCATCACGTAGACCTGGTTGCGGCGCTCGATATTGGCAACCTTTGGCACAGCCTGGCGATCGATGAAGTTCGAAACCGGGATCATGCCGTTCTGGGTGGCGATGCGCATGGAGTCGAGCGCGTCGAAGGTGCGCTCTTCCTTGGGCAGGCGAACGCGAATATCGAGTTCGTCGCCTTCTTCGTCGCGATAGGTGCCCAGCTTCACGCCATTGGTGATCAGCTGCACATAGGGGACGAGCTCACGCACGCCGATGCCATACTTGCCCGCTTCTGCACGATCGACAGTGATCTGCCAGTCGATGCCCGGGGAAGGGCGGCCGTCTTCGGCGTCGACAATCTCGGGCCAGGTGGCCAGATGATCGCGAATAGCCGCCACGACGGGCACCAGTTCGTCATAGTTTTTGCTTTCGACGCGCAGGTTGATGTCCTTGCCTGCCGGCGGGCCGTTCTCGACCGCCAGAACCTGGATATCGAGGCCGGCGATATTAGCGACACGACCGCGGATGTCGGCAAAGATCTGCTCTGCCTTGACGCGGTGGTTCCAGTTGACGAGCTGCAGCTGGAAGTTGCCGATCGTGTCAGGCGGCATGGTACCGGCGGCGCCGGTCGTGCCGAACTGCATGATCACGTCCTGGATGCCGTTGACCTGCAGGAGCTGGTCTTCGACCTCGATCAGCATGTCGCGGATTTCCTCGGGCGAGTAATTGCCCTGACCAACCACGGCGACAGTCGCGTATTCCGGTTCCGAGGCGGGGAACGCCTCCGTGCCGGTCGGGTTGGCGATATAGGTGGCAAAGATCACGACGATGATGCCGAAACCCACAGCCAGCGTCGGCACCGGCCAGGAGATCAGCTTCTCCATCATGCGCACGTAAAGCCCGGTCAGGCCCGTCACCTTCTTGGTGTCGAACTTGTCGGGATACATGACGATATCGGCCTTGGCCTTTTCCACCGGGTCGACATGGGTAGAGGCGATCACCGAGCCGATAACCGGCATGAAGATCAGGGCGGAAATGAACGAGGCGATCATGACGATGATCACGATCATCGGCAGATAGCTCATGAACTTGCCGATAATGCCCGGCCAGAACAGCAGCGGGATGAAGGCGCCAAGCGTCGTCGCCGTCGCACCCACCACGGGCACGAACATCTTGCGCATGGCCATGATGAAAGCTTCCTTCTTGGGAACCCCTTCCATCAGTTTTCGCTCGGCATATTCAACGACCACGACGGGGTCGTCGACGAGCACGCCCACCGCGATCACCAGCCCGAACATCACCATCATATTGATGGTCATGCCCAGCATTTCGGCCACGAGGAACGCCATCATGAACGAGAGCGGGATGGAGAGACCGATCATCAGCGCGGGGCGCAGGCCCAGCGTTGCGATACAGGTGATCAGCACCAGCGCCACGGCGGTCAGAACGGCCGCTTCCAGAGAGCGGAAGAGATTGGTCGTCGTTTCAGCCTGATCGAGGAAGAAGCTGTAGCCAACCCCGCTCCCCCAGCTTTCCGCCAGTTCGGCAGTGGTCGCGCGAATCTGGTTCGACACGTCGATGATATTGGTGCCGGCCTTCTTGGAAACGCCAAGGATCTGGGCCGGAGAGCCGTTCACCTGAGTATATTCGGTAGCGTCGGCAAGCGTGCGAGTGATGGTTGCCACGTCGCCAAAGGTGACGACGGTATTGCCATCGGTCTTGATCGGCAGGTCGTAAACGTCCTGCGCGGTCGAGATCATGCCCGGCACTTCGATATTGAACGAACCCTGTCCGGTGTTGAGCGTACCGCCGGGGACCACCATGTTGTTGCGCGCCAGCGCGTCAAACAACTGGCTGGCCGTCAGGCCATAGGTTTCGAGACGCAGCAGGTCGATGCGAACTTCGAGCTGTTCCTTGCGGGCGCCCGAAAGCTTGACTTCGCGGACGTCGCCCAGCGCTTCGAGCGCATCCTGCAACTGCTCGGCGCGGCGGTTGAGTTCCTTTTCAGGCGCCGTGCCATAGATCGCCACGGACATGACGGGACCGATAAAGTCGATTTCGCTGACCGTCGGGTCATCGGCATCGGCAGGCAACTTGGCCTTGATCGCGTCCATCTTGGCGCGCGTATCCTGCAGCGCCTGGTCCTTGTCGGTATTGATGTCGAACTCGAGGATCACCGACGCATGGCCGGTGGTCGAGGTCGAGGAGATATTCTGCAGCCCCGGCAGGTTCGCCAGTTCTTCTTCGGCCGGCTTTGCGAGCAGGTTTTCCGCGTCGCGCGGCGAAACGCCCGTCTGGCTGATCGAGACGTAGAGGTAGGGAACGTCGATGGCCGGGAAACTCTCCTTGGGCATGGAGAGATAAGCCGCCGTACCAGCCGCCAGGACGATCGCCATGACGGTGAGGACGACCCGTGGCATCCTCAGGATTTTCTCAATGAAGTCGAGCATGAAACTCGTCCTTAGCTGGCTGCGGTTTCGGTCGTCTTGGGAGCAGGGCTGGCATTCACGGCCTGTCCTGCAGTCACACCTTCCTGGCCGACGGTGATCACTTCGGTCACCGGGGGCAGGCCCGTCACCCAGACGCCCTGGCGGGTGTCGCTGACGATGGTCACTTCATGGAATGCCACGACGCCGTCTTCCACGGTCCGCACGCCGAGCGTGCCTTCGTCGTCAAGGGTCAGCACCGACTGCGGCAGCAGATGGCCCGGTGCAGCACCAAGATTGACCAGGGCTTCAGCGGTCACGCCATCCTTGATGGCAAAGTCGGCATTGGGGATTTCGATTTCGACCGGGAAGGCACGGGTAGCATTGTCGGCCTGCGAGGCAATGTAGGTCACCTTGCCCTCGACTGCCTGGCCCGTCACGGTCTTGATCGAAGCGACGAGACCGAGCTTGGCAAGGCCGATATGCTTTTCCGGAACCATGCCGGCAAAGATCATCGGGTCGAGCTGCACGATGGTGGCGCAGGCGCCGCCGGCGTTCAGCATCGAACCGGCAAGTGCCAACGGGTCCTGCACGAGGCCGGCCACCTTGGCGGTGATTTCGGTGCGGTCGAGTTCGGCCTTGGCATTGTCGAGACCGGCTGCAGCCTGGCTCACGCCTGCCTTGGCCTGGGCAAGGGCCACGTCGGCAGTGTTAGCGGTATTGGCAGCGGCAAGGCCCTTTTCGCGGAGGCCGGCATTGGTGTCGAAATTGAGCTGGGCCTGGGCAAGAGCGGCATTGGCCTGGTCGACACCGGCCTGAGCCTGAGAAACGGCGGCAACGCGCGTACCCTGGTCGAGCGTGCAGAGCAGGTCACCCACCTCGACGCGCTGACCCTTGGTCACGTGCACGGTGTCCACGGTGCCGGCGGTTTCGGCAACGGCAGTCACCGTCGCCTTGGCCTGAGTGCGGCCACGCAGCGGCACTTCGACCGGCATGGGCTGGGCGGTGAAAGTCTGCGTCCGCACGTCCGGCAACGGGGCATTGGAACCGGTCGTGGCTTCATTGCGTTGAGCAATGGTCAGGGCAGGGTCAGTCGCGGGCGCATGGTGCTCGGCCAGAACGCCGGCGTCTGCCAGTGCGTTGTGGACAGGTCCGTGCTCTTCGCCTTCGATGACGGAGATGATTGGCTTTTCGCCATTTCCGGGGCCGTTACCGCCCTGCACGAGGGTACCGGTGGTCAGCCAGGCGCCTGCTCCAAGCAGGATCAGCAGCGCCAGACCATAGGAAAACAATGCACGCATAGAATATCAGCCCCTTTTATTCCGCCGCGTCCTTGCGCTCGTCGGCTCGCGATAAGTTGATCAGTTCGTGCATATGGGTACGCAGATACTTCTCCGCAACGCCCAAAACTTCACGACCGTAATTGAGAACCCAGCAATCAGCCGGGCTGCATTCCTGTTCGGACCGCACCTGGTCCAGTTGCTGCCGCTCCGCGGTCATCCGGTCGAGGTGTTCCTTCACCCGTCCAGCGACCAGATCTTGCGGCAGGATGCTGACAAACCGTGCCAGTAGGAGAAACGGGCTGCGAAAAACATCTTCGCCCAGCGGCGCTGACAGTTCTTCGGCAAAAGCCTGACGTCCGGCATCGGTGATGGAATAGACTTTTCGTGCCGGCTTGCCGTCCTGCGGCACCGTGCGGCTGGTGACGAGACCATCCTCGTCGAGCTTGGCGAGCGCGGGATAGATCGAGCCGAAGCTGGCTTCCACGAAGTAGGCGAACTCGCCCTCGGTGCACATGCGACGGATATCATAACCCGTGGCTTCACCCTCGTAGAGCACCGATAGACAGAGCGTCCGCACGTTCATAAAGCACAATCCTCCCGGCACTATGCCGGTTCGATATATGCCGGGGCTATATATCTACAACCCCTGCTGCACAAGATTTACGAGGGTTGTGATCGTGCAGATCAGTTAAGCGTCTGTTGCATGACGCTTTTATTTTAAAGCATGTCTCCCCAAAGTGGTCCCGGTTTCGGGATAAAGACATGCGTCAAAAAGCTAGAGCAGCGTCTGCATCTCTTTTGCGGCCTTTTGTGCAAGCTCGAGGCTCGCCGCGGCCACAAAGTACGGATTGAGGAAGCTCAGCTCGTGCTTTCCGTAGCGCATCGGGGCGCCGTCCAGTGTTACCACGGCTCCGCCCGCCGCTTCCAGTACCGCCTGGCCCGCGGCAGTGTCCCATTCGCAAGTTGGGGTAAATCGCGGGTAAAGCTGCGCATCGCCGCGCGCCAGCAAACAGAACTTTAGCGACGACCCCACCGACACATCGCTTTCCACATCGAGCGTCTGGCAGAGCTTTTCGAGCGCCGCGTGCCCATGCGAGCGGCTCGCAACAATCCGCAACCGCGGCAGCCAACCAACACTGATCGCGCGCTTCTCCGTCACGACGCCATCGACCACCCGCCCGGTCCAGGCGCCATTGGCGTCGCCCACGAAAATCTCGCCGGTCACCGGCGCCAGCACCACGCCCATGGTCGGCTTGCCATGTTCCACAAGCCCGATATTGACGGTGAACTCGCCGTTGCGCTTGATGAATTCCTTGGTGCCATCGAGCGGATCAACAACGAAATAACGCTCGCCCAACACCGGCACGATGCCCGCCGCCACGCTCTCCTCGCCCAGAACCGGCAATTCTGTCGCCTTGAGTTGCGCGATAATCACCTCTTCCGCTGCCGCATCCGCCTCGGTCACCGGCGACCCATCCGATTTCGACACGACATGGATCGGCCGCGCATAAACATCGAGGATCACCGCCGCCGCTTCGATCGCAGCTTCGACTGCAAGATCGGTAATATCGCGCGGGGCAACGAGAACAGCACTATCGGTCATTTGGCCGGCTTTGTGGAGAAAGTCAGCGCGTCTTTACGCCTGTCTCAGCCGCGTGACAATCAAAGGAATTGTCGGCTCCATCGTCTCCCTCCCCTTGTGGGGAGGGATCAAGGGTGGGGGTCGGCAAACACCGGTGTTCGATCCTACCGCAACAACCCCTGTCCACCATCGATCCAAACCGGTGTCCCGGTAATGTGCCGCGACGCATCCGAAACCAGAAACAACACTGCCTCAGCCACATCCTCGGCCTTTCCCGGCTTGCCTCCGGTAATCGGAATATCGCCCTTCGGAAAGTGCACCGGTATCTCGGTCTTCTCCATCCCGCGCTTTTCCGTGTTCTCCCCGATCTCGCTCTCTATCGAACCCGGACAAACCGCATTGACCCTGATCCCCCTCGGCCCCAGTTCCAGTGCCAATTGCTGCGCCATCGCCACCTGCGCCGCCTTCGTCGCCGAATAAGCCGATGCCCCCGGCGTCGTAAACGTCCGCGTCCCATTGATCGACGAGACGATCACAATGGCCCCGCCACCCGCCGCCTCAAGCCGCGGCACCGCATGATGCAGCGTCAGATAGGTCCCGCGCAGGTTGACCGTAATCGTCTTGTCCCACTCTTCGGGCGTAATCTCTTCGATCGGCGCCCAGACCCCGTTGATCCCTGCATTGGCCACGACGATATCGAGCTTCCCAAACCGCTCGACCACCAGCGCCACGGCGCGCGCCATATCCCCGTCGTCCGAAATGTCCGCCGTAATGCTGATCGCCTTGCCGCCCTGGCCTTCGATCTCCGCCGCCACGGCATCGACCTCCTTCTTGGTGCGGCTCAACACCGCGACATTGGCGCCCTCCCGCCCCAAGAGCAGTGCCGCCGCCTTGCCGATGCCCGAACCCGCCCCTGTCACCAATGCGGTCTTGCCCGAAAGTGTCTGCATGTCGCCTCCTTGTTCGAAGGCACAACGCAAAGGGCGGCGCACGGTTGTCCCACGCCGCCGATTTCTTGAAGCACCCAAGACTTAGCGGGTCTTGTGGTCCTGCTCGATGATGGCATGCGTCAGGCTGCCGGTCGCCGGATAGAGCGGAATGAGGCAGGCCTGCAGCGCGTGATAAATATCCGGCTTGCCGACAAAAAGGTTCGAAGCTGGCGTCAGGTCTTCCTTCAATTCGCTCAGCCACCCGCCGCGCGCATGGTCGATCACATGATTTTCCGCATAGTCCCAAAGCTTGCGGTACCAAGCCTGGAAATAGGCGTCATTGTCATGCGCCGAAATATAGCTCGCCGCGCCGATCGCCTCGGCCACTGGCCACCAAAGCTTTTCGCGGATCGCCGGCTCGTCATTCCAGTCGAGCGTATAGAAGAAGCCGCCGTGAACCTTGTCCCAGCCAAGCTCGATCGAGCGCTGGAACAGGTTCCGCGCCGCATCGGTCATCCACGAGTGCTGCTTCTGCCCCAGTACCCAGAGCTGGTAGAGCAGGCGCGACCATTCGAGCCAATGGCCCGGCGTCGTGCCCGAGGGGCGGAACATTTCATTGGGATGGCGATAATTCTTGTCGACCACCCAGTACTCGTCAAAGTGCTCGGCGACGCGGTGGTCGAGCCGCACCGCATTCTTGCGGATGATCAGCTCGGCAATGCGCTCGGCCTTCTTGAGATAGGCCTGCTGCCCCGTAGCCTCATAAGCCGCCATCAGCGCTTCGGTCAGGTGCATATTGGAATTCTGACCGCGATAGCCGCGCACCTCGGTCCAATCCGCGCTGAATTCCTCGCGCACCGCCCCGACACTGTCGTCCCAGAACCGCTTCTCGATCACCTCGGTCGCATCGGCAATCACCTTGTCGGCCAGCGGATGCCCCACGAGCTTCGCGCTCGATCCGGCCAGCAGCACGAAAGCATGCCCATAAGCCTGCTTGGCACCATCGGTGACGCCGTTGTCATCGAGCGACCAGAAGTAACCGCCGCGCTTGTCGTCGCGATGCTTGTTCCAGAGGTAATTCATGCCATGGTCGATGATCTCGTCCGAGCCCGGCCGCCCGATCAGGCTCCCCACCACGGCGCAATGGATCATGCGCGTCGTCACATGGATCTGCCTGATCCCATTGTCCTCGCCGAGCGGCATTCCCTCGTCGTCGAGCTCAAAGAACCCGCCCTTGGGATTGATCGAGGCCGCTTCGAAAAAGTCGAAGAGATCATTGGCCTGCCGCATCAGATACTGGCGGTGAAAAGGGCGCTTCTGCCATGGGCTGGCATTGGTCTTGGGCAGAGAATTGGTGACGTCGCTCATCTTGGCTCCCGTCCGGCAGAAGAAAAGAGCCGGGCATCAAGAATGCTTCTAACGAGATCGTGGCAACGTTGCAAATTCTCGCCAGCCCACAGAGCAAATCCGCTCTAACCGTCGGACGCCATCTATATCGCATCGTCACCACCGGGCTTGTCCCGGTGGTCCATGCGGAGGCGAGATGGATTGCCGGGACAAGCCCGGCAATGA
>NZ_JBEVLL010000298.1:0-17915 GCF_040509215.1 Devosia sp.
GCCCTCGGCCTTCAGCATTTCCCGCATCTGCTGCGCCAGCGTCCGAAAATCCTCGACGCGCGTCCCGACGATCTCGCGCGCCACGATTGCCGCCGAAGTCTGCCCCAAGGCACAGGCAGATACCTCTTGCCCATAGCCCGTGATCACGCCATCGGCCACGATCACATCGACCTCGATCACCGAGCCACAGATGCGGCTGACTTTTCGCGCAGAAGCATCCGGCGCAGGCAACCGACCGGGCTGAACTGCGTTTCCGGCAATGTCGAGAATCTTGTCCGAATAAAGCTCGCTGAGCGCCATCTAGGAAATCTGACTTCTTGTTCCCGTCTTGTACGCCTTCTATATAGATGGTCCAACACGGATCGCCAGAGATACGCACCCTGGAGTGGTCCAAACCGCCGACGAAACCGTAGTGACTTCGGTTCTCGAGTTAGGAGTAGTCCATTGGACGCGTCCGTGAAGCTACCATTCCCCGCACCTGCCACGTCCACGGCAATGCCTCGTCCCACCCGCGAAGAAGCCGAGGCCGCTGTCCGCACGCTGATCGCCTGGGCTGGTGATGATCCGACCCGCGAAGGCCTCCTGGAAACGCCCGCGCGCGTCGCCAAGGCCTATGAAGAGCTCTTCGCCGGCTATGGCCAGGACGCCAAGGAAGTTCTCTCCAAGATGTTCCGCGAAGTCGGCGGCTACGATGACATCGTCTTCGTGCGCGACATTCCGTTCTACGCGCATTGCGAACACCACATGGTGCCCTTCTTCGGCAAGGCGCACATCGCCTATCTGCCGCATGACGGCGTTGTTGGCCTCTCCAAGCTCGCCCGCCTGGTAGAAGTCTTCGCGCGGCGCCTGCAAACGCAGGAAACCATGACGGCGCAGATCATCGACGCCATCAACGAAAATCTCGGCCCGCGCGGTGTCGCCGTCATGCTCGAAGCCGAACATATGTGCATGACCATGCGCGGCGTTCGCGCCCATGATGTGAAGACGATCACCCATCGCTTCACCGGCGTCTTTGCCGAAGATCGCGTCGAGCAGGACCGATTCTTCGCGATGATTTCCCGCCGCTAGACTCTTCCCCTGTAGGACAAGCGCGATCAAATGCGCTTGTCCCACTTATGGCATAGAATACCCGTCTCAAGCGGGTACATGCCATGTCAGTTGTCTCCAAAATGCTCTGGGTCCTCGAAAGCCGCTCACGCGAGCCGCTGGGGCTCGACGAGTTGGCGGAGGTGACGGGGCGTTCCAAGAGCTATCTTTCACGCGTCTTTCCCCTGGTGACCGGCTATTCGGTCACGGCCTATCTGCGGGCAAGGCGCCTGAGCGATGCGGCACGCCAGTTGGCCGAGGGGGCGCCCGATATCCTGTCGGTCGCGCTCGATGCCGGCTATGGCTCGCATGAGGCATTCACCCGCGCTTTCCGCGATCAGTTCGGCGTCACGCCGCAAGTGGTTCGCCAAAGGCGCAACCTTGAAGGGATTACCCTCGTGGAGCCTCAAAGAATGGATACTCAAGCCCAGGTTACCGTCGAGCCGCCTCGGTTCGAAAACCGCCCCGCCATGTATTTCGCCGGCATCGGCGAGCGTCACAACATGAACAATCCTGCCGGCCTTCCTGCCCAGTGGCAGCGGTTCCAGCCCTATATCGGTCATATAGACGGAACCATTGCCGGGGCGGCCTACGGCATTGTCGGCGAGATTGCGGATGACAAGTTCGAATATGTCGTCGCGGTCGAAATGCGCGCCGGCGCCGAGGCTCCACCCGATTTGGAGCTGGTTTCGGTGCCAGCTCTCCGTTGGGCTCGTTTTCTACACAAGGGCGACCTTTCCACCATCCGCCAGACCATCGGTGCGGGAGAAAAGTGGCTGACCGCCAATGGCTACGAAGCCAGCGAGGCGACCTATAGCTTCCTTGAATATTACGGACCGGCCTTCGATGGTCGCAGCGGCAGCGGCGATATCGAAATCTGGTTCGGCCTCAAGAACTGAACTACTGGCGTTTGGTCGTGATGCGCGTTAGAGCCTCCGCAATCGAGCCGGAGGTGCGTATCATGACCATTGCTTTCGCCGACCCCAAACTGCTGAGCCATGACGAACTCGAAGAAGGCACGATCTTCGCGCCGCGCTTCGATGCCCATGGCCTCATTACGGTCGTCACCATCGAAGAAGGGACCAAGGATGTCCTGATGGTCGCGCACATGAATGCTGAAACCCTCGGCCTGACGCTGGATACCGGCATAGCGCACTATTGGTCGCGCTCGCGAAAAGCCATCTGGAAGAAGGGCGAAACGTCGGGCGAATTGCAGGAAGTCGTCGACCTGCGCACCGACTGCGACCAGGACTGCCTGGTCATGACCGTCCGCCAGACCGGCCGCGGCGCCGCCTGCCACACCGGCCGCAAGAGCTGCTTCTATCGCAGCGTCGAAACCGAAAGCGGCATCGCGCGGCTCGAAGATACGGGCCTGCCCAAGCTGTTCGATCCGAAGGATGTCTACGGGAAGTAGCGTTGCCGCCACCGCCATTGCCGGGCTTGTCCCGGCAATCCATCTCGCCTCCGCTGGGGACCACCGGAGCAAGCCCGGCGGCGAAAGCCGAGAGCAGGGGCCGCTAGCCCTCAAACCCCGCCGTAAACGCCCGTTAGAACTTCGATTTCGCGCGATCCGCCAGAAACCACCTGCACTTCGCGGTTGTAGACCTGCTCGCCCTGCTTGGCGAAAATCAGATATTCGCCCTCGGCGAGCACGGTCGACGGGAACGCTCCACGATCGGTGAAAACCGTCGCGCCATCAGGCGTCTTGATCGTCCATTCGACGTCGGCGATGGCCTCGCCGCCTTCTTCGGAAACCAGCCGGAACGAAACTTCGCTTGCGTGATGGTAGAGCGTTGCGTCAGTCAGTTCGCCGGCTTCGACGCGCAGGTCGGCGCGCACCACGGCGTTGATCGCACCGAAGTGCGAGACGATGTGATAGGTGCCGGCATTGAGCGTGACGATGTCATTAGGCGGCAGGTTCTCGGCGATCAGCACGCGGCTGCTTTCTTCGCCGGCGGTAAAGATATCGAAGCGCAACTGTGTCGGCGCGATCGGAATGTCGCCGGTCACGGCAGAATTCAGCCGCAGTGCGCCAGCCTCTAGGTCGACCACCTTTTCGTTGTTGCCCGGCACGACCGAGAGAGATTCGCTGAGCTGCGCACGTCCATAGGCGGCATGCACCACGTATTCGCCCGGCGGCAGATCGAGCCGCGCCGTCGATTCCTCGGATTTTGCCACCAGCGTCATATTGCCCTGAGCGTCAGGCACGCTATCGAACACCCGCCAGACGACGCCTTCCGGGATCGACGGGCCTTCCTGCGTGATCCTGGCGGTGAGGGTCACCGACTGCGGAACGCTCGTCACCGCTGCGATTGCATCCGCGGCCGTACCGGCGGCAGGCGCAGCCGCAGGTGGCAGGTTGTTGGGATCGGGACGGGGACGGGGCAGGGGCGGAATCTCGGCGTTCTCTTGCGCAAACGCAACCGGCGCCGCGGCAACCGTCACGCTCGCAAGAGCGAGAATGGCACAGGCAATCAGGCGAAATACAGGCAGCATGGTTGTTCGGGCCATTGGAGAAGGTCGGGGCTCCCCGACTCTTTTCAAGCTAGGGCGCGATTACGGAAAAGCTGTGTCACACTCAGACCGGCTTGAAAACCGGTGCCGGATTGGGTCAAAGCATTTTCCTTAAGGCCCGCCCGCTTCAAGCTGCCCACAAGGATAGACCATGCCCGCCAACCCAGCCTTGCGTGACCATCTGCTGACCCGCCGCTCCGTCGGTCAGGCCTTTCTTGCCGAGCCCGCTCCCACCGGCGAGGATCTGCAGACGCTGCTCACCATAGCAACGCGCGTTCCCGACCACGGCAAGCTCGCGCCGTGGCGTCTGGTTCTTTTCTCCGGCGATGCCCGCGCCGCCGTCGGCGAAAAACTGGCGGAAATCGCCAAGGCCAAGCGGCCGGACCTAGATGAAGCCGGTCTCGAAATCGAACGCCGCCAGTTTCTCCCTGCGCCCCTCGTCATCGGCATCATCTCGACCGCAAAGCCGCATGTGAAGATCCCGGAATTCGAGCAACTGCTCTCGGCCGGCAATGTCGCCTTCAATCTCGTCCACGGCGCCTATGCCCTCGGCTATGCCGCGACCTGGATCACCCGCTGGTACACTTTCGACACCGAAGCCGCTGCAGCACTCGGCGCGAAAGAGGGCGAGCGCTTTGTCGGTTTCGTGCATATCGGCACCCCGACCACATCGATCGAAGATCGTCCGCGTCCGGATCTGGCCGAAATCGTGACAGAATGGCACCCATGACAATCTCGACGTTAACAGTCTGTTAGCCATAATAATGCAGAGGTTAACGCAGTCTTCGCGCTAACCTCAGGCTGTTAATGGGCGTCCAGTCCATCTCCGTTCCGCAGAATCTGGCCACCGCGCTCACTGCGGCCGGCAATCGCAGCGGCGTGGACTTCTCTTATCTTTTGCAGACGGCGATGCGCGAAAGCAGCCTCAATCCGTCTGCAAAAGCCAGCACTTCGTCGGCCGTCGGTCTCTTCCAGTTCCTCGAAGGCACCTGGCTTCAGGTGATGAAGCAAGAGGGCCCGAGACTCGGCTACGGCAATATTGCCAATGAAATTCAACAACGTAGCGATGGCGGCTACACGGTCGCCGACCCCGCGCGCAAAGCCGAAATCCTCAAGCTGCGCGAAGATCCGCAGATCGCCGCAGACCTCGCTGCCGCCTTCACGCGCTCCAATGGCGAATACCTGAAGTCCAAATTCGGCCGCAACCCGAGCGCGGGCGAACTCTACATCGCCCATTTCCTCGGTGCCGAAGGCGCCGAGCGCATGTTCAAGGCCGGCCTCGAGGATCCCGACCAGCTCGCGGTAAACCTCTTCCCCCGCCAGGCCGACGCCAACCAGGCGATTTTCTACAGCAACGGCCAGCCGCGCACGATTCGCGATGTCTACCGCGCTCTGGTCGCCAAGCACGAAGGCGTTACAAATGCTGCGTTTTCTACGCAGCAGATGGCCGGGCAGGGTGCCGGGCAGCCCGAGCCGCTGCCCGTCGTTCCCTCGCGATTCTCCACCGACAACATGTCCTTCACCGGCCTCTTCAAGACCGTTCCCGAAGAGGCCGAAGCGCCGCCCGCCGGCGGTTCCGCGTTTTTCACCCAGCTTTACGCGCGCTGAACTCGTTAAATTCTATGGTGAACGGTTCCTTAAATAGTCTTCGCTAGGCTGTCTTCGCTCGGGTGTGGAGAGAGTAATGATCGAGTATAGTGAGTTCGTCCGGCTGTCCCGGTCCAATGATAGCGACGAGCGCGGTCACGCCGCCCATTTGGCTGCTTTGGCTTTTCTTGATCATCAGGGGCCCGCCGATGAACATGCGGCCCTATACGCTGCGCTGATCGGTTTTCTTGACGATCCCTCAGTCAAAGTGCGCGCTGCCTTGGCCTACGGGATGCTCCATTCGCTGGACGCCCCTCGACCGATCATGATTGCCCTGCTGCAGGACAGTCCGATCATCTCGCGGGCAATTCTACAGTATTCTCCGATACTTATCGACGCGGACCTGCTTGGTTGTGTCCGCAAGGGCGACCAGTCGATCTGGCTGGCCATTGCCCAACGCGCGAAACTCTCTCCGCGTATCGCCGCCGAACTCATCGCCCGAGATGACCAGGACATCACGCAGCACGTTCTGCGCCGGACGGACATCGCGATCGACTCGGAGCTTCTGGTTGAGCTTGCCCGTGGCAAAGGTCAGAACGCGAAAATGCGGGGCGCTTTGCTTTCTCGCCCAGACCTCCCGGCTCCTGCTCGCCTGATCCTCGTCCAGCGCGTTACGGAAGCCTTGAGAGAACTGCGACTTGTCCGCGGCGCTTTGGCTCCAGACCGACTGGCCAGGCTCCTGCGCGACGGTACGGATACGGCCTTGTCGTCGATCGGCGAAAACGAGGCATGCCAGCAGAGGCGGGATTTCGTGCAGGGACTCGTCGGGTCGAGCCTGCTCAATTCCCGCATCCTTCTGCACGCGGTCGTCACCGGCCACGTCATGTTCTTCGCGTCATGCGTCGCAGAATTGGCCGATGTTTCGCGCGAGAAAGTCTTCACCCTGCTCGAAAGCGGCAGCCGCGCTTCGCTCTCGGCCCTCTTTGTGCGGGCTGGACTGCCAGCAGAGCTAGGTAAAGTGCTGGTGCAATTGGTTCTTTACGCGAGAACCGCAGATTTGGCTGACGACATCACCGCCCGGCATTATGTCGTCACTGCGCTTACCGAGGAACTTATCACCGACCATGACGGCGTGATTCCGCCGGCCTTGGAAGAGACCTTTGCCTACCTGAGCGAACAGAATATCGCGCTGGCACGAAGGGCTGCACGCGGAGTGATGCGCGCATTTGCCGAGACCACGCACCTCGCCATGGCGCTTCCGCCTGCGAGAGCCGGGCAACTGCTGGAGCTTCCGGCGGCCTGAGCTACGTTAGAACTTGAACTGCTCGCTAAGGACGCGCTCTTCGAGGCTCTTGCCAGGATCAAAGAGCAGCGTCACTCCATGCGAGCGGTCCTCGCGCACGGTGACCTCGCGCACGTTCTGAATTTCGATATTGTCTGCTACGGCGCTGACAGGCCGCTTTTCTGCTTCGTTCAGCGTGAATCGTACTTCAGCCCGATTGCTGAGAATCGCACCGCGCCAACGACGGGGGCGGAAGGGCGAGATTGGAGTCAGCGCCAGCAGCGGCGCTTCAATCGGCAGAATCGGACCGTGCGCAGAGAGGTTGTATGCGGTCGACCCAGCGGGCGTGGACAAGAGGATGCCGTCGCAGATCAGCTCTTCGAGCCGGACTTCATTGTCGACCGCAATCTGGATCTTGGCTGCCTGATGCGTCGAGCGAAACAGCGAGACTTCATTGAGGGCAAGGGCGATGCGGCGCTTGCCTGAGGCATCGAGCACTTCCATCGACAGCGGATAAATCTTCGTCCGCTGCGCCGACTGCAGGCGCTGGACAATATCGGCCTCGGCATAGTCGTTCATCATGAAGCCGACTGAGCCGAAATTCATGCCATATACCGGTGTCCCATGGGGCATCACGCGGTGAAGCGTCTGCAGCATGAGGCCGTCGCCTCCGAGGGCAACAACATAGTCCGCGTCGTCGATGGAAACATCGCCCAAAATCCCGCGGAGCCGCTGCGCAGCGGCCTCGGAGCCTGGGGTTTCATTGGTGACGATTGCCACGCGAGGAAGTGCCGAACCGCTCACATTGCCCCCTAAACGACTGCAGGCAGTGCCAACCGGCACATCTTTATCGCCGCGATTCGTCTTAGGATGAAGCGCGGCTGGAATACGCGGTCGCTAGTAGCAAAAGCGTGACCGAAAGGCGAGCGATAGCTTTCAAAGGCCAAGCGATCGGCGGCGTCAAGATGAGGAAGGAACGAGGGGGCGCGGCGTGCGGAACTTCGCCGTGGCTCGCGGGTTGCTTTCTCAGAAGGAGCCCTACCATGGACAAACAAAAGTATTCGCCCGCGCCCGTGGAAACCCGACCAGGCCATCAGATGGACGATAATGTCGACGACCTTGGCCACAAGGGGGAAAAGGAAATGCAGGATCAGCCCATCGATCCCAAGAAAAAAGCACCAGAGAACAATCGACGCTGACCGCGCCGCTCCAAGTACCTTGCAGGCTCCGATGCCCAATGCTAAACGGCGCTCGTTACGCCGGTATAGCTCAGTTGGTAGAGCACCTGATTTGTAATCAGGGGGTCACGGGTTCGAACCCTGTTGCCGGCACCACGTCTTCCTCCATTGCCACGCCTGCCTGATCGCCCCACGCGGGGCGTAGAATTATTTTTGCGCGTCGATGGCTCGTCGCGAGCGGTGTGGGGGCGTGGCGCGGGTTCGGGTGGAGAGGTTTATCAGTGCGCGGAGCAGCGCCGCACTATTTTGCCTCAAGCCCCTGAAACCCCAGCGATTCAGGCATTTTCGGCCTTGCTGGCAGGGGTCTTCCGCAAGTAGTTACAAGGTCAATATTCTGGATCGCCATATTAACAGGCTGGACCAACGTGACCTCAACTCGTCTCACCCATCTGCAGTCGCTCGAAGCGGAGAGCATCGAGATTTTGCGTGAGGTTGCGGCGAGTTTCGAGCGGCCTGTGATGATGTACTCCATCGGCAAGGATTCCAGCGTCCTGCTGCATCTGGCGCGCAAGGCGTTTTTCCCGAGCAAGATTCCGTTTCCGCTGCTGCATGTCGATACGACGTTCAAGTTCAAGGAAATGATCGCCTTCCGAGATCGGACAGCCGAGGAATATGGGTTTGATCTCATCACCCATACCAACGCTGACGGCGTACGGGACGGTATCAATCCTTTTGATCATGGCTCGTCGCGTTACACCGACATCATGAAGACTGCCGCCCTGCGGCAGGCCCTTAACGCAGGGCGTTATGATGCGGCCATCGGTGGCGCGCGGCGCGACGAGGAAAAGTCGCGAGCCAAGGAACGCGTTTTTTCTCACCGCAATGCCAGCCACGCCTGGGACCCGAAGAACCAGCGGCCCGAACTTTGGCGGACGTTCAATACCCGGCTCAATCCGGGCGAAAGCATGCGCGTTTTCCCGATCTCCAATTGGACCGAATTGGATGTCTGGACCTATATCTACGACCAGAACATCCCCATCGTACCGCTCTATTTTGCCAAGCCTCGACCCGTGGTTGAGCGCTCCGGCACTTTGATCATGGTGGATGACGAGCGCCTGCCGCTCGAGGCGGGCGAGACGCCGCGCCAGGAAACCGTGCGCTTCCGCACCCTTGGTTGCTACCCGCTGACTGGTGCCATTCGTTCCAACGCAGCCGATCTGCCTTCGATCATCATGGAAATGCAGGCGAGCCGCACATCCGAGCGCGAAGGCCGGTTGATCGACAGCGACTCCGCTGGCTCGATGGAAAAGAAGAAGCAGGAAGGCTATTTCTGAGTATGACCCTCGCCATGGCCACGCCTGATACCAATCTCGACCTTTGGCTCGCCCAGCAGACCGACAAGTCACTCCTGCGTTTTCTCACTTGCGGTAGTGTCGATGACGGCAAATCGACACTGATCGGGCGCTTGCTCTACGACAGCCAGCTCATTCTCGACGATCAGTTGGCGAGCTTGAAGAAGGAAAGCCACAACCGCACGGTCGGCGACGAAGGCATCGACTTTTCGCTACTGGTGGACGGTCTCGCCGCGGAGCGCGAGCAGGGCATTACCATCGATGTGGCCTATCGGTTCTTCTCGACCGACAAGCGCAAGTTCATTGTCGCCGACACGCCGGGCCACGAGCAGTATACCCGCAACATGGCGACGGGTGCGTCGAACGCTGACCTCGCTTTGCTGCTGGTTGATGCGCGAAAGGGCCTGCTTACGCAGACCCGCCGCCATAGTTTTATTCTGTCGCTGGTGGGCGTGAAGCACGTGGTTCTCGTGGTCAACAAGATCGACCTCGTCGGCTACGATCAGGCCATCTTTGATCAGATCGAGGCCGACTATCGCACCTTCGCCAAAGATCTGGGTTTCCAGACTTTGGCCGCAGTGCCGGTTTCTGCGCTGCGTGGCGACAATATTCTGGCCAATAGCGAACGCATGCCGTGGTTCACTGGCGCGCCGCTGGTTCCGTATCTGGAAACCATCGAAGTTGCTCAAGACAAGGCGGCGCAGCCGTTTCGCTTTCCGGTGCAGTGGGTCAACCGTCCCAACCTCGATTTTCGTGGTTTTTCCGGCACGGTCGCCGCTGGTCAGGTGACGGTCGGCGACGAGGTGCTGGTTGCCGCGTCACGAAAGCCGGCAAAGATTGCACGTGTCGTCACCATGGATGGGGATCTCGATACTGCTGTTGCCGGGCAAGCGGTGACGCTGGTGCTTGATCGCGAGATCGATGTGTCGCGCGGCGATGTGTTGGCTCATCCGGGCACCGTTCCCGAATTTTCCAACCAGTTCCAGGCGCGCCTTGTCTGGATGAACGACGAGCCAGCGTATCAGGGGCGTTCCTACCTGCTCAAGGTCGGTGCTCAGACGGTGCCGGCGACGATCACCGACATTAAATTCCGCACCAATGTGAACACGCTCGAGCATGTGGCGGCGAACAAGCTCGACCTCAACGAGGTCGGCACCGTTACCATCGCAACGGACCGAGCCATTGCCTTCGATCCCTATGCCGACAATCCGCTCACCGGCGGTTTCATTCTGATCGATCGGCTTTCCAACGCCACGCTGGCGGCCGGGACGATCTCATTCGGCCTGCGGCGTGCGCAGAACCTGACCTATCAATCCTTCGACGTGAACCGGCAGGTGCGCGCCGAGCAGAAGGGTCAGGAAGCGCAGATCGTCTGGTTCACCGGGCTTTCCGGTTCGGGCAAATCGACGATCGCCAACCTGCTCGAAAAACGCCTGACGGCGGAAGGGCGGCACTGCTACATCCTCGATGGCGACAATGTGCGCCACGGGCTCAATAAAGACCTTGGCTTCACCGAAGCGGCACGCGTCGAGAACATTCGCCGCGTGGCGGAAGTGGCAACGCTCATGGCTGACGCCGGGTTGATCGTGCTGGTGTCGTTCATCTCGCCGTTCGAGAAGGAACGGCAACTGGCACGAGAGATCGCCGGCGATATCCGCTTTACGGAAGTCTATGTCGATACCTCGCTCGAAATAGCGGAACAGCGCGACCCCAAGGGGCTTTATGCCAAGGCACGTCGCGGCGAGATCAAGAATTTCACCGGCATCGACAGCCCGTTCGAAGTGCCAAGCAAGCCCGACCTGACGCTGCATGGCGGCCAGGAAGAGCCTGCAGTCATGGCCGACAGGCTGCACGACTGGCTGAAAATCTGACGCCGCTAACCGGCTCGACCAGAGTTCGGTAGTGGCGCGAAATCGACCTGGTCGATGTCGTTGAGGGTCTTCATCAGCAGGCCCTTGAAAATGGGCTCCGTCTCATCGCGATGCGCGATGATATGGGGAGCGCCGTTGATGCTGCCAACGAGCGAAGCCTTGATCGCCTGATCGATTTCGGGGCGCATGAGTTCGAGCGCTCGTGCGCCTGGTCCTACGATCAGGATGTGCGAGGGATCGTAAATCGCCAGCAGGCGGCTGAGCCCGAAGCCGATAGCGCGACCGGCAAGATTGAAGGCGTGCGTGGCGCTGCGGTCGCCTGCCTCGGCGCGCTGCATCAGCATTTCATACTGCTGGGCCGGCACGGCCGGGGCAGGGGGCGCCGTTTCCGGCACGGAATAAGCGTTGCGCAGCACCGCATAGTCCGCCGCATAGGCTTCGATGCAGCCTCGCATGCCGCAGCGGCACAGTGCGCCATTGGGAACATGGTTCATATGGCCGAATTCGGTGGCGCCTTCGTCGCCGCGGCCCATAATCTGCCCTCGGAATGTGACGCCCATGGCCACGGTCGATCCGACGAATACCGTCGCCACACTGGCTTCGTGCAGGGCTGGATCGAGCCAGCGCGCACCTTCCGCGAGGAGGCGTCCGCGCTTGTGCAGTGTTACCGGAAGTCCGCGGGCGTCGCAGAGCTCGGAAGCAAAAGGGGCACCCGCGAGATGCTGGATCGGCGACCAGCGCAGCCCGCGACCGTCGCGCTCCAGAATACCTTGAACTGAAATGGCAACGCGGCGCAGCGTCTTCCTGGCCGCAGGCGTGCGCGCAAGAAGGGCATCGAGACGGTCGGACAGGAATTGGCACGGCGCTATTCCCGCAAAGGTGCCTGGCGTGAGTTCTGTCTCGATGCGGTCGACCAATACGCCGCCATAGTCGATGAGGGAAAGCCGGGCGCGATTGACGTCGAGTTCGAAGAGCGCGGCGTGAGCGGCAGTGCGGGCGAAGTTGACAAAAGTCGCCGGCCGTCCGCGTGTTCTGCCATCGGGACGGTCGGCCGTCACCTCCGCCACAAGTCCCTGCGTGAGCAGGTCCGACATGATGGCTGTCATGCTGGCGTGGCTAAGACCGGTCAGGCTGGCGAGGGCCGTGCGAGACTGCGCGCCCTGCATGCGCAAGGCACTCAAGACCAGTCCACGGTTTTGCCGCCGGACGCTGTCGCTATCGCTGACGGTTCGCGTCAAGCAGTCAACTCCCTCACTCCCGCCCCAAGACACCAAAGCTGCCGCCGCGACGCAACCTTGATTTTATTCGGAACTCGAAATTGACGTTGACACGTCGCGATCTGACATGCGACTTCTTTTTTCGAGCATTGAAAATAATGCTCTAGTGCGTGCCCGCCTGCCTAGGGATGTGAAGGCTGCGGATGGCATTTTGGGCCCGAATGGCCCTTGGGAGGACATTGATGAATAAGCTCTTTGCAGCGGTCTTGCTTGCCTCGACCGTGTTGACTGGTGCCGCCTTGGCACAGGACAAAATCGTCGTCGGCGTCTCCTGGAACAACTTCCAGGAAGAACGTTGGAAAACCGACGAAGCAGCGATCAAGACCGCTCTCGAGGCGGCCGGCGCTGAGTATATTTCGGCAGACGCCCAGTCGTCCGCCTCCAAGCAGCTCACCGACATCGAAAGCCTGATCAGCCAGGGCGCGACCGCGCTGATCGTTCTCGCTCAGGACAGTGAAGCCATTGGCCCTGCCGTTGCCGCAGCCGTTGCGGAAGGCATTCCGGTGGTTGGTTATGACCGCCTGATCGAGAACCCCGATGCCTTCTACCTGACCTTCGACAACAAGGAAGTCGGGCGCATGCAGGCACAGGGCGTTTTCGCCGTAAAGCCTGAAGGCAACTACGTTTTCATCAAGGGCAATTCGGCTGACCCCAATGCGGACTTCCTGTTCGCGGGGCAGATGGAAGTGCTCCAGGCTGCGGTCGATTCGGGCGCTATCAAGAATGTCGGCGAAGCCTATACCGACAACTGGAATCCTGAAGTCGCCCAGGCGAACATGGAACAGTTCTTGACGGCGAATAATAACGAAGTCGACGCTGTCGTTGCTTCCAACGACGGTACGGCAGGCGGTGCCATCGCGGCGCTGGCCGCACAGGGTCTTGCCGGTTCCGTGCCGGTTTCCGGCCAGGACGGCGACCATGCCGCTCTTAACCGCATTGCTCTCGGCACCCAGACCGTTTCGGTTTGGAAGGATGCTCGCGAGCTGGGTAAGAAGGCGGCGGAGATCGCCGTCGAACTGGGCGGTGGTACGGCTCTCGATGCCGTCACCGGTGCAACCAAGTTCTCCGATGGCCCGAAGGGCGTCGAGATGAACGCCGTGCTGCTTCCTCCCGTGCCGATTACTCAGGACAACCTCAACCTCGTGATTGATGCGGGTTGGGTGACCAAGGATGTCGTGTGTCAGGGCGTTGCCGCCGGTACGGTTGCCGCCTGTAACTGAGCCCATAAAAGGCTAAACTGGTTGCCTGATTGCAACCGGACTGCGCCCCGGCTTCGTGCTGGGGCGCCGTTTCCACGGGAGACCTGAATGGCTGATCAGCACGCCATTTCCACGCCAGCCCATCCGAGCACATTTACGCAGAATCCCATTCAGCGCTTCCTCATTGCGACTGAGGTGGATACGCGCCTCTTGGGCATGATTGGCGCATTGGCGATCATCTGGATCGGCTTCAATATATTTTCCGGTGGCCTGTTCCTGACGCCGCGTAACCTCTGGAACCTGTCGGTACAGACCGCTTCGGTTGCAGTGATGGTCACGGGCATGGTGCTCGTTATCGTCACCCGCAATATCGACCTGTCGGTAGGATCGATTCTGGGCGTCGTCGGCATGGTGATGGGCGTCATGCAGACGCAAATCCTGCCGGTGCAAATGGGGCTTGGCCTCGGCCATCCAATGATCTGGAGCCTGTCGCTGCTGGCGGGTCTCATTGTCGGCGTTGGCATTGGAGCGCTGCAGGGCACGATTATCGCCTATCTGCGAGTGCCGGCCTTCATCGTCACGCTCGGCGGCTACCTCGTCTGGCGCGGTGCCGCTTGGTGGGTGACCATGGGCCGAACCGTTGCGCCCATGGACCAGACCTTCCAGCTGATTGGTGGGGGGCCGGCCGGTTCCATCGGCTTCACCTGGAGCTGGATCGTTGCCGGAATCGCCTGCGCGGCCATCATTGCCGGGCTCTATTTCGGTCGCCGTCAGCGCCATCGCTTTAATTTCCCCCAACGCCCGCTTTGGGCAGAGGCGTCGCTGGCTGTTCTTGGTTGCGGCGCGACCATTGGCGCGATCTGGGTGGCCAACGCCTATCCCTGGCCAGTGCGCATCGCCGAGAATTACGCGAAGGCCAACGGTATTGCCGTGCCGGAAGGCGGACTCTTCATCTCGCATGGCATCGCTGTGCCTGTGCTGATTGCCGTGGGCGTGGGGGTCCTGATGACCTTCCTCACCATGCGGACGCGGTTTGGCCGCTACGTCTATGCCATGGGCGGCAACCCAGAGGCTGCAGAACTGGCGGGTATCAATACGCGCTGGATGACGGTCAAGATCTTCATGCTCATGGGCGGCCTCTGCGCCGTAGCGGCCGCCATTTCGAGCGCGCGCCTCAATGCGGCGACCAACGCCCTGGGCACGCTCGACGAACTCTATGTGATCGCGGCTGCCGTTATCGGCGGTACATCGCTGGCTGGCGGGGTCGGTACTATTGCCGGCGCGCTGCTTGGCGCCGTGGTCATGCAATCGCTGCAGTCCGGCATGGTGCTGATGGGGCTTGATAGTCCGCTTCAGTCCATCGTTGTCGGTATTGTTCTGGTTTTCGCGGTGTGGCTCGACACGCTCTACCGCCGGAATAAGCACTAGGAGTGCCCGTCATGCTGGATGCCAGCACACCCCTGGTCGAAATGACCGACATCTCAATCGCCTTCGGCGGTATCAAGGCCGTCGATCACGCCTCGATCAACCTGCACCGCGGCGAGGTCGTTGGCCTGCTTGGCCACAACGGCGCGGGAAAATCGACGCTGATCAAGATCCTGTCGGGTGCCTACAAGCGCGACGCCGGGGATATCAAGATCAATGGCGAGCCGGCCTCGATCAGCAATCCGCGTGATGCCAAGGCGTATGGGATCGAGACCATCTACCAGCAGCTCGCCGTTGCCGACAATGTCGACGCCGCCGCCAATCTCTTCCTTGGTCGCGAATTGGTGACGCCGATCGGCACGTTGGACGATGCCGCGATGGAATCGCGAGCACGGGAAGTGATGGGGCGTCTCAACCCCAATTTCCGCCGCTTCAAGGAACCGGTCAAGGCCCTCTCTGGTGGACAGCGCCAGTCCGTTGCCATTGCCCGAGCCATCCTCTTCAACGCACGCATCCTCGTCATGGACGAGCCAACGGCCGCTCTTGGCCCACAGGAGACGGCGCAGGTCGGGGAGCTGATCAAGCAGCTCAAATCCGAAGGCATCGGTATCTTTCTCATCAGCCACGATATCCACGATGTCTTTGATCTCGCGGACAGGCTTGTGGTGATGAAGAACGGCCAGGTTGTAGGCGAAGCGCGCACCAGCGATGTCACCAAGGACGAAGTCTTGGGCATGATTATCATGGGCAAGGTGCCTCCGGGTGCAAAGCCCGGTCCGGGAGCCATTAGCGGCTGAAGGCGTTTCCTCCGCGGCGCAAACGCGGGGGAGGAAACGTCGTATGCCGGAAAACGTCGTATGCCGGAAAAGGTAAAGGGAACCCTGCGCGCGGCGGCTGTGGGACATGTTATGCCGCGACACGCGCCTTTCTACTTTGGGCTCGTGCTCGGCATAGCGGGCTTGGCGATATCCCTTCTGCTGGTGCCAAAATATGCCGTCAGCGTTGGCGCCAACTGCCTCTTTGCCGGCTACCTGATCCTGACCTTTTTGAAGCTCCCGCACCTCACCGCGGACTATCTGCACGAGCACGCCCGCGAGGAAGACACCCCTGGGACGGGTATCTTGCTCATTGTGCTCATCGTCGTCGCTGCGTCGGTGGTCTCGCTGTTCCTAGCCCTCAACCAGGATGGCGGCACGGAGCCGGGCGAGATAATCGCCAGCATCGCCTCGGTTGTCTTGGGTTGGTTCACGGTGCAGGCCATGGGCGCATTGCACTATGCCTATGAATATTACCAGGTGCCTGATCGTCCAGGCGGTAAGAAGGTGGAGGGCGGTCTCGACTTTCCCGGTGATGAAGAGCCGGACGGAATCGCGTTTTTGTACTTCTCGTTCACGGTTGGCACGTCCGTCGCGACCTCGGACACAAAGGTCTCAAGCAATGCCATGCGCCGTCGTGTGATGGTGCACCTTGTTTTCTCGCATTTCTACAACACGATCCTGCTTGCGGCTGCGGTCAACGTGTTGCTTGGCGCTGGGTAGGGCTAGCAGTCCTGCGCGGGGCGCAGGCCAGTAAAAGAAGGGCTTGGAACGCCGCTTCGTCCCGCTAGCGCCCGGGGACTGAACGAAGCGTTTTCCAAAGTTTTGGGAAATTCGTCCATCGGCGACAATCCTGTTGCATCGCTCAGAGAGGTCAAATAGGTACAGACGCAGAGGCCGCGTGGCGGAGTGGTTACGCAGCGGATTGCAAATCCGTGCACTCCGGTTCGATTCCGGACGCGGCCTCCAATTTCCTTACATTTTGAATTTTGACCGGCGGCTCGATGCCTTTGGTTGTTATTCGGTCGCGTTGAGGCGCTCGTCCACCTGGCATGGCTTGCCAGCGGATCGGCTCGTCTATATTCACGTCCGGCATATCAATGAGCTTCGGACCGCTGGCTGATGGACGATTTTCGAAGCGCAAGAATGGCTATGATCGATAGCCAGTTGCGCAGCAGCGGTGTCACGGAGCGGCGGCTGATTGCTGCCTTTGCGGATGTGCCGCGCGAAATATTCGTCGCCGAGGGTCGCAAGGCTGTCGCTTACGTCGACGACCTGCAGCCACTGGCTTCCGGACAACGCTTCATTCTTTCGCCGGCGCATTTTGGGCGCATCGCGCAACTTGCCGAGATAGGCGAAAGCAGCCGGGTTCTCGATGTTGGAGCGGCGAGCGGCTACTCCACAGCCGTGCTGGCGCGCATCGGCGGCCAGGTCGTGGGCATCGAAGTCGATGCGATCCTCGCTGCCCGCGCAAACGATCATCTCGTCCAACTTGGAGTCGAGAACGCTAGCGTTGTTGCCGGAGGAATCGAGGCACTTGCGGGGCAGCTTTTCGATGCCATCGTGGTTGAAGGCGCTGTCGATGCAGAGCCCTCGGAGCTGATTCAGCTCCTCGCTATGGACGGGCGATTGGTCGTTCCGATTCTACGACGTGGAATCGCTGTCATTCATGTTTTCCATCGGAACCACGACGGCGTAATGTTCACGTCAGAGTTCGATGCGACGATACCGCGCTTGTGGAGCTGGGCACAGAAGGACGAATTCGTGTTCTAGCGCTCGATTTGTTGCCAAATGGCCACGGGTTGAAACGAAGCGTACGTGAAATTTTGGTAGGCATGGGTATGGTTGGTTGTAGACCCCATATGCCGGGCGTATTGGTAGTAGGGTCGGAATGCGGGGTACCTATGGTAAATAAGTTCGTTACGGCGAGCGCGGTCGCCATACTTTTGGCGATGGGAGCAACCGGCGGGGCGCATGCCCAGTCGATTACTCAGGCGCTGACCGCTGCCTATGACCACGCGCCCGACCTGCAGGCAGCTTTGCTTGAAGCAAAGGCGTCGGCGGAAAGCATTGCTCTGGCAAAGTCAGCCAAGCTGCCGACTATCGGTGCCTCGATCAGCGGTACGGAGAGCTGGAGCCTGGTCGGTGGCCAGTTTTCGGGTGGCCCGTCGATCACGACTGGTGTTTCCTATAACCAGACCATTTTCGATAACTTCAAGACTGAAGCGCAGGTCGAGGCCGCTCGGGCTGCCGCCGAACTCTCCGAGTATCAAATCCGCAATTCCGAGCAGAACGTCCTGCTCTCCGTCGTTCAGGCCTATATGAACGT
>NZ_JBEVLL010000299.1:0-10599 GCF_040509215.1 Devosia sp.
CCGGAGGCGGCCGCAAAGCAGGGGGACCAGCTTTTTTATACATCGCAAGGCCTCGGCACAGATGTGCTCGGTCAATTGCGACGCTGTATGAGGAAGTTAAGGCGCCCGATCCGGTCCCTCCGAATCGTCCGCCACTACACGAGATCAGCCAGCCTTGCGGCCGAGACCGTTGTCCTTGGCGAGCTTGGAACGCGTCGCCGAGTAGTTCGGGGCAACCATGGGATAGTCTGCGGGCAGACCCCACTTCTCACGATATTCCTCAGGCGAGAGGTTGTAGTGCGTGCGCAGGTGGCGCTTGAGCGACTTGAACTTCTTCCCGTCTTCCAGGCAGATAATGTAGTCGGCAGCGACGGACTTGCGGACCGGCACGGCCGGCTTCAGATCCTCGACCACTGCGGGCACTTCATTGCTTCGCAGCGCGCGCAGGGCACCATGGACATCGGCAATCAGCCGGGTCAGGTCCGAGGGGCTCACGGCGTTGTGGCTTACATATGCTGAGACGATATCGGCACTGAGTTCGACCAGATCGAACTCACCCACATCCGCCGGAGCGGTATTGTCGTTCATGTTCTAACCTTCCGTATTTTTTTATTGGGCAGCAACAGGGGCAGTCACCGCCGTGCTGCATTCCTAAGTCTGTTTACTGCCGCAGGCAACTGCCGCTAATCCAATTAATTGGAAGCATTACAGACTATTCATGATCCAGAATTTTGTTCCAATCGTGTCTTAATATCGTCACGCACCGTACTTTCCCCTGCATGATAACCAGCAATATAACTAGCGCGGGCAAGGAGATGCGCAGCCACGGGCGTAGTCAAAAGCACGAAAATCACACCGATGATTGCGCGCAAAGCTACAGCGGCATCCATGCTGACTATCGCGACGGAAAGGAGCACGAGTCCCCCGCCAACAACGCCTGCCTTGGAGGCGGCATGCATCCGCGTGTACAAATCGGGCAAGCGGACGACACCGACGGCGGCGAGAAGCGTGAAAATCGCCCCCAGAATCAGTAGCGCGCCTCCAAGGCAGAGCGCGATATCGCCGATCATGATTGCGCCTCCATTGCGGAGGCATCGGTTTTGAGGCCGCGTCGCAGAATATAGCGCGCCAGCGCCACCGTCGCGAGGAAGCCGAGCAGGGCCAGGGCAATGGCAATGTCGAGATAGAGCATGAGCCCGGTGCGTATAGCGAGAGCCCCGACAAAGCCCATGGCGACCACCGTCATCAGGTCGAGTGCCAGCACCCGGTCGGGTAAGGTCGGGCCGATGACGATGCGCACAATGGAAACGAGCAGGGCGAGCCCCAAGATAACGAGGGCGATCAGGCTTGCGAGATCGACAAAGGCTACTGCGCTCATTGGAACACCTCCTTGATCCTGGCTTCAAAGCCGTTGGCGATGCCAGCGATCAGGGCCACATCGCTCTCCATGGTCAGAGCATGGACGTAGAGCACTGAGCGATCCTCGGCGACGTCCACCGTAAGCGTGCCCGGCGTAAGCGTGATCATGTTGGCGAGGAGCGTGATCTCGGCGTCGGATTTGACGGTCAGCGGCACGGCCACGATGGCCGGTTTCAGGGCCGACTTCAGGTTGGGATGCAGCACGATCAAGGCAACCTTGATGGCGCTGACCATCAATTCGTAGAGAAAAAGCCCAAGCAGCGAGAGCACCTTGCCCGCCTTGCCCAGCGCCCCCTGCTGATGGATCGAATAGCGCAGGATCAGGAGGGCGCCGCCGCCGACGAGACCACCAAAAAGCAGGTTCAGACCAGAAAAATTGCCGGTTATGCCTGCCCAGCCGAGCGCCAGGATGACCACCAGAAAAGCGCCGCTCATGGTTCCACTCCCGCAAGGCCAACAGCCTCGACATAGCGGCTGGGGTCGACGATATCAGCCGCGGCCCGTTGCCCTGCCTCGATCAGTGGATTGGGCCAGAGCCCGATGAGAACCACGCCCAGCACCAGCGTGCCGACAGCACCAAAGGCCAGACGCGCGCGTGGGGTCGGCGCAACCAGCGCCATTGGCTCGCCCGAGGCGGGCAAGCCTTCCGGCCCATTGCGCCAGAACACATGCGACCACAGCCGGGTGCCGGCGATCAGCGTCAGAACGGCATTGACGACCAACGCCACGACCATCGCGCTACCCACCCAACCCAACTGAGCGTCCACCACCCCCGCTTCGAGCAGCAACAATTTCGGCCAAAAACCTAGGAAGGGCGGCACACCGGCAACGGCCAAAATGAGGATAAAAAACAGGATCGAAAGCGGCGCGCTGGCCGCATAGAGCCCGCCCATCTGCCGCGTATCGGTGGCCCCTGTGCGCGCCTCAATCAGGCCCACGACCATATAGAGTGCCGTCATGGCGAGGATGGCGTGGAAAATATAGATGCCAGCTCCGGCAATACCGATGACATTGGGCAACGACAGACCGGCCAGAATTGCGCCTATGCCGCCAATAACAAAGAAACCCACGGCCCGGCGCAAATGCGTCTCGGCAATGGCGCCCAGCGGCGCGATCACCAGTGTCGCAATCGCCAGCACGGCCAGAACCGGCTCCAGCAGGTCGCGACTATCGGGCAAAATCGCCACCAGCGAGCGCAGCAGCGCATAGGCGCCGACCTTGGTGAGCAGACCCGCAAACAGTGCCGAAACCGCCGCCGTCGGCGTGTGATACGAGGCCGGCAGCCAGGCGTTCACCGGAAAGGCCGCCGCCTTCATACCGAAGGCCAGCAGCAGCAGCGCCGCGATCCCCGTGATGGCCGCGCGATTGGCCTCGGGCGCAACGCGCATGATATCGGCCATGTTGAGCGTGCCGAGCAGGCCATAGGTCAACCCGAGCGCCAGAAGGAACAGCGTCGTCGCAAGGAAATTGAGGAAGCCGTATTTCACTGCGCCATCGAGCTGCAGTGGCGTCCCGCCCGAAACGATGAGCCCGAAAGAGGCGATCAGCATCACCTCGAACCAGACATAGAGATTGAAGAGGTCGCCGGTCAGGAACGATCCCGTGACGCCGGCGAGCAGCAGCAGCACCATGGAATGAAAGCCATCCCGGCCATCGTTCCCTTCGCGGTCGATTTCGGCATAGAGCACGACCACCAGTGTCACGACCGAAGCCGCCAGCGCAAACGCCGCGCCAAAAAGGTCAGCCGTCAGGCTGATACCGAAGGGCGGCAGCCATTTGCCCATGGTCATGCTGAGTGGGCCTTCGCTCTCGATGCGCAGCAAGAGGCTGATTTCGCAGGCGATGATGGCGACGATGACGAGCACAGCGCCCAATGCCGGCAGACGATTGCTGCGCCGAACCACCAGCAGCGCGGCCGCGCCCATCAGTGCCAACAGGATTGGCAGCACCAGAACCCAGTCGGCGGCGAGGGTGGCGGTTTCGATCATGGCTTTAGGAAGCTCGATCATGATCAATAGCTCAACGGCGGCTGGGGCGCGTTTTCTGGCTCGGCCAGGCGCATGGTGTCGGTATTGTCGGCATCGAGGCTTTTATAGGCGCGCAAGGCCAGCACCAGCAGGAAGCTGAACATGGAAAAGCCGATGACGATGGCCGTCAGGATCAGCGCCTGCGGCAACGGATTGGCGATCGGTCCTAAGGGCGCATCAAGCCCGGCCGGCACTATGGGCGCAACTTCGCGCGTCACCCGCCCTGCCGTGAAGATCAGGAGGTTTACGCCATTGCCGAGCACCGTCATGCCGATCAGCATGCGGATCACCGAACGCGACAGCAGCAGGTAGATGCCGAGCGAAACGAAGACGCCAACGAGGGCTGCGAGGACATAATCCATCAAAGGTCCTCCTCCTCGTCGCTCTCGAGCGCCAGGGCTATGGCCGAGAGCGTGCCGAAGACGACGAAATAGACCCCGATATCGAAGAACATCGGCGTCGACAGCGGCACCACCGTCTCGCCGAGATCAAGATAGAGCCAGATCGAGGTCATGAACGGCGCCTCTATGAAAAGGCTCAGCAAACCCGAAAAGCCGGCCAGCAAGACACCGAAACCTGCAATGGCCAACGGATCGACCTTTAGCGCTCTTCGCACCGCCGGCACGCCCGAGGCCATGCCGAAAACCGCAATCGAGGCCGCAGCGATCAGCCCACCGATGAAGCCGCCGCCCGGCTCATTATGACCGCGCAGACAAACGTAGACGGAAAAGACCAGCATGGTCGCAACGATCAGCGGCGCAGCCGTGCGGAAAATGATTGTGTTCATAGCCCGGTCGCCTCCGTTTTCTTGCGGCGCCGCAGCAGCGCCAGAATGGCGATGCCCGCCCCCATGACCACAGAGATTTCGCCCAGGGTATCAAAGCCGCGATAATCGACGAGGATGACGTTGACGATATTGGCGCCATGCGCGATCGGCACACTGGTGGCGGTGAAGAAATCGGATAGCCGCGTATCGAGCGGGCCATTCAGCACCAGCATGAGCAGCAGGCTGACCCCTGCCCCGCATACCACGGCCAGCGTTCCATCCCTTGCCCAATCCTCGAATGGCCGATGATCGCGCGCATCGAGCCGAAGATTGGTCATGACGATGGTCAGGATGACGACCGAAAGCACTTCCACCATCAACTGGGTGAACGCGAGGTCCGGCGCGCCGAAGAGCAAGAAAATCAGCGCCAGAGCCGTGCCCTGAATGCCGAGCGAGAGAATGGCGATGAGCCGGCTCTGAGCGATCAGCACGGCGACAAGCCCCAGCACTGCCAGCAATACCACGCCCCATTCATAGGGGCGCAGGTCGGGCGGCACGAGGCGCTTCGACCAATCGCCCAGCTCGGCCGTCGGCACGATCCAGTTGAGGCCACCCAATGCCAGCATGGGCCAGAACAGCGCCACGGCCAGCGAAACGAAGACCAGCACGAGATAGAATTCGAGTTTCCCGTGATGCAGCAGTCGCGTCACCGTCGCCGCGAAGCGGATGAGCCCGAACATGACGGCATCGAAAACGGTGTCCGCGTTCCAACCGAGGCCCACACTCAGCCGCCGCAACACCGCGCGGATGGCATGAGCCTGCCGGAACACCACGATGCCTAACAGCCAGGTCAAAGCCGATAGCCAGATCAGGGGACTGGCAAGATCAAGGGCAAGCTTGAGATGCGGCTCGACCGCATGTCCCAGGATGGCCGTCGCCCCTGGCGCCAGCACATCATGCCCCAGCCAATCAGGCAAAATGCCCGCCACCACGCCCACGCCACCGAGCAGGATCGGCCCCGCCAGCATGGCAACCGGCGCTTCATGCGCCGATTTCGGCGTCGGCAATGCATCGCCGAGGAAGGGCCTGATCATGATTACCAGCGCCACCCCTGCCAATAGCGCATTGCCAATAACCAGCACGGCCAACGCCACAAGCATCAGCCAGTCCCCACCAACCAGCGCCAGATACATTTCTTCCTTGGCAAAATAGCCCACCGTCAGCGGCAGCCCGATCATGGATAGTGCCGCCAGCGCCGCGCCGATGAAGGTCACCGGCATCTTGTCGGCCAGCCCGCCAAGCGCGGTGATATCGCGCGTTCCTGCCTCGTGATCGACAGCGCCCGCCACCATGAAGAGCCCGGCCTTGTAGCAGGCGTGCGCCACGAAATAGACCAGCATGGCCGCAATCGCCGCTTCGCTGCCAAGCCCGATCAGCATGACGAGAAGCCCAAGCGACGCGATCGTCGTCTGTGCCAATATCTGCTTGAGATCGGTCTCCTTGAGCGCCCCCAAGGCGCCCCAGATCAATGTCACTCCGCCAAAGGCCACCAGCACAGCGGTCCAGACCGACGTCCCGCCCAGAACCGGCGTCATGCGCGCGAGGAGATAGACTCCCGCCTGCACCATGGTCGCCGAATGCAGGAAGGCTGAAACCGGCGTCGGCGCCTCCATGGCGTTGGGCAGCCAGAAATGCAGCGGGAACTGCGCCGACTTGGTGAAAGCCGCACCGATGAACAGTGCCAGCACGAGGCCATAAAACGCCGAGTCTTTCAGCACGCCTTCGAGCCCGCGCAACTCGCTCAGCAGCCACGTCCCCGAAAGGTGCTGCGCGATGATGACGCCCACCAGCAGGCACATGCCCCCGATATTGGTGATCACCAGCGCCTGAATGGCGCCGCGCCGCGCCGCCTGCCGATTGTGGTCAAATCCGATCAGCAGGAAGGACGTAATGGAAGTCGCCTCCCAGAACATGAACAGCGCCAGCATATTGTCTGCGAGCACCAGACCCAACATGGAGCCCATGAAGGCGAGCATATAGGCAAGGAACCGCCCCTTGTGCTTATGCCCGCGCAGATACGCCCCCGAATAGAGTACGATCAGCGTACCGATCCCGGCAATGGTCAACGCAAAGATCAGGCTTAGCCCGTCGACAAAGAAAGCCAGCGTCAGGCCATAAGACGGCACCCAGCCGATGGCGGCGGCAATGGTCTCGCCCGAAATCACCGGCCCAGCCGCCCCCAGCAGCACGGCGAAAATCCCCGCCGGCACGAGTGCGAGAATCCAACCCGAATAGGCCCCGGCAAGGCGATGAACCAATGGCGTCAGCAGCGCCGCGAGAAACGGCGCCAAGGCGGCAAGGACAATGCTGGCATCCAGGGACAGCCCCACTCGGCCCCTCCTCCACGCGCTCTTTGGCTTCTTTTGGTGAGGGAAGCTTACCTATGCCACCCCCGAGAACAAGCCAAATCGGCCGCCCGTTCCGCTTGGTGATGGCTTTTCAAAGGCTTTCGGGGGTCTGGCAATCACCGCCCCGGCGGCCTATGTGCTTGTGACCCATCCTGCGGCCCAAAACCCGCATCCTGAAAACCCGCGGAAAGACGATGAGCCAAGCAACACCCCCCAAAGCCAAGCGCGTGCCCCATAGCCACAGCCATCACGGCGTAACCCGTGAAGACCCCTGGGCGTGGCTGCGCGCCGAAAACTGGCAGGAAGTGATGCAGAGCCCGGAAACGCTCGATGCCGAAATCCGGGCTTACCTCGACGCGGAAAACACCTATTACGAAGACCAGTTCGGCAAGCCGACCGCCGATCTGCAGGACAAGATCTACAAGGAAATCCGCGGCCGCATCAAAGAGGACGATTCTGGCATTCCCTCGCCCGATGGTCCCTGGGCCTATAATTCGCGCATGCTCGAGGGCAAGCAGTACCCGCAGGTCGTTCGCACCCCGCGCGAGGCCGGCGCCGAAACCGTGCTGCTCGATTGCAATGTGGAGGCGGGCGAAGACTATTTCGGCTTTGCCGGCGCCGACCACGATATGAGTCATCGCTATCTCGCCTGGGCCGCCGATCGTGCCGGCTCGGAATATTACGATGTCGTCGTGCGCGATCTCGAAACCGGCGTCGACAGCCCGGAAGTCATCAAGGACACGGCCGGCTCCTACGTCTGGTCCAACGACTCCAAGGCTATCTACTACACCGAATACGACGACAACCACCGCCCCTACCGGGTGCGTCGCCATGATATCGGCACCGAGCAGTCCGCCGATCCGATCATCTACGAAGAGAGCGATCCCGGCTTTTTCGTCGGCGTGGGCAAGACCCAGAATGACAAGTTCATCATCATCGACGCCCACGATCACCAGACCTCGGAAGTCTATCTGATCGACGCCGAAAAGGGCGGCGAGCCGCGCGTGGTCGCCCCGCGCCTCACCGATCGCGAATATGATGTCGAGGAGCGCGATGGCCTCCTCTACATCCGCACCAATGCCGATGGCGCCGAGGACTACAAGGTAGTCACCGCCCCGCTCGATAATCCCGGCGCCGAAAACTGGACCGACCTCATCGCCCACCGCCCCGGCGTGCTGGTGCTCGATACCATTGTCATTAAAAACCACCTCCTGCGCCTCGAACGCCAGGACGGCCTTCCGCGCATCGTCGTGCGCGATCTGACATCGGGCAAGGAAGATGTGGTTCGCTTCGAGGAAGAGGCTTATGCGCTGGGGATGTCGGTCGGCTACGAATTCGACACCACCGTCTTCCGCCTGTCCTATTCCTCGCCGACGACGCCCAATCAGGTGTTCGACGTCGATCTCGCAACCGGGGCCCGCACGCTGCTGAAAACCCAGGAAGTTCCCTCGGGCCATGATCCCGCGCAATACGAAACCCACCGCATCTTCGCCAAGGCGGCAGATGGCGCCGACGTTCCGGTCACTCTTCTCTATAAGAAGGGCACCAAACTCGACGGTTCCAATCCGACCCTGCTCTACGGCTATGGCGCCTATGGCATGTCCATGCCAGCCAGCTTTTCGGTGTCGGTTCTGTCCCTCGTCGATCGCGGCTTCGTTTATGCGATCGCCCACATTCGCGGCGGCATGGACAAGGGCTATGCCTGGTACAAAAACGGCCGTCGTGAGTTCAAAACCAACACGTTTACCGACTTCATCGCCGCCGGTGAGGCGTTGATCGCTGGTGGCTATACCCAAAAGGGCAAAATCGTCGCGCAGGGCGGTTCGGCCGGCGGCATGCTGATGGGCGCCATTGCCAATCTCCGCCCCGATCTCTGGGCCGGTGTCATCGCCCAGGTGCCATTCGTCGACGTGCTCAACACCATGCTCGACGACACCCTGCCGCTCACCCCGCCGGAATGGCCCGAATGGGGCAATCCCATCACCTCGGTCGAGGACTACACCCGCATCGCCGCCTATGCGCCCTACGAAGCGGTATCGGCGCAAAACTATCCGCCGATCTTCGCCCTCGCCGGTCTCACCGATCCGCGCGTCACCTATTGGGAACCCGCAAAATGGGTCGCCAAACTCCGGGCAACCGCGACGGGGGATGCGCCATTATATCTCAAGACCAATATGGGTGCCGGCCACGGCGGCGCATCTGGTCGCTTCGACCGTCTCAAGGAGACGGCCCAGTGCTATGCCTTTGCGATAAAGTCGGTTGGTTTGGACGGTTAGTTCTCCCGCCGTCATTGTTGCGCCAAGGCAAAGTGCTTATACATCGTCACAATTCCGATTTCGCTTGAGCGTCATCATTTCTTGAAACGGAGGCTACCATGTCCACCAAGTTCACCCTGCCGCCCCTGCCCTACGCTTACGACGCACTGGGCCCCTACATGTCGGCCGAGACGCTTGAGTTCCACCACGACAAGCACCACCAGGCTTACGTCACCAATGGCGAAAAGCTACTCGAAGGTTCGGGCCTCGAAATCCTGCCGCTCGAAGACATCGTCAAGGAAAGCTTCGGCAAGAACGCCGGCCTCTTCAACAATGCCGGCCAGCACTACAACCACGTTCACTTCTGGAACTGGATGAAGCCCAATGGCGGCGGCAAGAGCCTGCCCGCCAAGCTGCAGGCAGCCGTTGATTCCGATCTCGGCGGTTTCGACAAGCTGCGCGCCGATTTCGTCGCTGCCGGCACCACCCAGTTTGGTTCGGGCTGGGCCTGGATCTCGGTCAAGAACGGCAAGCTCGAAATCTCGAAGACTGCCAATGGCGAATCCCCGCTGGTCTATGGCGGCAAGCCGATCCTCGGCGTCGACGTGTGGGAACACTCCTATTACATCGACTACCGCAACGCTCGTCCGAAGTACCTTGAAGCCTGGTTCGACAACCTCGTGAACTGGGAACACGTCGAGTTGCTGTTCGAAGAAGCCACCGCGTAATTTTTCGCTGACGCGAAACGATAGACCAAGCCCGCCGGTGCTCAGCGCCGGCGGGTTTCGTTTTGCCCTGTCGGATTAACTTTTCCCAAGATTATCCGCGACTTGGTTGAATCCCCAGCTTCAAACACGCGCGAACCCGTGTTAACGCTCTATTTACCACAAGGGGGGATGCGTTGACGTCACGGCCAAAAACGGTCGCCATTCTGGCGGCTAATCCTGCGCTTACGTCTGTGCTGACCATGGTTCTGGCCGGGGATACGCGCCTGCGCGTGCGCCCCTTCGAGAGCGAAGCCGAGCTGTTCGCCTATATGCGTATCGCTCCGCTCGACATGCTGGTCGTCGATTTCGACCGCGAGGGCCGCCCCGCCTATGAGATGGTCGAAGCCATCCGCCTGGATCCGCGCTTCGTCAGCCGGGAGCTGCCCGTCATCGCCCTCACCCGCAGCATCACCCCGCCGATGCGCCATCAGGCGATCAGCGCTGGCATCGATGAAGTGCTGGTAAAGCCCATGTCGCCGCGCCATCTCCTGCAGCGCGTTCAGGCCCGGCTGATCAATCGCAGTGTCATCGGCCTTCTGGGGTCCGGCTATCGCGGTCCCGAGCGCCGCGACCGCCTCCCACTCTCGAAGCCGCAGCCACAACCGGCGCGACGCTCGACTGACAATGTCGTGCCGCTCTTCCCCGATCGCCGCAAGCCAATGCATCCGGGCCTCGAGCCGCTGGCCTAAATCTGCTGGTTGCAGCGCTGTTCTGTTAGGTCGCGGCGTAGAACGGGTCATCCCATTCCGTCGTCATTGCCGGGCTTGTCCCGGCAATCCATCTCGCCTCAGCATGGACCACCGGGACAAGCCCGGTGGTGACGACCATGGATAGAGTTCGGTCGAAACCAAGCTCTGGCAGACCTCATCCTGAACCTAACGGAGGATGAGGCCTTGGTCCAAGGCACTATCGCTTCTGCTCCAGCACCCAGCTGACCTTGTTCCAAAGGTCCTCAACCGAATCCGCGAACTGGATATT
>NZ_JBEVLL010000300.1:0-52763 GCF_040509215.1 Devosia sp.
GCTCTTCCGCTTGTGCAGGCGAACAACAAGCGAAATACGTTCCGATTGACTTACGAGGGGCGACAGATGTCTTTGGCGGAGTTCGGCAGGGTGGTCGGAATTAGATCAGGTACGTTGCGTTTGCGACTTCTCCGCGGCATGACCCCAGAGGAGGCCGTGGAAAGCGCTAAGCAGAGGGCATACGGAAGAGTCATGAAGCAGCCAGACCATGCCTAGCCCCATGATCGACGCGGCGCTGGCGGAGGATACCCATGCGGATCGTTGATGGCCCCACCTTTCTCGCGCTGCCGCCGGGGACTGTATTCTCCGTCTACAAGCCCGCCTACACGTCTGGCTTGCTCATCAAGGGCGAGACTACGAAGTATCGCAACTATTGGTCCGCCGACCTGACCTATCCAGACACTGAACAGGATGATGCGGGTTGGATCGACCTTGCCCAGCGTATGGAGCAGGGCGAGGATTCCGGGCCTATACACTTCGCGGAAGATCGAAGTATTGCGGAGGAGTCGGACTTGTTCATGGTATATGAACGGGAGGATGTGGAGGCTTTGATTTCGGCTTTGTCGGCGGCGCTGGCGGAGGAGGGGTGATGCGCATCCGGACCGCCAACAACAGGGCTCGGCAGCGAAGGCGCCAAAGCCGATCAACGTGGATTGCGTGGCTCAAGCACGAGCTATGGATGCGCAAACGAGGCAAGCGCAATGCCGGACTTGCAGAAGGTTCGGTGAAGTGGTTTCTTTACCGCGCCACCGGAGACGAGCGCTACCTAGCCTGACGGCGGTAATGCCCTAAATCCATAGGCGGCATCGCATGCCGTCATGTTCGTTGACACGCTTATCATGGACAAGACGTGGGAGACCAGCGATGGCTTCCTCGGCTTTTCCGCGCGTTTCGCACGGACCGGCATTCAGATGTACCGGGGCGATGAGATTGACCCCGCCGGCGCGCACAAGGACGCGGCCGGCAATCGCCGTTTCCAAGCCGACACCCTCTACCCGGTAGATCGCCCCGCAGATGAGGTTTTCGCGCCGCGGGCGATGGGGAGTTTCCTCGCCAAGCCGATCACCGACGACCACCCCAACGCGGGCGTGACTGCCGACAACTGGCGCGAGAAGGCCAAGGGCGCGATCGGCGAAGTGCTGCGCGACGGCGAATATGCGCGCATGTCGGGACTCATCACCGATAAGGCGCTGATCGCGAAATATCGCGACGGAAAGCGCGAGTTGAGCGGCGGCTATGGGGCCAACATCGTCATCGGCGATGGCATCAACGCCAAGGGTGAGCCCTACGTCGCCAAGCAAACCCAGATTGATGGCAACCATGTCGCGGTGGTCGATCGCGGCCGTGCCGGCTCCGAATGTGCGATCAAAGACGCCGCCCACTGCGATGCCGTCCCCCAATCCTTTCTCGACAGCCTGACCCAGGAGAAGCCCGTGAAGAACTATGTCCTCGACGGGCTGACCGTCGATTTGGCAAACCCCGAAACGGCGGTTGCGACCGTCGATGCACTCAAGGCGCAGCGCGACGCTGCGCATGTCAAGGTGACCACGCTGGAAACGAAGGCGGTGACCGACGCCGCCACGATCGTCGCCAAGGACGCCGACATCGCCAAGCTGACCGCTGACCTCGCCGCCGCGAAGCCGACGCTTCAGCAGCTCCGCGACGCTGCGCGCGCTTTCGCCGTGATCGAGGGCAAGGCCAAGGCCGCCGGTGTCACCGTGACCGACGCCATGGACGAAGCGGCCATCATGAAGGCCGTCGTGGACAAGGCGATGCCCGGCAACACCTATGCCGGCGACCACGTCAAGATCGCGTTCGAGACGCTGACCAAGGATCTGAAGGTGGAGTCCGCCGACCGGCTGACCACCGCGATCAGCCACCAGCCGCTCGGCGATGCCGACAAGGCCGCCAACGATGCCCGTGCAGCCATGATCGCCGACATGCGCGGCGAACGCGCCGCCGCCTGACGCACTGATCCGAGAAGGAGCCCGAGATGGCGACGTACCAGACCGACTATTCTGTCACTCCCGCGAAGGGCCTTCCGGGCCAGATCGCGAACGAAGAGAAGTGCAACAAGGTCAGCCGCACGGTCGAATCTTCGGCCGGCATCGCCTTCGGCCAGCCCGCCTTCCGTGGGTCGGGCGACCATGGTGTGATCCTTGGCGGAACCTTCGCCGCTACCGGCGCCGGTTCGGCGAAGTCCGGCAACGTCGGCACGGGCACGATCACCGCGTCCCCGACCATCACGGCCGGCGCAAAGGCGGGACGCTATACGGCGGTCCTTACGGGCACCTCGGCGACGGCCCCGTACATCGTCACGGACCCTGACGGCGTCGTGGTCGGCACCGGCAACGTCGCGACGGCCAACACGACCATCCCCGGCATCACCACGTTCACCATCTCGAACGCGGGCACCATGACGGCGAACGATACCTACTTCATCGACGTGACCTATACCGCGAACGTCAAGTTCGTCGGGCTCTCGGTCCTTACCGAGGCGGTTCCGCCCGTGGCTTCTGGCGCCACGCTGGTCGATGGGTACCCGCAGTATTTCACCGGCGCCTTCATGACGATGGGCCAGATGTACGTCACGGCCGGCGCTTCGGTCGTCGATGGCGGCGACGTGTACTGGAACCCGTCGAACGGCCGCTACACCTCGACCACTACGCATATCCGCATCCCGGATGCGACCTTCGACACCTCGGGCGGCAACGGCGACATCGTCGAAGTCTCCCTCAAGCTGCGCTGATCGGCGCTGACAGGAGCCAGAGAATGAGCCACGTTCCTTTCGCCGACGCGCAGGCGGCCTTCCCCTTCGTCATCGCGCAGGGTCGCAACATCGAGACGCGCATCTATAAGAAGCGCTACCCCACCTACAACTATGCGCAGGTCATTCCCGTGGTGACCGAGGGCAACCAGTGGGCGATCGGCACGACCTTCTTCTCGGTCGATAGCGCGGGCGAGGCCAAGTTCCTCTCCGGCTCAGGCACCGACATGCCGTTCAACAAGTCCACGAAGGACATGGCCAGCCATGACTTCGCTATGATCGGCTCGGGCTGGGAATGGACGATTGAGGAGATCAACCAGGCTTCGCTCTACGGCATCGACCTGTCCGCAACCGATGCGATGAGCGCGACCGACAAGATCGAGCGCATGCTGAACGGCATCGCCTTCGTTGGTTCGACGGAGAAGAACTGGACCGGCTTCGCGAACGACACCAATGTGCCCCGCGCCGACGTGGACACCGCCGGTACGTTCTGGCCTGCCAAGACGGTCGATGCGATGCTGAAGGACGTGAATGACGTGCTCAGCCGTGTCCGCACGCAGACGAACGAAATCGAGTGGGCGGACAGCCTAGCTCTCCCCCCGGATGCGTTCCGCCGGCTCGCGACGGTTCGCCTCGGTGCTGGCGACGGCGCGATGACGGGGCTTGATTTCATCAAGAAGGGCAACATCTACACCGCCGAGACTAATCAGCCGCTCAACATCTATCCCGTGCGCGAGCTGGCGACGGCCTCGCAGGACGGCGGCGGTCGCATGGTGGCATATCGCCGCGACGAGGAGGTGGTGCGCTTCCACCTGCCGATGCCGCGCACCGTGCTCCAGGCTCGCCAGAAGTCGATCATGGGCTTCGAGCAGGGCATCATCGCCCGCACCGGCGGCACCGAATGGCGCCTCCCGAAGGCTGCCGCCTACGCCGACGAAGTGACCGCTCCGCCGGCCTGATAACTTCCTGTTCGCGCGGGGGCTCAGAGGGCCGGGCCTCATTCGGGGCCCGGCCTTTTCTTTCGGAGATGCGCCGTGAAGGCTAAGGTCACCAACAACTCGAAAGCCTTACAGGGGGTTTGGACGCCGGAAGGCCTGCTCCAGATCGAGCCGGGGCACAGCCGCACCCTAGTGATCAAGGCGGGGCATGAGGAGCGCACTAAGCGCTTTCCGTTTCTGTCGGTAGAGGTGGTGGGGGAAGTGGAACCGCAACAGGCAGCGCCACCCCCAGCCGACGCCGACAATGCCGACCTGATCGGCGCCATGACCGACGACGAACTGCGCGCCCTCATCCTGCGCAAGACGGGCAAGCCGGCGCATCATAAGGCCGGTCATGATCGCCTGCTCGAATTGGCCAAGGCGGCGGCGCAACCTCTTTCGCAAAGGACTGAATGATGCGCGTCCCCGTCGTCCAGAACAGCGCAGGGCAACCGATCGAAGCCACCGCGGTCGCGCCTGCCGGCTTCGCATATGAAACCGTAGCGGCATCGCAGACCGCGCAGATCCTAGGCCCAATTGGTGCTGTCGGCGACTATCTCAGTCACATCCTGATCCAGCCCGCGACGACATCGCCCGGAAACGTGATCGTTCTGGACGGTGCGACGACGGTGTTCACCTTTACCGGCGGTGCCACGTCGGTAACGAGTCTCACGCCTATCACGGTGCCTTTCCTGACGAATAGCGCATCGGGCGCATGGAAGATCACCACCGGCACGAATGTCGCAGTTGTGGGCGTAGGCAGCTTCACCTGATGCTCGACACCACCGCGCTTCTGATGATTGCGGCGACGCAGGCGGCTGTTTCTGGCGGCGCTGCCTACATTCCGCCTCCCACGTCATGGCGCGTGCTGGTCACGGGCAGCTCGGCGACAGTCAACGCGGTCGCCAATTCCACCCTAGCGACAGCGCTGCTGAACAATGCGTCGGCGACGCGCCCGACCGTCAACGTGCCGGCGACGCAGGCGCTGGTGATGACTTGGGATATCGACGCGGTATCGTCGCCCGGCGCCTTCGTCTCCTTCATTGCCGACAAGAGCGCAGTGACATGGGTTGCGGAGCAGTCGACGGATGGTGGATCGAACTGGACGGCGCTGACGGGCTCTGGCGTCAACGTCTTCCCGTCTGGCGGAACCACGGGCTCGGCGAACACGCGCCAGCTCGCGCTGATCGGGGCCGGCGCTGCCCGCAAGATCAGGGTAACGATCACCGGCCCCACCGGGGGCGTGAATATCCTCTACCCAGGCATCTGGCAGCGCCAGGCCAACGACCTGCAGGATATGTGGCTCATCCTCGGCGCCAGCCTCGAGGTTTACGGCTGCTATCCCAACCTCGTGGAGGATGCGCTCCGGCGGGTCTACCCGGCCCACGACCCGGTGGTGATGTTGTATGCGGCGACCGGTGCGCCGGTGTCGGATTGCAAGTCCTATCCGGCGCAGGTTGAGGCGAGTGCGTGGGGCACGATGCCGCGCTTCGATGTTCCCGGAAACGTGCTCGGCAACACGACCACGATCTACAGGCCCTACAGTTCCACGTCGGGCGCGACGCGGACGCAGATCGCCGCCGATGTCGCGCAGCTCCTGACCGCCTTTCCGGGCAGGGTCGTGCTTCCGGTGCTCACAACATTTCGGGCCTACACCTCGCCGGATGTCACTCCATCCGACCAGTCTGCGGGCTCCCTCGATTTCAACCTCAACTTTCTTTGCCCAGCAGTTCAGGCTTACGCATCGCATGCCTTCGATGCAGCTCTCGGCATCCCGCGGGTCGACCTGTACTCGCTTCAAATGCGGCGCCGCGTCCTGCTAGGGCCGCTTGGCAGCAACGATGCCGTCCATCCGTATAATCAGGCCAACGGCTCTGCTGCATATGACGAGTACCGAGCCGAATTGGTGCGCACTGCGGGCCTCTACGCCTATACCGGCGCTTGGCCCGCACAGAGCTACACGGACATTCTTGTCCAGCGCGCGGTCGCGTTTCCATCGCAGACCAACATTGACGAGGCGGGCTATGCGCTCGCCGCGCTCCCCTCGTCGGCGGCCAAGACCGCTTATCTGGCCACGCTGGCGGCCCTTACCCCAACGCCGCAGCGTCTCTACCAGACTTTCGTCTTTGCTGGGGACGCCGAACAGCTCCCGCTGATCAATGCCGAAAGTGGCCACGACTGGACGACGCACACGAGCTACACGGCGTCACCGCAGACCATCAACAACCGGCTGTACTATCTCTCCGGCGGCAACAAGGCGGCTTGGTCGAGCCTTCCTGCGGTCGCCGATGTGCCGCTCAAGGGCCGCTTCCGGACGATGTCCAGCAGCCCCGGGGTGCACAACTTCTACCTCGCGGGCCGCATGGATACGGCGGCAAACACCATGGTCGTTGCTGGCTTTCAGAATACGGGCCGGTTTGAGATTGCGACCCTGACAGCGGGAACTTTGGCGTCTCCGGCAGCTGGGAGTACCACAACCAGCGTCACCCTGACCCCCGACACCGACTATGATTTCGAGGTAACCTTCAGCGGCACCAGCGTCACACTGAAGGCAAACGGTGTAGTGGTGGCTACGGCGACTGTCGCGATTACGGCCGCTGGCCGCGTCGGCGTTCGGTTTTCTGGGACCGGCGCCTCCGCGTCGACGGGCGCGCATCTCGTGAACATCGAGACCGTATAGGGCGCGTGACGGCGGTAATCGCCGCATAACGCACCCGCAATGACATGCCATGGCCCGGACGGTGCGACTTCCTGCCCCGATCGAACGCGGGCTTCCCTACAGCTTCCGTATCGCGTTCCCCGCTGATTATCTCGGCGACGGCGAAACGTTGAAGGCGACGCTCTACCAGACATCTACCAGCGCGACGCAATACGACCTCGCGGTTGAGCGCGACGGCGACAACGTAGATATCTCGATCGACGACACGGTGACTGCCGCCCTCTCGCTGCTGCCCCATGTGATCGGCGTGGATCTTGTCCTGGCGGACGCGTCGGTCGATCCGTTCGAGGGGTTCCCGCAGCTCGCGGTGGACGTGCTTGGAGAGGGGCTTGGTAGCATCGGGCCTATCGAGCCGATTGCGGTTCAGATCATCGGCGGGCCTAGCATCTCTGTAGGTGGGGGCTCGCGCGGGCCTCAGGGCTATTCCGCGTCCCGGCAGGCCTATGATGCCGAAATCATCGACGAGGATACGCCAGAGGCGCTTGTCGCATACCTGCGCGCGCCTTCGGAGGAAGCGGCTGCGCTGGCCACCACGGCAGCGGCAGCGGCACAAGGGGTCGTAGATGAAGCCGGAACGACGCTTGACGATATCGCGGTAAAGCACGCTGAGGTTCTAGACGCGGCGGGGCAGGTTGCGGCCGATCAAGCTGTGGTGGCCGCCAACGCCATAGAAGTTGCCTCAGACTTAGCTGAAGTCATTGTTCGGCAATCCGATGTCACGAGTAGCGCGATATCGGCTGGAGCAAGCAAGGACGCTGCCGCACTATACGCTGCTGCTGCGCAGGCCGCGGCAGCCGGCGCCCTCTTCACCTCCACCGCTGCTGGCGTAGCAGGCGTTGCGGATGGAGCGCCGTTCCTTCTCCAAGGTGCATCCGGCAGCACGACATACGCGACGCTCTATCGCCGTTCGGGCTCATCGGCGGTGGCGCAGGGGCTGGCCTTCCCCTCGAAGGCGGCCATCGACGCCCTGCCGAAGGTGATAGTGCGCCAGTTCCTTTCGCTAGCCTACGTCGCCGGAAGCGTGGTCGATACCGACGTTTCAGGAAAGATATTCTGGAGCAGCCCCGAAGGGCAAATCGCGGCTTTGAATGTGGCAATCGCGGGCAAGGCCGGCCTGAAAATCCGCACCTTCCTTTCGCTGCAATATACCGGATCGGTCGATACCGATGGCGCTGGACGGGTGGTTGCGGCCACCGCCAGCGGCGACATTCCCGCCCAGATCGCCGCGATCGAAGCACTGGCCGAGAGCAAGGCCGCTCTAAAGACCCGTGTGTTCCTGTCTCTTTCGTTGCCATCGAGCGTGGATACCGATGCAGCGGGGCGTAGGGTCAACGCGCCCTTCACTGTCACAGCCAAGATTTCGGCTTACGGGGACAGCACTACCTACGGGTCCGATCTGCCCGACGAAACCCGCGACGCACAGCGCTGGACGACGCTGCTCGGGACGGAGCTCGGCATCACGGTCCAGAATTATGGGATGCCCGGCGATCCGATCGAGGTGGTTGCATCGCGCTTCGGGGTTCCCGTCATCGGCAAGGTGGTGGGCGGGGTTATTCCGGCCTCCGGCTCGGTCCCCATTACTGATGTGGCGCCCACGATCCTGCGCTCGCGCAACGTAATCGCCGATCTTCAGGCCTTTGACGGAACGGTCGTCAGGGGCACGTTGGCCTTCGTTGAAGCATCAACGTCGCTCAACTTCACGCGACTTGTCGCGGGCTCGGACGTATCGGCGCCGTCCTTCGTCAATATTCACTCGGCGACCGGCCGCGACGCTTGGGGCGGCATCGTGATCATTGGGGCGGGGACCAACAATCTGACTCCGATCCTGTCGGGCACCGGCACGATAGACGACGTGAAGGCGTATTATCGACGGATGACATCGGAGCCGCACCTGTCGCCGCGGAAGGTGTTGGTGTGGGGCCTTCTGGATAGAGGTCTGGACGAGGGGCCCGGCACGCCGAAGGGCATTCTCATCGCCGATCTGGAGAAGTGGCTTAGCCAGACATACGGCTCCGATTACGTGCCGGTGCGCCAATATCTCGGGTCGGCGCGCGCCCTGTTGGATGCCGCCATCTTCTCGCCTGGCTTCACGCCGACCTCGGACGACAATGCCGCTGTTGCGGCCGGCGTCGTGCCGCCGTCCTTCCGGGCAAATGGTGGTGCTTCGGTGCACCTCAATGCCTTGGGCCATCAGCTCCAGGCCCGCCTTTTCAGGCTCCATCTCACCTCGCCCGCAAAATCGTGGATGCTTTCCAGTTGAGGACATGTTGAAATGACCGCAGGCTACATCACCCAGCGCGCGTTCGATAGCACGGGAGTCGTCGGCAACGGCGCGCCGATCATCACGGCCGCCGAGGCTGCGCTTTATGATCGCGCTGACAGGCTTGCATGGATTGAGCCGGGCTTCGCCACGCTGGACGCATCAAGCCGAGTTACTGAATTGCTTGCCTTCACCAAGGGACCGGCTGGTGTCGAGCAGAAGTTCACACCGGGGTCGCAAGCGCCAAAGGTGCTGACAACTACCGATGCGCGTGTGGGCATCACGTATAGCGGGAGTTCCGTTGACACGCTGGTGGGCAATAGCAATCTCGTTCTCCCGGCCCCCCCGTGGACGATATGCATCGTTGCGCAGCAGCCGCTGAGCGCGGCCGGGGTGATGCTGGCCACCACTCCGGCCAGCCTCCCCGCCGCGAGCCCGGTCGTGGTCGACTTCAACTCGACACGCCAGATTGCGCTTTACACGAACTACGCAGCCACAACCCGGTTGCGCACGACCACCAATGTGACCGACGCGAGCCCTCATCTCTATACTTTCACTCACGATGGCACGACCGCGACCATTTATCGCGACGGAACCTCGCTTTTATCCGGCGCACTGGCGGCCAATGTGTCAGGCGTGTTGAGGGTGATGTCCCAACTCGACGCCGCTGGCGCCGTTTTCAACGGCTGGGACGGCTATATTGAGATGCTTGTGGTTGCGAGCGGCGTGGACACGGCGTTCCACGAGGCGGTCAAGGCCGTGGTGCGCGAGCGCCATGTGGGCTGGACCATCGCATGACGGCGGTAACGGAGCGCGCGTCCCGCCCTGATTGAAGGGCATGGCCTATACCGCGCCTACCCCCACCGACCTGAAGCTTCGGCATCCCGAGTTCGCGGCGGTCGAGGACGCGCAGGTCCAGTATTGGCTCACCGATGCGGCCGCCCGTCATGTGGATACGAGCTGGATCGAGGCTGATTACGCCGTCGCGATCATCGAGGCGGCGTGCCATGAAATGGCACGGGGCGGGGTGCTCACCTCTGGTGCGACCGCAATTCCGGCCGGCGTCACCTCGTTCCGTTCGGGCTCGTTCTCGGTTTCGATGTCGGATGCAGCGGCGACCGCTTCGGCGGAGGGCGGGTGGGCCTCAACGCGGTACGGGAAAGCTTATCTCGCGATCCTTCGGCGCAACAAGGGCGGCCCGCTGGTGACGACCTCGGGCGTCGCTCCCGGCTATGCCTGCTGCGGGGGGCTCATCCCGCCCTACGTATCATGATCGACATGGCAGCGGCCTTTGCCGGCATCGCGCGTGGGGTTTCGGCTGCATTCGGCGGGCCTTTCATGCCCGGCACGCTGGAGCGCGTGACCAAGACATGGGTGGCAGGTGGCAGCACGGTCGACAGCACCGAATATCTTGACGTGTCGGTCCAGATCGACGCGGTCACGGAAAGACTGCGTTCGAGCCCGGTCTTCACGGATGCCGAGGTGCGGCTGCTCGTCCTGCGCGACGGGCTGGATCTGGCGCCTACTTCCGATGATTTCTTCACCGCCAACACCGGCCCCTATGCGGGCGTTCGGTGGAAGCTCACTCCGGCGATCGGCTCGGACCCCATGGGTATCGGCTACGAATGCGCGGGGAGGCGGGCGTAATGCCGGTGCGCGGTCTTGAGGCGAATATCGCGCGGCTGAAGGGGATAAGCGCGGATATTGTGGGGCCTGAGATTGGCAAGGCGCTGTTTGTCACCGCGCAGAGCATTCAGGTTGATGCTCAGATCAGCCTCACTACTGGCGCTGTCTCCGGCAAGGGGCATGTGCCATCTGCACCCGGCACGCCCCCCAACAACGATACGGGCACTCTCGCCGACAGCATTCAGGCGCAGGAAGTTGGTCCGTTCAAGGCGCAGGTGATTGCTGACGCGCCCTATGCTGCCATTCAGGAATTCGGGGGTAACACAGGTACAGCGCAGTTGCCCGAGCGCCCGTATATGCGCCCCGCCGCCCTCAAGAACAAGGACACGCTGAAGGCCAACGTCCAGGGCGCCGTCAACCGCATCCTCGCGAAGAACAAGAAATGACGCGCGCTCGATCCCTTGCTATGGTGCGCCCGCATGCCTCGCCCGCCATCCTACGAGCAGACGGAATATTGGGCGATGCTCACCTTCATGCGCATGGTGGGCCCGATGTTCGGCGCGCCTGGTCTCATACTGCCGAGCAACGATAACCATGGGCCGGATCAGCAACACCGTCGTCCGCAAGGGGGTCGTGACGATCCTCGTGAATAGTGCGCCCGTGACGGCGCTCGTTCCGGCTCAGAGCATCTTCGGTCCGCAACCACCCGCGCTCCCGGCTTGGCCCTTCATCCAATATGGGGTGGCGATCGATGTTCCGCGGCGGGCCGCCTGCCTTGACGGACAGGAAATCGAGGTTGCGGTGCACTGCTTCGCCAAGGGTGAAGAAGCGGCGTCGGCGATCGGGGCGGCGGTGTCCGAGGCTCTGGACGGACAGGTCATCACGCTGACCTCCCCCCACGTTGGAACGGCCAAGATCATGGCCACTGGCGGCCAGACCATCGTCGACGGCACCGACTCCAATAGCTGGCATGCGATCCGCAATCTGCGCATCCGCGTCCTTACCTGACGGCGGTAAAGGGGGCACACCCCGCCCCATAGCTTCCGGCGCGCAATAGGAGCGCGCGCATGTCCGTACCTACCGAAGCCGATTTCGCCATCATCAAGCCCGGCGATGGCGCGACGCCCACCGAGGTATTCAATGCAATATGCGGCATTGAAAATGTCTCCGTGAACGTCGCTGTCAGCGGCACGGATCGATATCGCCGCGATTGTGCCAAGCCCGGCGCGCTTGCGACCCGCAAGAATATCACGAACGGCATCTCCCAAACGATCACCGGCGGCGGTGCGATGAGCATCGAATGGATGACCAGCTTCGCAGCTCTGCTGGGGACGGTTCGGAACTACAAAATCGAACTCCGTCAGCGCAACGGCAGTGACGCTGGCCTTTTGCTCGGCACATTCGCGGGCGCTTACGTGATGATGACCAACAATATCACGACCGATTCGAACGGCAATTCATCCGGTGAGATCACGCTGAATAGCGAAGGCGCCTGGACGTGGACCCCGGCGAGCTAAATGCCGCTCGATCCTCGCATTGACCTCGATTTCGCGGACGGAACGTACACGTTCGCGCTGCTCCTCCCCCAGATTATTGAACTGGAGGATGCATGCGGGTACCGCGATCACGATGGCAATCGGCGCAAGCGCGGGATCGTCGCGGTCTATTCCGACGTGCTGGCCGGTCTCGGTATTCAGGATGGCCAGCTCGTCGCGTTTCCGACCGGGGGCAAGGCGTCGGCATCCGATTGCCGTGAGGTCGTTCGCCTTGGCTTGATCGGTGGCGGTATGAGGCCTGCAGAGGCCGTTCGGCTCGTTGGCCTTTACGTGGATGCGCGTCCGATCATCGAGCGCTGGACCCTCGCCGCAGCCATTCTGCGCGCCGCGATCGAGGGCTACGAACCGCCAAAAAAAGATCAGCCGGCGGAAAAGCCGGCAGGCGGAGCCCCGAAGAAGCGACGGACACCGCGGAGGTCATCGCCAACTGCCGGATGATGAACGGCCTCGATTGGAAGGCGATCGGGTGGGCTGAATATTGGACGACGTTGGCGGGCTGGAATGCGGCGCATGATACCGACGTGAAACCAGCGCCAGATCCCGCCGGATCAGAGCGAATGCGGCGCGCCATGGCCGCTTTGAAAAAAGGAGCCCCATGATGACAAAGCGCGTTTTCGCCAAGGATTGGACCTACTGCACGGCTCAGGTGACGATCGAGTATAAGAAGGGCCAATCGCCGGTAAGAGAGGAGTCGGCCAAGGCGGCTGAGGACGCCGGCGTGTTGGTGGATGCGACCGCCCCGGCTACCGATCGGAAGTAGGCCGTGGTTGACGCCAGCTCGGTCATTATCGATGTCGTTGCGACGGGCGTCGATAAGGCGTCGGCTGACATCAAGCGGTTTGGCAACACGTTCGAACAATCCGGCAAGCAGGTAAGCCGTGCTGCCAACGATGTTGATCGTTCGGCGGCGCGCATCCAAAACGGCACGCGCAATGTCGGGCGAAACATTGCCGACATTGGTACCCAGCTATCAGGGGGGCAGTCCCCATTCCTGATTCTTGCGCAACAGGCGCCACAGCTTGCCGATGCCCTCGTGGACACCGGGGGCCGGCTTGCGCGCTTCGCCACCTTCTTTGTGACCCCGATGGGCGCGGCGCTGCTTGCGGTCGGATCGATCCTAGGTACCCTCGCGCCTCAATTGCTCGGCTTCGGCGATGCGGCTGATAAGGCAAAGAAGAACGCGGATGGCCTGAAGATCGCAACCGATGGTCTGGGCGACAAGACCCTCAAGGCATCGGCTGCGACCAAGCTGCTGAACGAGGCCTATGCGGCTGATAAGACGAAGGTGATCGCCAATGATGCGCGCGGCGCTGCGCAGGCGAGGCTGGAGCAGGCCAATGCAACCTATGCGGCGGCACGCGCTGAGGCCCAGCTTCGGCTCACGGAGGCACAGGGGCGCCAGCGGGTGGCAGCGAACGGCGGGCCGACCACAGGGCGCGCCGGAGGTCGGCTGAGCGACGTGCGCGGACGGGCTGGTTCGGAGCTTTCCCGCTTCACCCAGCAAGCATCGACCGATGCTCAAAAGGCGCAGGCTGATCTGGAAAGCCTGGATAAGGCCTATGATCGGTTTAGCAACCTTCAGGTAAAGCGCCTGCTTCAGGCCGACGAATCGTTGCGCAGCGCGCGTATTTCGTCCGCTGCCGCGACCGATGCGGTGACCAAGGCGCAGGAGCGCAGGAACTTCGTCGAGCGCGAAAATCAGATACTGCTAGACGCGAAGAAGATAACGGAGGCGCAGGCGACCGCCCGCCTGAAGGAGGCCAACCAGGCCGTAGACGTTGCCAACGCGGCGGCCCGCCAAGGGCGCAAGGATCTGACTGAGCATGCCCGCGCCGTGAAGGTGGCTGCGGCAAGCTATGCGGACTTTGTTCGCGAGGTTCGCAATGCGCCTCTCGAACTTGAAAAACTCTCGCGCGAGATGGCCAAGAAGCCGATCGACGAATTCCTCCCGATCTCTGCCAATCCCGAACTGCCCTCATGGGCAGATACGCGGAAGCGCCTGAAGGAGGACGACGAGGCCAGAACGCAATCGACGCTCAATAACTTCAACCTTCAGCGTGATAAGGAGAAGGAGCTTCAGCGCGTTCGCGAGCAGAACGTGAAGTCGATCGCATCTCTACTTGAGGCCGGCCTGACGGGCGGGGCCAAGGGCTTCGGGGACGCACTTGAACAGGCCGCCATCCGCTTCCTCGCCAAGCTGGCGGCGAGCAAAATCGTTTCGTTGCTCGGCAGCGTTCCCCAACTGGCATCCCTGTTTGGTGGGGGCCTTTCCGTCGCCTCCCCGTCAGCCGCCAGCTTGTCGGGTACGATCGCCAGCCTAAACAGCGGCATCAAGTTTCGAGCGGCCGGCGGACCTGTTGCAGCCGGTGAGACATATGTGGTGGGCGAACGCGGCCCCGAACTGCTGCGCATGGGCGGACAGGGTGGGACGGTGGTTCCCAACCACGCGATTGCGGCGCAGGGTGGGGGGAACACCTATTACATCTCCGTCAGCGCCGACAATTCCGTTACACCCGCCGGATTCGCGAGCGACTTGGCGGGCAAAATATTGGCGCAGGCGAAGATGATGGACGCGGTAGCCGCGGACGCGGGGGCCAATTTGGGAATGGCTAGAATGCAGCGGCGGGCCAATTATCAACTGGGGCGCCGATGATTATGGCAATGGCCCGCCGCGCCCGCTACCGCCTAGGCTGACGGCGGTAAGCCAACACTCCGTCCCTGCGCACCATCCCGTGCGCGATGTCAGTCCAGGTCAGCCAAAGTTCGTTTCTCCAGGCGACGATCTATCCCCTGAATTTTGGCGGCATCTTGCGCCCCACGATGGGCGGCCCAGACCAGCTACTCAACCGCCTCGGCAACAGGTTCGGTGTGACGGTCGAGGTGGGGGAACTGTCCAGCTCCTCCCTGGAAGGACGCCGTCTCCGCCAGCAGCTTCTGCAAGGGCAGACGCAGGGGGTTATCTTCACCTTCCCGCAGGATGGCGGGGACACCGGCACTCAGGGCGTGCCCCGCGTGAATGGGGGTGCGCAAAGCGGCAACACGCTCGTAATCGACGGAGTCACGCCCGGCTACAACGCCTATGAAGGGCAGGCGATTAGCGTCAGTACCGCGGCCATCTGGTATCTCTATACGGTCAACGCCGCCGCTACGGCCAACGGATCAGGGCAGCTCACACTATCCATCACCCCGATGCTCAGGCGCTCCCCCAACGACAATGACATTGTGGAGCTGGAGACGCCTCTGATCGAAGGGTTCCTCACGTCCGACGTGTCGTGGGTCTACACGCCGGGCAATTGGCAAGGCATGTCGTTCACGATCGAGGAAACTAGATGAGCGTCCTCGATCCGGCACTTGATGCCGCGCTTTCCAGCGTTAGCCCCACCGTGTTCGGTGCGATCCGCGTGCACCTTCCGTCCGCCACGATCTGCCTGCTCGATGGGGCGGGGCAGTTATCGTTCGGCGGATATGATTACGCCGGGAGCGACCCGACCTACGGTACGATCGCGGCGATCGAGACATTGAGCGAGGGCATGGGGGATACCGCGCCTGCGCTGGCGATCACCTTTTTCCCGCCGTCCGATGCGGCTGCGGCTGATATGTCGTCCCCCGCTCACCAAGGCTCCCTGATCCACATCCATGCCGGCGCGATCAATCCCGCGACCGGCGCGGTGATAGGCGTCCACGAATTGATGACGCTTGAAATCGACGTGCCGACGCTACGGGCCGACAAGGGCACCCGTTCGCTCGAAATCGAGGCAGTATCCGTGTTCCAGCGCCTGTTCACGGATGACGAGGGCATCCGCCTGTCCCCCGATTTCCACAAGGATGTCTGGCCCGGAGAGACCGGCCTGGATGACATGAGTTCGGTTCCGCAGACGGACTATTGGGGTGCAGAAGCCCCCAGCGTGCCGATCTATTCCTATCCCGGTGGCGGGGGAGGCACGCCTTACGAAACCGGCCCGGTGTATCAGCCATGACGGAAATCGAGCTGCGCGTGAAGGCTGCGCAGGCGACGCTTGATCGCTTCAAGAGCAAGCCGCTCAAGTACGGCACGAACGATTGCGTGCGGATGGTGGCGATGCACCTGCGCAAGCTGGGCCATCGCGTGGTGCTGCCCGCGTCGGGCGCTTACACAACGGTCAAGTCCGGTTTGCGCGAGCTGAAAGCGCGCGGGTTCGCCAATCTGGCGGAGGCCATGGACTCGTTCGGGTTCGAGCGCATCGCGCCGGCTGCTGCCGTGGTCGGGGACGTGCTCATGCTGCCCGGCGATAGTGAGCTTGGTTCGATGGTGATCGCGTTGGGCAATGGCCGCGTGATCGGCTACCACGAGGACGCGAAAGGCGCCTGTACGCTGCAGCCGGTGGAGTATGCGGCGGCTTGGCGGGTGAGGGTGGTATGAGCGAGACCGAACTCTCTGCGGCGCGGATTCGCGTGGCCGAGCAGGAATATGCCGCTAATCTGGCGGACGCTGGTGAGCGCGTCCGATTCCAGGTCCAGTTGGCAGATCGCGCGCTTCAGGCCCTTATGCTCGCCCACGGCGGTGCGCTGATTGGCCTTTTCACCTTCGTGGGGAATGCGGGCCGTGATGCCGCGCTCCACTTCAGCGCCGGCCGCCTCAAGCTGGCGTTCGGGGCGTTTTGCATCGGGCTTGCCCTTGCGCTGGCGGCTCACATTTTGGCTTTCCTGTCGCAGGATCGATTCTACAATCAGGCGTTTCAGCAGGCGTGGCACGCGCAGAACATCGTTGCCGGCATGCCGCAGACCATCGACCCCGCCATCTTCGCAAAGCTCAATCGGCAGGGGATGGCATTCTATGGCGTCGGGCTGATTGTCGCGACGCTCTCGATTTTGCTGTTCGTCGGCGGCGCCGGGCTTGCGCTTTGGGCGGTGGTTTAGACGGCTCTCCGGGGCCGCCCTACGTTTTGATTTGATATACGCAGGAGCACGCGGCCGGCTGATCACAGGATAGCGAGGGAAGCAATTCGATCTCCGGAAACGATTTGGCGCGTCCAAAACGATCCCTCGCCCATTTGCACGAGCCCTCAAGAGATTGACCTTCACGCAAAACAACGCGGAACTCGACACCTGCATTGAACCATGTTTGTCGCAGTGATCGAGCCGAACCCACCGTCCTTATGATAACCCTGTACAGTTTATGCCACGACTCTCCGATGTCGGAACGCGCATCATCAGAGAGATAGTCAGATAGCCCGGGCAGCTTTTTGAAGTCCCTAAGCATCATGCGGCTATGCCAGTGCTTGGCGAGATATGCTGCAAAATCCTTTTCGAGAACTATCAGGTCAGATAGCTTGGCCGCCCGTAATATGAGTTGGGCTAGCGCTTCTTCTGTGAAGGGAGGGGCTACTCCGTAACCGTGATGGGATATGTCTCCGAGCGCTAAGTGGGCCTCGCTCACAGGCAGGCCGTGATATCCGAGGATAATGGCATCCTCCGCCCCCGCGCCCCGACTGCTCGCACTGTGACGGTAGATCCTGACCCAGCGCCAACCACGTCGATCGTGGTCATCGGAGAGCGAAAGGCGCTCACCGGGACGGACTGTATAACCGACATTCCGTTCGGGATTGCCTCGGTTCGAACCGGCGTATCGCGGTACTTGCCAAGGTTGAGAGCGATGCAGCCGGCGACCACATCGGGCGCCTTTGCAGAGACGGCCTCGGCGATGGGTTGCATTGAGCGGATGCCGGCACTGGTGTGACAGCTCGCCGTGAGCAGAAGGGGTATTAGAGCCAGCCACCGCATCTCACTCTCCTAACGGCGGTAACGGGCCAAGATCGCGCTCCATAGTCAAGTACTATGTCGAAAACCCTGCGGACCGCAGCTCTTATCGTGGGTGCGGTGGCGCTCGTCGGGACCGGCATCGGTGCGGCGGCGGGTGCCGGCATATTTGGAACCGTTGCCGCGGGATCAGCCACCGCCGCCGCTCTGGCGACCGTCGCGACCGTCACTGCATACGCATCGCTTGCCGCAGTAGGCCTTACGCTAGCCGCCGCTGTCACCGCCAAAAAGCCCCCCGGCGGCACGCAAACGGGCAATCCCCAGCAATTCACCGCCGACCCTAACGCGTTCGTCCCGTGCATCGTGGGCCAGTTCGCGACGAGCGGCGTGCTGGCGTTTCGCAAGACCTACGACACGGCTGACGACGGGACGAACGACCGGCGCGCGATGGTCGTCATCCTGTCGCTCGGGCTGATCAACAGCATCCTGAGCTTCACCGCCGACCGCACCGCCGTGACCTTCGACGCCGATGGCTATGCCAGTGCGCCATACGTCAACTACATGTGGCAGAAGACGCAACTCGGCGCGTCTCCCGAGGCTGCGGCGCTCGACTTCGGGCTGACCGCCGGCACGCCGCCGACATGGGATTCGTCGCGCAAGCTGTCCGGGCTGGCGGCGGCGGCATGGACCGTACGATTCGATCCACAGGCCAAGGTCTACCAGACCGGCATGCCGAACCCGCGTTGGGTGATCGAGGGCGTCATGGTCTACGACCCCCGGCTCGACAGCACCTATCCGGGCGGGTCGGGCTCGCACCGCTGGGATGACGAAAGCACCTGGACCTATAGCGAGAACGCGCATCTGCACGCGCTGTCCTATGTCATCGGGCGGCACCAGAACGGCAAGCGTGTGTTCGGCATCGGGGCGCCGATCAGCCAGATCGACGTGGCGAGCTTCGTCGATGGCGCGAACATCTCCGACCTGAACGGCTGGAAGGCCGCGGGGGCGATCTACAGCGGCGATGGCAAATGGGATACGCTGAAGCGGCTGCTGCAAGCCGGCATGGCCGAACCGATGCAGCTCGGCGCGCTCATCTCCTGCTTCACCAATGCGCCTAAGGTCAGCCTCGACACCGTGACGACCGCCGACGTGGTGGGCGCGGCAAGCGCAGCTGCGACACAGCCCCGGCGCGACCGAATAAACGGCATCGTTCCCCGCTATTGGCAGCCCGGAAACGACTGGCAATTCCTACCCGGCGAAGCGGTGCGCGTTTCCGCCTATGAGAGCACCGATGGCGGCCGGCGCACGAAGGAGGCGGATTACGCCTTCATCCCGGAAGATCATATCGGGACGGCATGCCGGTACGATATCGAGAATGCCCGCGAGTTCGGCCCGATCAGCCTGCCGCTCAAGATCCGGTGGATCGGCTACAAGCCGGGCGACTGCATCACGGTGACGCTGCCGGAGATTGGGCTCGTGTCGCAACAGGTGCTGCTGCTCAACCGCGACTTCGATCCGGTTCAGGGCGTGGCCTCGTTTACGGCGCGATCGGAGACCTACGCCAAGCATGCGTTCGCGCTGGGCCAGACGACGGTTGCACCGCCCACGCCCGGCGTATCGCTCGACCCGAGCATCCCGACCCCGCAATCCGGATCGTGGGCTATCACCGACAACAAGGTGACGACCACCGGCGATCCTGTCCCGGCGATCGTGATCGAGGGCGCCGTCGACACCACGGTCGCGGAATCGATCGTGTTCGAGTATCGGATCTATGATGCCGGCGCCGGCCCGGACGATAATTGGATCGTCTACGCCGAGACCCCTCCGCCGACGCTCAAGACGGTCATTACCAGCGTCCAGCCGACAACCTCCTATGAGGCGGCCGTGTCGTATCGTCGCCGTGGGTTCGTGGGCGAACGGCTTGTACTTGGGCCGGTCACGACGGAGACGCCGGTCTATCCCACGCAGCAGACGACGATATCGGGAGAGTGGAACACCACGATTACTGTGACGCTCGATCCCGGCGCCAGTGCAGTGTGCGAGGGTAAGATCAAGATCGCCACCTCGACCCTTGGCGGCACGCTTACCGCAGAATTACAGTACAGCGCATCCGGCACGGGCATATGGAATAATTTCGGCGCCGCTGGCAGTGATAGCATCGCGCCAGGTGATGGCGGAGTAGCTGTAGCGACCGGTACCCTCAACAACGCCACGACGGACATCACGACCTACCTGATCCGGCTCAACCCGTCCTACGGCATCGTGGAAGGGCCCGACTATTCGCAATCCTATCTGAGGGTGACCTACTGATGTGGCTGCTGATCAACGCCGACAACAGCTTGGCCGGGACGAGTGAGGAATCGCCTGTTCCCGGCCAAGGACAGCGTGCGATCGTTGCGCCCGTTGGCTATGGCGAAACGAGCGAGTGGACCTCAGAACATGGCGGCGGGTTCAAGGATATCGTTCCACCCGCACCGACCAAGGCGGAGAACCTGATCGAGGCGCTGTTGACGTGCCTTGAGGAGGCGGAGGTCATCACGGCGGCGCAGGCTGACGAGATACGGGCCTTCGCCGACTGACGGCGGTAACTTCGCTATGCCCCGCCCCATAGCCCTTGATCGCGCCACCCCGGCGCGCGGGAGGCTGAGATGTTCTGCAAGCTGCTCCAATTCCTGATCGAGCATGCACCGACGCCTGAAATCAAGGCGCATCTCCAGGCGGCCTATGATGCGCACTGCGGCGGCGCGGTCGCGAACAGCGGCGGCGGCGGCAATAATGGGCAAGATCCCGACCAGTGAACCTGGCGCTCGCCTTCAACAGCATGGTGTGCGCGGCTGCCGTGATTGCGGCTGCGCATGCGCCTGCCAGCGAACGGCGGGCTGCCGTGATCTGTGCTGCTTCATTGTTCCCAATATGGGCGCTCTACTCACTGTCGTTTGAGTATTCGACTAATCCAGCTCACTTCGCGTCAATGTTGCTTGGCTTCAAGGTGAAGAGCCCCGACCTGTGGTCTAGTTATGACCTAATCGGAGGCATTATCCCTCTCATTCTCGCGCGCCGTCTGCTATGGGGCAGACTGCTGTCTGCCACATTTTTTGCGGAGTTAATTCTGCACTGGATGCGCAAGCACGGATATGTCGAAAGGGTAATCTATTACGCCCTGCTAGACTTCGGTTTCTATGCGCAGGGAGCTATCTTCCTTGCCCTTGGGGGAGGTGGAATTGGCCGAAATATCGCCTTGGCTCTACGCCGCTTTCGCAGTCGCGGCCTATCTCCTCTTTTGGAGACCCAGCAAAAACGAGCGCTGATCCATGGTCGAGCATGACTCCGGCATGGCACGGGAGATTTATGTCGTGCTCGCGGCGGTCGCAGGATCGATCACCTCGCTGGGCTTCCTGTCGCTCAAGACCATGAGCCGCAACCAGATCTTGCTGGCGCTCTTCACGTCCTTTTCCTTCTCCTACTTCTTCGGCCCCGTGGTCGTTCGCGGGGTGCAATCCTGGGGAGCGGACTACCGGACGCAGGGCGCCCTTTTCTGGCTGCTCGCGACGGGCTCAAACACGTTCATCTCGCTGGCCATCAAATGGGGATCCCGCCTGTTCGGCTCTCAGCAGGAGCAGCCCAAATGACGCTGTATCTAATCCACCTTGCGACCGTGCTGGTCGGCGTCGCGATGATCGCTGTTCTGGTAGTGAAGGTCACGGTTTACCCGGACAACTTCAATTGGATCGAGCGCGCCGGGATGGCCATTTCGGCGGGCACCATCGTCTTGCGCTCACCCGCCATCATGAACTCTCCGGAGATAACGCCCTTCTCTGATTGGTCCACGCTGGTCTTCATGATCGGGCTTTTGATGATGCACGCTGGGCGACTGTTTCGGCTCCACAAGCACGCCAAGAAGGGCGACCGGGCCAGAGACGCCGCCGAACTCCACCTTCGCGCGAGGGGAAAACTATGAGCAGTCGGGACATCAGCGAGCTTCATCCGGTCGTCCGCGCCAAGTGTGAGGCGCATATGAAGGCGTGTGCAGCGGCCGGCATGCCGATCCGCATCACGGCGACGTATCGCTCCGTCGCGGAGCAGAACGCGCTCTATGCGCAGGGGCGTTCCAAGCCGGGCAAGATCGTCACGAACGCCAAGGGCGGCACGAGCTACCACAACTTCCGCCTCGCCTATGATGGCGTTCCCGAGAAGCTTCTGGCGCTCGACAACTGGGGCGACAACAAGAAGGACCAGGCTGTCGCGAACGCGGCGTGGGCGCTCTACGGCAAGCTTGCCAAAGAACAGGGCCTCGAGTGGGGCGGGGAGTGGCGCACGATCAAGGATCGGCCGCACTGCCAATGGACCGGCGGGCTCACGCTGGCGCAGCTCATACAGGGCGCGAAGATCCCCGGCGATACGAGGATGGCTTAACGGCCGACACGGTCAACCAGAATGGAGGCAATAATGCGTGAAGGACACGGCGGAATCGAAGGCTGGGGTGGTCACTATGGCGACGGTGGGAGTAAGGACTAATGGACGCTCTGCAATTCGCCTATTGGCTTAACGGCTTTGCCGAGCTGCACGAACAGCCGCCGACGCCTGAGCAGTGGGATGCGATCAAGGCGCATCTCGGGTTGGTGTTCAATAAGGTGACGCCGCCGCTGCGGGAATTGAGGCCTGTCGTGACGCCCCCGCTTCGGGCGGGCGACAATGCTGGCGATGTCCCGTGGTGGTTGCGTCAAGCACAGTGCGCCGCGGGCGATCCAAACGCCCTGAAACCTCGTGCCGAATGTCTTGCGGGTGGGTCTGACACTGTATGATCCCACTCGCCCTCTACCGCCTCGCCAAGCCGTTCCTGCCGTGGATCGCCGGGCTGGTAGCGGTTGTGGGCGTGGTGCTGTGGATCAGGGGAATGCGCGCGGAGATAGCCGACCTTAAGGTGAGCAATTCCCACCTTAACGAAGCGATCCAAGCCGAAAAGCTATCCCGAGAGCGCGACGTGGCTGGCCTCACCGCGCTTTCCTCCGGCTTGGCGAAGGTATCGACCGACAACCGGAAAGACGCTGCCATTTTAGCGGAGACGATCGATGCGAAGAATCCTGCGCCTAGCAGCCCCGGCCTTGCTGCTCTGCTCGATGGCCTGCGCGCCGCAGATCAAGACGGTAAGCGCATCCCCGCCGCCGGCTCTGGTCGCTGATCTGCCTGCTGAACCTGTCGTGCCCGCCGTTGCGAACGATGCGAGCGTGGGGCAGTACATCGTCGATCTGCGGGCGTTCGGGCGCGAGGTGGCTGCGAGATACCAGGCGCTTAGGGCTTGGGTAATTACGGGGAATTCCCGTAATTAGGTTCGGAGCGCCGGCCGCGTAATTCAGTGAGATTGGCCATTAGGCAGGCTGACGGATGAAAACCCGAAAGCCACCTGCGTAATGTCGCAGGAACTCCGTCCTAATAGGTCCCTCGGAAATCCGGGGTACGTGTCGGCTTGGCTTTTGGACGTTGCTTCTAGCCTTGCGGCCACGACCTACTCACCAATTTCGTCCGCCAGTCCGGACGCAGGAATCAATTCGGTCGGCCTCGGCTGCGCCACTGTACCTTCCTAGCTGCGGTCTAGCTGGAGTCTCACCAGTGCGGTCCTCCTTAGGTGCCGCCCTTCTCGGGTCGCCGCAGCAATTTCCCCCTACACGAATCGCGCGCGGTGTGCTAGCGGGAAGTATCATCTTGTCTGTTGAAGAGATGCTGAATTAACCTGCTTGCTTTGTCTCCGATCAGAGAGGAGCCGGGGCGCCGACCTGCGGCGGCCCAATCGCACGGGGGCTTTAGACCAGAAGCAATTCGAGGGAGAATAGGGTCCGTCATTACTGATCCGGTGCAACCGGCCTCCCTCCGGCCTGTCTTTTGACCATGCAATAAAATTTCGGAAATCACGCCACTCTTCACAAACGAAAACTCCACGCCCTCCATAATCACAATAGTTGTGATGGCGCGGAACGTGGCAGCGATAAATCATATACATCCAACTCATGTATAGGGGGTGATCGCTCAAACCCTTAGTGCTATGCGCGTCCTTGTTCGGCGGTGAGCAGCCGCAACTTGACACACGCCCACGCCGCAGGTCCGCAGTGGTAGCACTAGCGAAATTTCCGCACTGGCACACACAAAGCCATACAACTGTTTTGCGCTTCGCTGGTTTAGATCTTCCCAAAGCTTCAAGGCGACCAAAGCGCCACCCGCCTAAATCTATCATGTTGCGCATGCTATTCCCCGATAGCGTTAATCATGGCCTCGTATACACGATAAGCATCGGCTGAAGGCGACGATGTCTTGTCCAGCCATTCTGGCGGAAGCGCCCTCCCACCAGCGGCGCAAACAGTGTCATTGGGGACACGCATCGCGGTCAGTGCCGCCCGCGCCAGATTATGCCATCTCATAACTTCGGTCTTGAACCCGCGAGGTTGTTGCTCGCTTGATCTCCCCCAGTTGACCTCTTGCCCTGCGTTTTCGCAATCAGCCCTAAACAAGGATCTGGCTATCTGGTCTATGGCCGAATTGTCCACCAGCTCGCTTCGCAGGTCAGTCATGGCGGGATTCCTCCCGTAATATGCGCGCAGCTACGGCGGCCCTCTGCGCCATCATAAGGTTCTGCTCCTTGGTCCACGAATGATCGGGATTGGATGCTTCCCGCCATGATATGCGGGCAACCCTTTCCAGCCCCGCTATCAATTCCTCCATCTCGGCGCGCGCCATCTCTCAATCTCCCGAATGCCGTGGCGGGGTGGGGGTACGCTCCACACCCCAAGCGGTGAACCGCGGCGGCTCCCCGTTGGCCGGAGCCTCATGGTAGCGCAACTTTTTGTCGCTGCTGATCCATAGCTGGTGGGCCCGTCCGTCATCGCAATAGAAACCGATGTAGACGCCCCTGGCACTCATCGTTTCGACATGGACCATGCCGTCAGAAAAGCGAGCGATAAGTTCGTCGAAGTCGCCATTCTCCCGGGGGCGGAGCTCAAGCCATTTCTTCTCACTCACCAGCGCCTCCGTGGGGTTGGGGGAACGGGAATCGGTTTTCCAATCCCCGGCTACGTATTTGATTCAGAACGGTCGGTTTTTCCGCAACGGATGGCGAACATCCGCAGTTTTCCGGGAAATGTCCTTAAGCCCTTCTTAATTTTGCGGTCGAGCTATTAGCAGATTTCAGCCATTTCTAGAAACGGTTTTCCAATGGTTTGCTTGTTCCCGGTCGGTTCATTGCGTCTTCTCCCACTTCGCCATGGCGGTCTGACCGAGCTTGGCTTGCTGGCGACCCTTCGCATAATGCTCGACCATTTGAAGGGTTTGGCCGCTGATCGAGGCGGTCTCAGCCACGGTGCAGCCGCATTCCAGGAGTGAGTTGACCGCGTTCTTCCGCAGCCCATGCGGCACCACTTCAAACCCCAGCGCGGCGGCGAATCCCTGAAGCTGCGCTCTCAAGGTCTGCTTTGAGCGCGAGCGGCCATCCGGCCATATCAGCACAGGTCCGATGTCTCGGCGGATCGATGACAACTCGCGCTCAAGGGCGCTGTGTACAGGTATGACGAGTTGTCCCGTCTTGCTGCGCTGCGTTTTCTGTGGCGTGATCGTGATCGCCCCGTTTCGAATATCCTGCCACCGGATGCGCAGAACATCTCCGATACGAAGCGCGGTATAGTAGAGCAGATGCACCGCTAACCGGATTTGAGCATCTTCGGCCGCAAGCGCCTTCGTGAGCAGATCCTCGGGCCAAGGATCATGTTCACCGATTTCCTGTGGGTCAATATCGCGACAGGGATCGTTAGTGACGTGCTCCCGCTCGCGCGCCCATTTGTATAGTGCCCCGATCGTCCAGACGAGCAGGTTGGCGGCGCCCGGCTTGTTGGCCCGCTTATCGACCATCAGAATGATGTCCTTGCGCTCAACCAGATGGGCCGGCGCGGTGGGCATCGCCTCTCGAAATTGCTTGAGATAGATGCGGTAGGCCGTCTGCGAGCTGGGGGCCAGCTTGCGGAATTTGGCGCTGTTTTCGTAAAGCTCGATCAACTGCGTAATGGTGAGAGCGGCTGGATCGGCCTGCAAACTGGCGCGACGCTTCTTTGCCGCCATGAGGGCACCATAGGTCGCGCCGAACCCCGGCGATTTCGGATCGGGTAGCCGCTTGTAGATCGGTTTGCCGTTCGGCTTCGTCTGCCCCGTGTCGAAATAGTAATAGACACGCCCCTTCGAACGGACCCGCTTCGTGCCGGGAATAGAGGATTTATGCGGCATATAGCGGCTGGTCCTTGCGCCAATCGTGGCGTGCCTCACCCGCCAATTCTGCAAGATAGTCGTCAAGTGCCGCGCGCGACCAGTGCTCATGGTTGCCAAGCGGAACGGGGAGGGGAAGTTTTCCCGCGATCACCTCGCGCTCAAACTCCGTTGGCGTGAGGTCGCAATAAGCCGCCGCAGTGCCCTTCTTCATCATTCTCGGCCAGTCCGGGGCGTTTCGCATCACTCCGCCCCCCTCGCGCGCAAGGCGGCTGCACAGAGGGCTAGGGCCAATCCGCTGGTGGGCGTGGCATCCTTTGCGATGCCCGACGAAATGCCAGTGAAAATGTTGGGCTCTTCGAACAAATCGGGCCGTCCGACCCGCGCGTAAGGAAGGCCATCGGCTCCAATGTCCGATAGGTGCATGAGCACGCCGTATTGATCCAGAAGAGTCATCGCGGCGTCGATCGAGGCTGTGTAGCGCAATGCATCGCGCGCACTTCGGTAGAGCCCGTCCGAAGCGACGTAACCGACGCAGCCGCCCAGCCGATCCACCCTGCGCGCATCCGCCGGCACCAGAACCGCGATATGGATATCCGCATCCAGCTCCCGATCCGGCCCCATCGCCCTCTCGCAAGCACCCGCCATCTCCTCCAGCGCGCTCATGGCGTGGGGGCCTTGTTGGAGAGGGTAGGGCGCAGCCAATCCGGTAGAGGGACCATTGCCACCTCAAGTGCTTCCCGGATGACATGCCAGAAGGCCGCCCGCCATTTCGCCGTCTCTTCGCTATCCTCCGGCCAAGGATCAATCTCGATCGGGGTCATATTGAAGCCGAACGGCGTGCCGTGCGCACCGGCAGGCTTGGCGGGAATGCGGTTCAATTCGTACCGCACCTTCGCCCAAAAGTCGGGGCCGGCGAGCGTATAGATGACACCCGGCGCTTCAACGACAAAGGCACTGTCGTTCGGGAACAACCTTGATTGCAAGAACTCATGCCGCGGTGGAAGTGCCAGCATCATGCGATGGATCTTGTCGAGCGTCAGAGGCTCTTGCGGGGCCGTGTTGGCGACGACGGAGGTGCCCAGCGCGTTCATCATCAGCGCCTCCGATCGCCTCTGGAGGGCCGCTGCGATTTGATCTTTCGGCTTCTCCCCCATCACCCGCGCTCCTGCCCGAGGATGTGGGCCCGGACGGCGAGGCCGAGGGGGGTGAGCGCGGTTTCGCATTCGGTAAGCCCTTTACGCTCAAGAGCTTCCATCGTTCGGAGTGTGCCCACCCGAAGGAAGAGCTGCCCATGCGAGTGCTTTACTTCGCGCGTGATCGCCCTCCTCTGCGCCTCACTCAACCCATTCGCCATCGCGGTGATGTCGGTCATGCTGCGAGACCTTTCACAGAAGATTGCCCTGCGCCGGCGGAGGCGGCGAGCAGAGCGTCGAGAGCAAGGAACGCCCTTGCGAGAGCCAGCGGGTGAACTCCGTTTCCGCAGAGTCGCAGCGGGTCCACCCTGCCGGCCAGAACATCAGATATTCGGCGAACCTCACGTTCAACGAGCGCCGTGGTCGCCGCGTCCAGATCCCACGCCATCCCGCCGCGCCGCCCGATCGCTGCGACCACCGGCGGTAGGCCGATATTTCGGCGAGCAACGGCCCAGATATCGATCCGTCCGAGGGCGGGTCGGAGAAGGGGATCGGCGTCAAGGATGTCCAGCCATCGTACATCTGATGGGCCTGGGCAGATTGCTGGGACCAGGCTTCGGCTTGCCAGTCGAGCATGTCGAGCCGGCTCTTGCCGTCCTTGCGGATTACCGCCTGACCGCCGCCGCGGTACATCCGCGCCGTTGGTGTCGCCCAATGCGCCGCCTGCGCTGGCAACGGTGTCCCGCCCGCGCCGAAACTCTGGTTCGGGCGGCCCTTCTCGCCATCGGATGCCCGAGGCGTAGACCAACTCGTAGACTGTCCTTCCAGCGTCGGGCGCTCCTTGTTCCGATCGCCGCCGTCGCGTGTGTATTTCCCCTTCGCGACCCGAGGCGTCATCCAATGGCTCGCCTGATCGTCCAAGCTGACCTGTTGGCCCTTCGCCGCCCGCACCTCCGGTGGCATCGGTCCATGCAGCGCCATCGCCGCCCCCGGCGTGCGCCAAAGCATCGCCGCGTTCTCCAGTGTCAGCCCAAAGCCGTTCCCGCTCTTGCCCTTCGCTTTGCACTCGGCCTGTCGCGCGAGAAGCCGGTCTAGATCTGCTGCCGCAAACTGCTGCGCCGTCGCGGTCGGCCATGATGACGAGCCGCTCGCGCTGGTGGCTTGATCCGACATCCGAAGCTCGGACGATGCAGACCGCAACGCGGCAACCCAGTCTTTCCAGTGCCGGGACCGCAACGGCGAGCTGTCCGTCCGCATTCCCCGTGACGTTTTCGCGGAAGAAACGAGCAGCCCCGCTGTCGTCATAGATCTGGATGGCGCGCTCCAAGAGGAACCGCTCGTCGGCAGCGCCGAGCCCGCGGCCGGCGACGCTGTTGGGCTGGCAAGGGTCTCCCGAAGTGACGCAATGAACGACGCCACGCCACAGTCGAGCATCGAAGGTGGCAAGGTCAGACCAGATAGGCGCCGGAGCCAACTCTCCCGTTTCCATGCGCGCGGCCAGTGTTCCGGCCGCATATGCTTCCCTCTCCACGTAAGCGACGCAGCGCGCGCCAGGTCGGGCAAGCTCGACACCGAGTTCAAGCCCTCCGGCTCCGGCGCAGAGGGCAAGGGTGTGGTAAGGTTCGGGACGTAGAGCCATGTCACCTACCGCTCCCCATCGCGAGGGGGAGGGGGAAGGGGCATCCAGTGGGTGAACGGATTGTGCTTGCCGCCGACGAATTCGCCGAACGTGGCGCAGACCCACCCGGGCTTGTTTTCGCTGTGCCAGTCGCTGTCACAATGCGGGCCCATCTCTCCGCAATCATGCGGACGCAGCCCCCATGACACCGTCTCGCGGCCGCCCTGCTTGCGCCAGACGTCGATGACCGTCCCATCCTTCGGCGCGGTCTCGATCGGCTGCCAAGTTAACACATCCCCCTCGACATGTTCGCTTTTCGCCGTTTCGTTGACGGGTAGCGCGGAGAGGGCGGACGCGTCGACCGCTATGCCGATCGCCTCAAGCGCGCTCGTAAAAGCTGTGTCGTCATCGTGCCCAGCGTCTAGGACCGCGCGCATTTGGGCGGACGCGATCGCAACCTGTTCATCCGTTACCACCACCTCAACCGACATCATCGCCTCCTTCAGGCTGGAGGGCGCGCGGTTCATCCTTGAACCAGCAAAAGCGTTCGCGCGGCCAGTGAATGTAATGGTGGGCGCCACCGACCTCGCCGTCATACCGGCTGACCACGAGCACCGTGTTGTTGGCTGTCCAGAACCACGTCTTCACGCGATCGTATGTCACCTGCGACGTGCTATCGTCTCGGTAGAGCGTCAGCTTGCGTTCGGCGCGCATTATTCGCCTCCTTCGGATTGGACGCGGATGGCGGCGGCTTGGGCTCGATCCCATGCGCTGGACAGCATCTCAAAGAGATGGGTTTCCTCGTCCATCGCGATCACGATCTTGCAGCCGAAGTCACCCAACGGGCCGCTGACCATACTGGTCGTCGAGCGCATCGCTATCGCCAGCTCATCCCGCCCAATCACCCGCTCTGCATCCGCTGCTGGGGCGAGGAGGGAGAGGATCTGGTCGGAGATGGCGAGACTGTCCGCGACAACCTCGTCAGCCTGTCGCGAGTAGAGCGCGACGAAATCAAAGCTGATCTCGCGCCCCTCCCATGACTTCTTGCGCTCCAATAGGCGAACGCGCTCCTGCCAAGCCGCCGGATCGACCATCCCCGCCACCGCTTCTCGGGTCGGGCGCGTCATGCTGGGTTCCGATCGCGATATGTGTCGGGCCTATAGCTCTCCGGCTCAACGTCGTATGGATGCGCGGACATCGTGTGATCGCCACCGGGATAGGCAAAGATCACGTAGGCCCGGTTATTTTCGACGAAGAAGGCGGGCTTTCCGCACACGGTGATAGGGTCGCCGAAGCGCGGCGGGTCATCAGGCTCTCTCCGGCAACTGGCCATCTTCAAGAACTGGCCGAACGTGTAGCCGTTGAACACGTCGCAGCGCCATGTGTCGGCCAGTGCCCGCCCGCGTGACGGCGCGACCATCACCTCGTTGGCCCAATCAGACACGAGGACGCGCCAGCGCTTGAGCATGAAGCCGCTCACTCCACCTCTCCTTGCGTGCCGGCGGGGACGGAGGGGCGATATTCGGTCGGCCAATTGTATGGGCGCGCGCGGCGCTCTACCGTCTCAAGCCAAGCCCAGCCGCCACGCTTTCCGACGTGGTCAGACCAATGGCCCAGCCGAACGGGCCGCCACGCAAACCAGCGGTGCCAGTCCTCTGACGGCCGTAGCTTTCGGTCGGCCCATGACATTAACATCAACACGGGGACAACCGGCAGGATCACCACCGCTGCCACCGCCACGACCGGCACGGCGAAGGGGGCAATAAGCCAACCTTGGACCCGCTCAGAGGGTGCGCGCCACCTCACTTCGACCCCTCCGCCACGGCGGGATCGAGGGCGGCGAGGATGGCGTCGCGAGGCTCATCATGGAAAACCTCCGCGATCATGCGCTCGCACGGTTCTGCCTGCCAATGTCCAACGACCCGCCAACCGACATCTGCATCGCCGCCGCCAGTCGGTACGTCGAAGCAGCGCAGATCCCAACTTTCCTCGCGAAGCTTGTTGAGGAGATCGGTATCCGTGATCTCCCTCGCCCCATCCACCGCCACCGCAGGCGAGGGGGAGAGGGCTGCTTGCTCCCGGCGAACATCGTCGCCGCAGATGCAATCGCAGGGCTCTCGCCGAACAGATATATTCTCGCCGGTCCAAATTCCCCCGCTGGCAAATTCCTGCCAGCCTGAATCATCGCACTTCTGGCATGGCTCCTCCCCACCCACCGCTCCGGCTGTGCGGGAGAGGGCTTCGCGGGCGCGGCGATACCTGAAACAGAGCATGTACCGGTCATCGCAATGGCCGCAGCTTATCTGCTCCACATCGGATGAGGCGATGCCCAACGCGCATTCCGTGCGGATTTCGGCAAACGGCTGTAGCGCCTCCTCCAGCACCCGGATGCGTGCTTGGGCGGTGGTGAGGGCGTTGCCGATCTTGATGATCGTCTCGCGCTCAACAGTCGGCGCGTGCAGTGCCGGTGCGGGGGTGTCTACGGGTTCGTGGCTAGCTTCGAAGATTGCCCGCTCGACGTTCCACCTCTCCCCAGCGACACCGATCGGAATATAGTCGCCGTAACGCAGAGGGTGTTCGCCCTCCAACGTCTTGAGAAACCATTCGCCGTGCCCGTGCGCAACGTCGGCGATATTGCCCTTCTGGTAGCAGCCTTCGGGAATTTGATGGGGCGGCAAGAACTGCTCGGCCTCGACGAGAGCCGTTTTGCGATACTTGCTCATACGACCATCTCCGCAGGCTTAGGGGTGATACCCGGCTGGAACCTATTGTCCTTGCCGGTCAGTGCGGCATGCCAATTGGCGAGCGCGGCGGCGGTGCTGATCGTGTGGTGCTTGGCCTTCTCGATATCGCCACGACAGGCAGCATCGGCGGCCTTCTGCGCGAGATAGCCAATCAGCCAGAACCAATCGAACGGCGTCTTGCCGGCATCGTGATCAACACCCCAGCGCTCGCGTTGATGAGCGGCTTCGATCGGCACGCCAGCCATGAAGTCGGCAGTCTCAGGCGTGTTGATGATCTTCGCCCGAAGCTCTTTTTCCACCTCCCCGGCGCGCTCCTCGGCTATGGCTGGCTGCCGATCACGAAAGCGCTGCCACTTGCGGATGATAACGGCGCGCTCTTCCTCGGTATGGCGGACCCAATCATATAGGGATGGCCATGTGAACGACTCGCCGAATGCAACGCCGTCAACATTTTCCCCGGCGCGCTCCTCGGCGGCGGTGAGGGCGACATCGCAAAGATCACGGAAGCCAGCGTTGGTAGCAGCCTTCTCTTGCTTCCCGGCCTTGGTGTGCTCATCGGCATAGAACGCGAACTGGTCGCGACACTTCCGCAGGGCATCACGCGTCGTTGTGAGTTCGGCTGTCATTGCTCACGCTCCCCAATCAGTCGGACTAGCGTTTCCACCGGGTGCTGCTCACGGGCACGCGAGCCCTTGGTGACCGGAACGAGCGCGCCAAGCTGAGCGCGGATGTCAGCGACCAAAGCGCGCCAGTCTGCCGGCTTCTCGACGGCGAGCTGCGGGTATTGCGCCTTAACCGCCGCGATCAGTGCCGCCTTGATGCCCGGATCGACGAACTCGTGCGTCCAGACGGCATGCCCGAGAAGCCATTCCGCCGCCTCGTGGACAATGCCGAACCCGTCCTCGCAGAGCAGGATGCCGCATGTCAGCGATGCGAGCGCGCAGGGGTCGAGGTGCTTGATTTCGCCAGCATCGGCCACCTTCAATTCCTGCTCAACCATTGGGCTTGTCCTGCTGGGGGAGGGCGGGGCGATTGAAATAGGTCTGGCCGTCCAGATCGTGGCCGCCCTTGTCGGCGCCGCGACCGCCCACCTGCTTGAAGTTGAAGACGCGGCCGCGCTCGCCTGCCTGATCGCGCAGGCTACGCGCCCAATCGAGGTTCATCGGCCGGGCATTTCTGCCGCTTTCACCGCCGACAATGATCCAATCTGGCGCGTCGTCGTCCACGATCACGGGACCCAGGAGCGGCTCGAAGCTTCCGAAGGTAAACAGCGCCCCTAGCGATTCACCGGCATCCCGCAGCTTGCGGGCGTCACGGTCGTAATCGCGCTGGTCGCCAAAGGTAGCGCCAAGGGCTGCGTTCGGCGGAAATCCTCCACACTCCATCGCCATGCCGATCGCGTTTCCAATCCGCTTCGACAGGTAGAGCATAACAAGGTTGGGGCACTCGGCGGCGCGCATAAACGCCTCCCGCCGCCATGACATTGGCACCCGGTTATCCCAGATGTCGCCAAGGCTCAGAGAGAAGACGAAGGCCGGCTTACCAGCCTCGCCGGCTAGGCGATTCCACTTGCGCAGTTGCGCCCATGTAGAGTCGGAAGTGCGAACACGATCGCCGTCATTGCCCCAGACGACGCGACCGTAGCGCGTGTCCATGAGGGCTTCGGCATAGCAGTTATCGCAGGGCGAACCGACCTTGGTGCAGCCGATCCATGGGTTCCACGTGTGATCTGCCCATTCGATCTTCGTGTTCTCAGCCACGGCTATCCCTCCTATCCCAAAGGGTGAACCCGATGCGGGCGACGCTCACGGCCGCACCTGCGCAGTCGGCACGTCGTCGCCCACGAACGGCTTGCACCCCGGCCCGCAGTCCAGCGATTTACGCTGGCGCCCGAACGCCCCGGTCGAGGCGAAATAGATGCGGTGATCCTCGCCCTTCGGAACCACGGCCCACAGCTTCGTGCCGTCGGGCGCTTGGGCTGCGAGGGCCACCTTTCCGCTGGCCATCGCCCGTTCGAGCGGCGTCTGGTCGCAGGCGGAGAGGGCGAGCGGCGCAAGGAGAAGAAGGCGGTTCATGCGGGCTGTCCCTTCAGTTCGATCTTGCGGGCCGCAGCGGTCGCACGAATGGAGCGGGCTTCCGGGAGGGTGTCGATGAGCCCGCGGTTGTCTGACAGGATGAGGTCGACCGCCTCTTCGTCGGGGGCGGCGTTGATGGCGTTGGTTAGATCCGCCGCAGTGCCGTCGTGAGCGTCGCCCATGTCGCGATCGGCGCGGCCTTCCGTGGGGTCGTCGTCGGCAGCATCGTCACCTTGGATTTGATGCTCGAGCGCGTCGAGCCGGTTCGCAGGCACTGCCACCACGGTCGCCGGCTCGTGCGGACGGAGCTCATGATCGAGCGTGTCGTCGCGGTCCAACTGGTCCTCCAAGTCGCTCGACATGGGCAGGCGCTTGGACAGGCGGCGCATCACGGTCTTGCGCGCCATCTCGCCCCACCACTGGACCCATGGGCCGGCGCCCTTCGACCGGCTGACAGCGCGGACCTTCTCGATTTCCTCGAGGCTCATTACCTCGAGCAGCCGCGAGCCGTCTTTCAGGACCGCAGTGGCGTAGGCGCCGATCGCCTTGCCGCGCGATTGCTCGAGCGATGGCGGCGTATGCTCTACATCTTCTTCGAAGCCGAGCTTCCAGACGAAGTGATCCTTCTCATAGACCACCTGCGCCGACACGTAGGCGACTTCGCCCGACTGCCTGATCTTCTTCAGGATGCCCGCGATCATCGGCATAGCCTGCGCCTTGTCGCCGAACTTCACGATCGCGGCTTCGCGACCATCGGGCAGCAGGCCATCTTGGGCGAGGCGGACAATGGCGCCGAACAGGCTGCGGCGATCGACTTGCGCCAGATCAGGGTTGTTCTGGATCGCCGTCTGGGCAACGCGGGTGAACTTCTCCACCGAGACATGCGCGGGCAGCGCCGCCTTGAATTCGGGCGCCATTGCCTGAAGGTTCTGGCGGATGACGGTAAGCGGGTTTTCCCGACGCTCTGCGAGTTGAGTGGCCATTATGCGTGCTCCTGCTGACGACGCTCAATCCTGCGAGCGAGGCGATGAAGTTTTCTGGCGAGATGGCGGGCTTGGGCTGGCGTCATGATGCGGACGCTGCTTTCGCCATTGAGTGTGACGACATCGTCGTGCTCGGCGATGACGACTTCTGAGATGAAGTTGCCGCGCTGGAGGCAGTACATGCCGTGCCGCTCCCTGATCCCATCATCGGTCACACCGCCACCTCGCGAACATCAAAGCGGCGCCAACCCTTGCGGGCGCCGACATGGGTTCCGACCATTTCCGGGGTGACGAGGGTGCCGCTCGAGCCCTTCGTCATGTTGCAGCCGACGCGGTATCCCTCGAGCATCGCAGCGCCGGCCGTTCCGATAATCTCGAGCAACTCAGCCTTGGCGGCATCTGCCTCCATATCGGCGGCCTTCGCTCGAGCCTTCGCGTCAAGAAAGTCAGCGGCAAGCAGGCCGGCACGGTTGTTGCGGCGTAGATCGACCAGTGTGTCGTCTGGTTCGCCAATGACCGATGCGATCGCATCGCCATCCCGAGCGTAATCGGGCTTCGGCGGCTTGCCGTCCTCGATCGACTGCCAGAAGTTGGAGACCCGCGCCTCGATGTCGGCGTACAGGACCGGGCGGAAATCGTACTGGAACCGCTCAAGGTCGCTCTTGCCGCCAAGCACCATGACGATGACATCAGCCCAATCCGTCCCCGCCAGGCCTGCATAAACCTGCGGCTGGATCAGATAATGTAGCGGGGGCTCGTCTCCCCACTTTTTGCGCTGGATCCAATCCACCGTCTTGACCTCGAGCACGCCGCGCCCGCGGATGGGGCACTGAACGATCTGGTCTGGATGCCCGCCAAGGCCCTTCCCGTTGTCGAGCCGCTTCGGAGTATCGAGCGGCACATAGCCCCAGCGCTCGCAGGCCTCTTCGATAACAAGCCGCTCGAGCTTTACGCCCCAATGGATGCGACTGTTGACGGGCGCGCCATCGTCGCCCCGAGCGTTGAACTCGGGCACGGAAATATTGCCAACCTTGCGGTGCCAGAGCTCGAAGTGTGTGAGCCAAGGGCTGCACCCGAACAGCGCCGCCACCTCTGACGCGCCCACGACGGATGCGCGGAAGGCCTCGTCTGAAAGGTTCTCGTGTTTCACCCCTCACCCCCAGACGGATGCGCACCGGGCAGCGCAGAGCCGTCGCTAGAGTTGACGCCCGGATGCCCTGCGCCGGGAGGGGCGTGGCGCTGGGAGGGGGTGGCGATGATCATGCGATCCTCGCGACACTGAGATGGTTAGCGCCGCGCCGCGTGAAATTAAGTGCCCACCCATGCCGATCGGCATGGCGCTTGAGTGCGCCCACGACGGTTTCGCGATCACCCCCGGCATACGCGCAGCGCATTCCGAGCGGGAGCGCGCCAAGTTGGCGGACAATCCGATCAATCGCGAACCTGACATGGGCCCTGCCTGCAAGAGCGTTGGCAAGGACCATCAAATACCCGCCAGAATGAGCGATATGCCGCTGGCAGATATGGCACAAGCCAATCCCGCCACCTGCAAGTCTCGGTATTTCGGGGGCAGTTATCATATTCAGAACCCTAGAATATCTCTTGTCGTAACGGATCAGAGAACCATCACAGACTCGGCCACAAAGGTCGCAATTGCCTAAGCAGACCCCAGCGCGAGGGTGCCAAGGCTGACCGGCGCGCCGTTTTCCGCGAGGTTCGCCATGGTCCGATGGAACTCCAGCTCGACCTTCGCAGTGCTGATGATCTGCTTGCTGAGGTTCGCCACGGCCATGGCCCGCTGAGGGTCGGCTTGGTCACTCCGCATGCGGTCGATTTCGTCGAACAGAATGTCACGCAATCCATGCGTCGTGCGCGGATGCGATTTGACTTTAGCTGCAGCCACTTGAGTTCTCCTTGTTGAAACTATTAGAATACTTTGTCACCACACCCTCCAACCGCTAGTAGTGACGCACGCCCACACGGTGGCGATGATGAGCGGCACGAGGATGATCGCAGCCAGTGTCATGCAGGCGAGACGGAAGCGGATCACAGCGATCGGGAGCGGCCAGACGGTCATGTCGGCATGCGCATCCGGCACGTCCACGGGGTAGCGCGGCGGGGTCGGGTTGGGAGGGAAGGGGAGCGGGGGCATTATTGGGCCTCCCCATAATCAGGCTCGGGTGGGTTCTCTGCGATGTAGAGTTCGACGCGATCAGCCTCTGCGGCGGTCAGGTTGACCTCGCAGCGCACGCCGTCGGCATCGACGAACCAAGGAGTACCGAGTTCGCATTCGGCCGGATCGCCCGGCTGCCAATAGCTATCCGGGGTCGCCCACCGGTAGTTGTACGGCACGACGATATCGATCGATGACGGCGCGTCCTCCGGTCCGCTTTCAAGGGTCCAGTCCAGATCGTGGGAATAGTGCGCCCAATCGGTCTGAACGAACGGCAAGAGCGTCGCAAAACGAGGAGCTAGATCGCGAGGCAATTCGCGAGGAATGAAGCCCTCGATAGTGATCGGCTGGCGACGATCGGCCCGGAAGGCGTAGCCGTTGCTCGGCCAAGCCCACGGCCATTCGTCACAGGGGTTGCAGAGCGCGCCCACCTCACCGGCCCTCCTGTGCGAGGGCGCGGTGCTCTGCGGCTAGGCTTTCGGCCCGCATTTCGGCGCGGTATTCTTCGCCTGCAATTTGATCATCGTGCCAATCTTCCATGCACTCGTCGGCGAGCAGTTCATGATCGATGGCATAATCTGGGATCGTCACCGTCCGATCGACCGGGGATACGCCGCAAATCTCGACGTGCGCGGGCTCGGGCGGATCAATCCTGTCGCCCGCATAACCAGCATAGGTGTCGTACTCGACGACGACATCGCACTCGACTTCGCTGCCAGTGCTGTCGTGCCACATCAATGTGGTCTTCAGGGTGCGGCTCATGACTTCAACTCCTGCTTCTGAGCCCAAGCGCGCGCATGTTGCTCGTCGAGCGACATCGGCGGTTCGGACATCGCATCTTCGGCTTGTCGTTCGGCGGCAGCGTCCTGCTCGTCGGCCGTCATGGGGCGCCAGCCTTCGCCGTGGCAGACTTCACATTCACGCTCGCCCGACCCCTTTCCGGGAGACCGAATGAAGCCATGCCCATCACAATCTGGGCATTCGATTTCGTCGATCATTTCTCGTCTCCAAGAAAATCGAGCGGGCTGATCTTCATTGCCCGACAAATGCGAAGGAAGGGTGCGAGACCGATCGGGCGTCCATGCCACGCGCTGTCCACGGTGGACTGGCTGAAACCGAACTGCCTCTTGAGGTCGATCGGCCGGGACCAGTTGGTCGCCATGATGCAGTCCGAGAAGGATGCCCAATCTATGGTTGGCTCAGTCATCGGACCGCGCCTCCCGACCAATTGCAGAATCGACGGACAGCACATCGCCGATGCGCTCCTGCCACTGGTCGCAAAGGTCGTCGTAATCGATGACCTCCGGGCTGCATTCGTGCAGATTGCGCCCCCAATTCGGGGCCGGCGGGGACAGATCAGCGAGCACCGCATCGCGGATATTCTCGATGTCGTCCCACAGCTTGCCTACCGCTTTGCCGATATCGTCGGCAGCACCCTTGACCGAGTAGGCGTAGACACCGGCACCATAGGATGCGCCGAGAACATCGGCATGGATCTGATCGATCGCGAGATACGCCTTGATCAGAGGGCGAGCGACTTCCACCCAGCGATGGGCTTCCATGTGCGCTGCGTTCAAGTCGAACGGCGCGCGCTCCACTGGGCTGTGGGCGGTCATGCGGCACCGCCAATGAACTTATTAATATCCCAAATCCAAAAGCGCCAAAGCATGGCCTCGTAGGATGGAAGGCTGGCATACGGGGAGAGCGTATTGGTCGCCGGATCATAAGCAGACTGGCGAATGAGTTTCATCCGCTGCTTGAAAACCCACGAGTTGCGGGCAAGCATGAACAGAGTGAAAGCAGTGGCAGATCCGAAGATCGCAACAAAGCCGAGCGCGGTATATTCAGCCATCTCAAGCATCCTCCTTCCGGGGTGCATCTTCGTGGTGGTGGATCAGGCCGCAGGGCTCGCGGGTGAAGCCGATGGGTGCGGCGAATTCACGAACCGCGCTGCCCAATTCCCACGGGCAGAATTGGTCGAGCCGGAGCACGCGAGATGCGCCGCGCCAGACATATGAGCCCGTGACATCCTCGCAGTCGGCACAATACATGTGTTCGACCGGGCGATAGGCATCGCAGCCGATACAGCAGAATACGGCGGGGGCCGCCGGGTCGTTCGGATCGAAGCCGTCGCCACGGTCCCAGGATGCCAGCGCGCTCACTTGGCTGCCCCGTGTTTGGCGAGGACTTCGCGGATGTGCTGAACGACAGGATCACCATCGGCGAACCTATTCTCGCCGTCATACCGGCCATGCGGACAAGCGGCATCGTACATTTCGACGATTTGCACTTCGGCTTCTGACAGCGCGTTCACCAGCTCCTGCGTGGCGGAGGTGCGGTGGGCGGCGAAGGACTGAACACCGACAGTGTGATCATACGCGCCGTTGCGACAAGCGTCCGCCCACGACCCGTCCAGATCGTCCAGCTTGATCCAAGCCTCCCGATCGCTCTGGATCACCACCACCCCGCTCATCGGTCGGCTCCGGTGGCGCTACGGGCCACGAGCATCGCGTCGGCGGCGGCGTAGACCTCCACGGCCAGCTCAGCGTATTGGGCGTCCTTCTCGTGGCGGTCCAAGTCGCCGAAGCCCGTGGCGTTGCTGAAGCAAGCAGCGAACGCCCGCCCCGCGAACCAGTCGCGCAGGTCCATGCCATCACTGACATGACCCAGCCCGTTCTCGGCGATCACCGGAAACGCTGGTGGGTTCGCCACCCCCTTCGTGCTGCCGGCCATGGTTAGGCGGCCCCATAGAGGCGCGGAGTGGTCGAGTGGTTCAGCGCATCAAGCGCGATACCGAAGACAACCCACTGGTCCTCGATGATATGCCGGATAATCGCCGCATGGGGTTCGATGGCGCGAACGGCTGCAGCCGATCTGCCACTGACATATCGCACGCCAGCCGGGCCGCATTTGTAACCGTCGTCTTTGCTGGGCTGACCCATCGTCTTCTCCTCCACACGCTGTGGTGTGGGGAGACAATGCCGTGTCTTTTACGACACGTCAAGCGCTATCGGGTGAAAAAATACACGATTTCTCGCGATGGCAATCAGCCGGTGCGTTTGGCCTTTTCCTGTTTTTGCGTCCCGCTCGTCCGCTTCGACTTCTGGTCAAGATCCAGACGGGGCAGGCCGCGATCAGGCATCGCCGCAGCTATCAGCCCAGCCAATCCCTCTACCAGGCCATCCTTGACCGCCTCAGAAATTTGGGAGGATGTGATCGGCACGGTTGCCGCTTCTTGCGCTTGGCCATCTTCGATGCCGAAGATCAGCCATTCCTCACGAATGCCTACCTTAAACGCGAAATTCGCGAGGGTATCGAGCGTTATCGAGGCGTCCGGATTGTCGAGGAAATTTCGGATCGTTGTTTGGCCGATGCGAGGCTCCTTAGTGAGCCAAACGCCCGTGAGGCTGAGTTCCTTCTCCCGTAGGCACTGCCTAATCCGGTTTCTGATTGCATCGTGATCCACGTAGGGTGAGTGACACGATTCGGGGCGTGGCTGCGAATGTCTAATACCGCTTGACGGTCCATGTCTTTTTAGACATGTTCCTGTCATGGATGACATCCCCGAATTCGTTGCGCGTGCCAAGGCATATTGCGAACGAGCCAAGATCAGCCCCTCGACCTTGTCGCGTAAGCTACTTGGTAACGGCAACCGGCTCTCCGAGCTGGAGTCCGGAAAGAGCTATCCGCGCGTCGACACGTGGCAAAAGGCGAAGGCGCGCCTGGAGCAGATGGAGCGCGCCGCCTGATGCTACCGCCGGAACGCCACGATTTCGCACGATCGGCGCGGGCGCTTTCGCCACGTGCGGATGCAGGCGACGAGACTGGCCCATGCCGTCTGTCGCGTGAAGCGCAGCTCGTAGGCGGTGGGCCCGTTCCAGAAGCGGCAACCGGCCGTCTGAGCATCGATCCAAAACCATTCGGCCGGGCTGTCCATCTGAAGGACAACCTCCGGAACAACGTCCTCTCTGGCGCCCATCGCCGCCTCCCCCTTTCCGGATTTATATCCGGTTTGGATAAGACAGGCCCGAAAGGGGACAGAGTCAACTCAGATTCGTTGCGGGTCCGCGCCGGTATGCGCGATGAACTCCTCGACGGCCTTCCGCGCCTTGACCGATGTCGCGAGGAATTGTTCCGGCGTGTAGCGGAACTCGGCTGTTTTTCTCCCGCTGTGGACGGTGACGGAAAACTGATTCTGTTCCGGCAGGTAGCGAACGTCCGCCGACGCCTCCGCGCACATAATTCCAAGGTGTTCCGACAATCCGACAATCCTAACAGGTGTGACGGTTGCGGTTGTGTCGCAAAAATTCCCGCGTCAACGAATATCGCAGTTAATTTGGCCGGCTCCGTGTTCGTACGGAGTGCCGCATGACCTTCGCCGCCCCTCCCCCGGTCGGCGGCAAGGCGCGGGGGCAGGCGCGTTGCGTTGGCCTGCCCCTGAATGCCGAAGATCAAGCGCTGCTGGCTGAGTTGGCGCGCGTCAAAGTCATTTTCCAGATGCGCGCGATTGCGGCTCACATGGGCCTCCCGATGCCGACTGAAATTGGGGAGCAGGCCGCATGAGCCCGCACCACATCGTCGACCTCCAGATCGTCGCCTGCCTCGTCGGAGGCGCTCTGGTCCTGTGGGCCATCAACGCCCTCGGCAACGCCGTCGATCGGTATCTCGACCACCACGCGCGCCAAAACGCGGCGGATCGCGGTGGCGAGGGGGAGGGCGGTTTCGTTCAACATGGAGATGTCAAATAATGACGCACCGCAACAAGGTACGCCCGCCCGTGCGGCGGTTGACGGAAGAGGACGCCCGTAAAGGCCTGTCGTTCGGGCTATTGCGGCTCACCTCCGATCACGGCCCGTCGCGGGTCGGCCTGGAGGCAGGCTGTGACGAAAAGACCATCCGCAACGCGCGTGATCAAAAGTCGACCTTGCGGATCGACCTAGCGCTCAACCTTCTGGCGCTCGACCCGACTGCGCTCGACGAACTGCTGGGCAGCATCGGGTTCAAGCTGGTCCCTGTATCCGCTGCGGCTGCGAACGATCTGCACACGGCTGCCGGCCTGCTCGACGGAGCGTCGGAACTGATCCGCGCACAGGAAGATGGCATTCGCGATCCTTCCGAAACGATGCGAGTTGCCGAGAAACTTCGGCCCCATCTGCCGGCCGCCATCGCGATCGTGCGCGAAGCTGACGAGCTGCGAGGTGCGGCATGACCCCCGTCGAGCCCTTCATCGTCCTAGCAGCGATGCTCGCCACCTTCATCGGTGGAGCATTCGCCGCCAGCGCGTATCGCCAGTACGGGATTGCCCGCAGGCTGCGCGCCACCATCCGCGCCAAGAATGCTGAGGCCATCGCCCACCAAGCGCGGCGTCATGCATCTGCGGCACACGCCCGCGCGGTGCAGCTTGATCGCGAGCGCGCCAAGCGGGATGCAACCACGCGGCGGCTGGAGATGGGGCTGTGAGCTACGGCCCTCCATGCCCGTTCCGGGCCGTTGGCTTCTCCGGCAGCGCCGGCAATTACCCGCTAAGCACTGCGGGCAAGGCCATCATCGCCGAGCATAATGGCGTTTCGATAGATGCGCTGCCGTTCGGCTCGCGCTTCTCTTCCGGTGCTCACATGCATCGGTGGATCGAGGCGCTTGGCGAGCGCTACATGGCGACGGGTGAGTATCCGCGACGTGATGGTCGTTGGCTGTCAATGCGGGAGTTGGAGCTGTGAAGCGCCCGACCGTCGCCGACCTCCTCACCGAGATATCGCGCCACCGTGCCCTGACGGCCGCGGAAACCGATTGGCTCGCGAGCCTGCTCTATACCGAGCAATATCGCGATCAGCGCCGTCCGCGTCACGAGCGGAGGCGCGCAGCATGACGACCGCCCGCGTCCGTCAATATGCTCGCGAGGAAGCCGCTCGGTTTGGGTGCTCGGCCAGCGAAATTCTGTCGCCGCTGCGCCGTTGGGATGTCGTTGCCGCACGTCGCGCCGTGATGCGCCGGCTGCGCGACGATGGCTTTTCGACGCCGCAGATCGGGAAATGGCTCGATCGCGATCATACCACCGTGCTTTCTGGGCTGAGGGCCGCATGAAGCGCCAGTTCGGAGCCCACCGCCAGACCAAGAGCCAGAACGAGGTGGCGTTCAGGATGTGGCTGGTCGGCTGCACCGATGAGGCGTTGGCCCGTGCCGAACCGGAAAGCATCGCTCGAAGCTATGGGCTTCGCGCGCCTTACGTCGCGCAAGAAATCACCGCGCAGAAGGTGGTGCGGACGGCATGACTGCTTTTCTTATCATCTTCCAGTTGGGCGCCGCCGCGTTTGTCGGTTATCGCATAACGAACGGCAGAATGGACACAATTCTAGGCGCCGCAATTCTAGCATTCTTAGGATTTAGAATCGCGATCGGTAGAGGCGTGCCACTATTCACTTTGAATACTGGCGATGCGTGCGACATCGGGACATTGATATTTCTTGTTATTTGTTATTGCCGTGAGGGTGTGACCGCATGACCGCCTTCGCCTACCTCCCCGACGACGAGCCGCTGCGCGAGGTTCTGGACGCCGATATTTATGTCGAGCCGAAGGACAAGGACTCGGCCGACGAGGATGCGCGCCAGATCGCGCTCATAAACCGCGTCAAGCACGTGCCGGGGCTGGCCTATCACGCCGTCCCCAACGGCGGGCGCCAGTCCGATTGGGCGCGCATCCGGGCGGAGAAGATGGGTGTCGTCGCCGGCCAGCCCGACCTTGGCTTCGATTGGGTCGGCGGATCGGCCGTGATCGAGATGAAAAACGGCACCGAGAAGCCGCGGCCGGACCAGGTTTCGCGGCTGAATAAGCTCCACCGCATGGGGAAGCGCGTTGCGGTGTGTCGGACTGCGGCGGGGGCGCTCGCGTGGCTGGCTAGCGTTGGTGCGCCGGTGGGGAGGGGGCTGTGATGGCGTCCCAGCGTCTCGACGACCTCACCGAGCAATTCCGCCAGTTCATCATGGCGGCATGCCAGACGGACCCCGGCACGATCGTGGCGGACGGGCGCTGGCATCGCTTCCGGATATCCGACACGCGCCACAAGGGCAGTAAGCCCGGCCGCTATCTCATGCACGCCGATGGCAAGGCCAATGGCATCTTCATGGACTGGCGCGACGGCACGCGGCACAAATGGTTCGCGGGCGGGAAATACGAAAGCGTTGATCGCCTCGAAATCGAGCGTCGTCGGCAGGCTCGCAGGTTCGACCAACTCCGAGGGTTTCAGATCGCAGCGGAGGAAGCTGCCGACTTCTGGTCGTCATGCTCAGCCCTCACCGATGGCCTGCATCCCTACCTCGCGAAAAAGGACATCGTCGGGCTCGGCACGCGCCAAGGATCCGGCAAGCGCTTCGGGCTCGGCGATGTGCCGTGCGTCATCGTTCCGCTCTCCGACGCCGAGAACCGGCCCATGTCGCTTCAGGCGATCCGTGAGGATGGCGAGCGGCGTTTCTGGCCCGGAAGCACCCATGAGGGCGCGCATTTCCTGGTAGGCAAGGACGATGGCAAGTCGCCCGTAGTCTTCTGCGAGGGCTTCTCCACCGCGGCGACGATCCGCGCAGCCACGGGCTATCTCGTGGTGATGTGCGTGAACACCGGCAACATGGCCGCAGTCGCGCGCTGGGCCACGCACCGGTGGTATGGTCGAGAGATGATCGTCGCGGGTGACGATGACTGGCACTTGCTCGATCATCCCAAGCTCAAGCGCAATGTCGGCAAGGAAGCCGCCATCAACATGGCGCGCACCTTGGGCGGCCGGGCCGTCTTTCCCGACATGGCCGGGCTCGTCACCGATGGCGGCGACGACTTCAACGACATGGCGCGGGAATACGGGTTGGAGGAAGTCGCGGCTGTTTTTCAGCAGCCGGCGGAGCCGTCCACCATAGACGATGACAGCGCCCCACCAGACGCGCTCGGATTTTGCATCACCGACTGGTCCACAGACCGATTCTATGGCGATGCCCCACCCATTCAGTGGCTTTGCGAGGGAACCATCCCGCAGGGCGTGCCGGCCCTGTTCGCGGCCATGGGAGGTGTTGGCAAGAGCTTCATCGCCCTGGACCTCGCGCTGGAAATAGCGGCGGCCGTGGCTTTCGGGCAAGAGCGCCGCGTTTTAGGCGGCAAGGTTCTCGCCAGCGGGAGCGTGCTTGTCCTGAACGCGGAGGACAGCAAAGACAGCGTGCACCGCCGGCTTGCCGCGATCGACACCGGGGGGCGCCGTGAAGGGGCCAATGGCAAGGTTTTCATCGTCCCCCTGCCAGAAGTCGGCGGGCCCATGCCGCTTGTCGCTGGCGGCCCAGGGGCCTTCCTCAAGACCGATAAATTCGAGGCGCTGCTAGGGCAACTGGAGCGCATCCCGGACCTTCGGTTGATCATCATTGATCCCCTCCAGGCATTCGTCACGGCAGACATCACCAAGGATCCTGCGGCTGGTCAGTTCATGTGGTCAGCGTTCGCGGAGATATGCGCCCGGACCGGCGCTACTGTTTTGGCATGCCACCACATGCGCAAGGATGGTGCTGCCAAGATCGTGACAGCCGACGATGCCCGTGAGACCATTCGGGGCTCTACGGCTCTCGTAGACGGCGCGCGCGCTACCTATGCGCTTTGGGCAGCATGCGACGAGGATACGCAGCGCATCTGCGCGGAGGCCGGCGTAGAGCCACAGCGCAAGCGTGTAGTGCATGGCGCGGTGGTTAAGGCGAATGACCAGCACGACCTCGAAATCCACACCTATGTGCGCGCCGACAATGGTCTCCTCATGGATGCGACAGATGCTGGGAGGAAGGCCGCAAGCCAGCCAGGCGCGCTGACCAACGCGCAGGCACTGGACGCGCTGCGTGAAATCGACCGACGCTGGATAGCGAAAGAACCGTTTAGCTCAGCCCCGAATAGTGGAGGTGGCAGGTTCCTGGGGGGATGGCTTCAACGCCAATTCCACATCCCGAAAACCGTCGCGAACAGCCAAATGGACAAGTGGTTCGACGCTCAAATTCTGGGGATCGAGGAGTTCGACAAGCGCAATTCCCTGCGCGGAATCAGGGTCCAAAACTGGCCGGACTGACCCTGCGGAAGTGCGCGGAAGTAAGTTGCTAAGTGTTTGAAATCATTGATGCGGAAGTGTTTGCGGAAGTGCGGAAGTGACTTGGTAAGTTATTGAAATTCCACGCGGAAGTAAATGCGGAAGTGTCCCTATGTATTACATACATATCCGCTTCCGCTTGGGGCGGAGCGGATTGGGAGAATAGGAATGTTGAAGATTGAGATGGAAGCACTGGACGATGGGTGGTTGGTTACCTGCTGGTCGGATGGCCGCCAGACGATCCGCTGCTTCGCTGAAACGAAGGAGAAGGCTTCGGCCATCGCATGGTCGTTTCTCATCGATGAGGGGATGGCATAATGGCCGGCTCCGTCAACAAGGTCATCCTCATCGGCAACCTGGGCGCCGACCCGGAAACCAAGTCCTTCCAGAACGGCGGCAAGGTCGTGAACCTGCGCATCGCCACGTCCGAAAGCTGGAAGGACAAATCCTCCGGCGAGCGCAAGGAGAAGACCGAGTGGCACCAGGTCGCCATCTTCAACGAAGGGCTGGCGACCATCGCAGAGAAATATCTGCGCAAGGGCTCGAAGGTCTATCTCGAAGGCCAGCTCGAAACCCGCAAGTGGCAGGACCAGTCCGGCGCGGATCGGTATTCGACCGAGGTCGTTCTGCGGCCGTTCAATTCCACGCTGACTTTGCTCGATGGCGCCCGTGACGGGGATTCCCGCAACGGTGGGTATGAGCCGCGGCAACAGGCGACCAGCCATGTCAATGACCGTCGTGAGGAACCCGCGCACGCCGGCGTCGACCTCGACGACGACGTTCCATTTTGAGGGAGGCACGCATGACAGCCCTAGCCACGATCGAACCACCCGCACAGATCGGGCCAAGCTTCGAGGCTTGGCTGGAGGAGGGGAGGGACATTGCCGCACAGCGGCGCAACCTGACGTGGGCGATGGGCGACCACCTCGCGACGGGCAAGAGGCTGTTCCCGCAGCAATGGGAGCTGCTGCTGCAGAACGTGCCTGAGGATCGCAAGGAGCTTCAGGACGCGGCCATGGTGGCGGAGACCTTCCCCGCTGCTCTCCGCGCTCCTGCCCTGTCGTTTCAGGTCCACAAGTACCTCGCGCAACTCGATCCGGAGCAGCGCCTGCCCATGCTGAAACGGGCCGTGGACGAGCGCTGGGGGAAGAAGCAAGCCTCGCGGGTCCTTACCGAGCACAAGCAGGAAACTGCACAGTTCGACGATGACGACGCGGAGGCAAGGCTGGCAACGGAGATGTTCCGCGCTTGGAACCGTGCTCCCCAGGAGGCGCGCAGGTATGCCGCCCCCCTGCTTCAGCGCGCGATCCGCAACGGCTTCGCGGCCATCAACGAGGATGAAGCTTGGGATGAGTAATCAGCCGCTCCGCCCCTATTCGACCAAGCGGGTCAGGCCCATACCGCCGGAGTTCGAGGAGAACTTCGTTGATGGCGGATGGCCGCGCGTGAACCACATGTACGGCAAGCGGCCGGCGCTGCGGTACTTCCATGCGGTCGGGGCAGAGCGGTTGGCGTTCCTGAGGCAGATCGCGTTTCGGAAGAAGTGTCGGGCGGTTGCGGCTCCGGAACATGTGGGGGCGGTATGAGCGAGTATAGCGATGAAATAGCGGACAAGATTTGCTCTGCCCTTGCGGATGCACGCAGCTTGCGATCGATCTGCTGCGACCCGGATATGCCGTCGCAATCGACGGTGTTTCGGTGGCTGGCAGATGAGCGATACGCGAGTTTTCGGGAGCGTTACGCCCGCGCGCGCGAGGCCCAGGCCGACGCCATTTTCGACGAGATGTTGGACATCGCGGACGATGGCTCAAACGACTGGATGGAGCGCCGCCGTGAGGATGGATCTACTGAGGAGGTTCTGAACCACGAGCATATCCAGCGCTCCAAACTGCGGATCGATGCACGCAAGTGGATGGCGGGCAAACTTCGCCCCAAGGTTTACGGCGACAAGATCGAGCACGAGCATACGGGGGCTATTGCTCTAACCGTCAGCAGCGAGGATGCGGGGCTGTGACGGTTGTTTACAAATATCCGCTGCGGTCTCCCGTAGTCTCCGTGGAGATGCCGGATGGCGGTGCCATTCGTCTTGTGGCGCGCGATCCTGCCAGCGTTAATCCCGCCATTTGGGTTGAGCATGATCTGCGTCAACCTGCTGTGCGGCGAACATTCCTTGTCTTTGGCACGGGAATGGAAGTGGAAGCTGAATCGACGCACGTAGGAAGCCTGATTGCCGGAGATTACGTCTGGCATGTGTATGAGCGCCACCGGACTGCGTGACCGCCCTCCTCACCCCGAAACAGCAGCAGGCCAACCGCCTCCTTGCCAGCCCGGTCCGCAACGTCATGCTGCGAGGGGGATCGCGCTCGGGTAAGACGTTCCTTCTGATCCGCGCGATCATCCAGCGGGCTATCAACGCACCCGGTAGCCGGCATGCGATATTCCGGTTCCGCTTCAATCACGCCAAGACGAGCATATGGGCGGATACGCTGCCCAAGGTGCTCAAGCTGTGCTTCCCCACGCTGCGGGTGCGGTTCGACAAGACAGATTTCTACGTTGAGCTGCCCAACGCCTCGCAAATCTGGATCGGCGGCCTGGACGACAAGGAGAGGGTCGAGAAGATCCTCGGCGCCGAATATGCCACCCTGTACTTCAACGAGAGCAGCCAGATACCTTGGGGCTCGATCGAGATGGCGATGTCCCGACTGGCGCAGAAGGTCGCGCTTGATCCCGCTATCGCTGCTGCCACAGGCCGCGCGCATCTCGCGCTCAAGGCCTATTTCGACTGCAACCCGCCGTCCAAGCTGCACTGGTCCTACCAGCTATTCCGGGGCGGGGTGAAGCCCGGCACCAAGGAGGCGCTGCCGAACCCGCAGGACTATGCGGAGATGCTGATCAACCCGGACGACAACCGGGACAACCTGCCGGCCGAATATTTCGACGTACTCGCCAGCATGTCCGAGGCGAAGCGCCAGAGGTTCGAGCGGGGCGAGTGGGCGAGCGAGGTCAATGGCGCGCTGTGGGCGCTGGAAGACCGATTGGCCGGCGACGGGAAGATCATGCCCGGCATCGATTCCCAACGCGTCACCGAGGCGCCGGAGATGCGCCGTATCGTGGTCGCGGTCGATCCCTCTGGAACCAAGGGCGATGGCAAGGGCGACGATATCGGTATCGTCACCGCCGGCCTTGGCGTGGACGGCCGCGCCTACATTCTCGAGGATGCGACGTGCCAGATGTCGCCCGAAGGATGGGGTCGTCGGGCTGTCGAGCGCTATCATCACTGGCAGGCCGATCGGATCATCGGCGAGCGTAATTACGGCGGCGATATGGTGCGCTTCACGGTGTCCACGGCGGACAAGAAGGCGGCTTTCAAGGAGGTCGTCGCCAGCCGTGGCAAGGCGGTGCGTGCAGAGCCTATCAGTGCCCTCTATGAGCAGGGCAAGGTCAGCCATGTGGGCGTATTCCCCGACCTTGAGGACCAGTTGTGCAATTTCACCGCGTCGGGCTACGTGGGCGAACATTCACCCGATCGCGCTGATGCCTTGGTGTGGGCACTGACGGAGCTGATGTTGGGCGGCTCGACCTACAACCCCTCCGTCTGGCTCGCCTGAAGCCGCTTGACGGCGGTAGCTAAGCCCGCCGCGCCGCCATAGCCCGTCGCAATGGCTGGCCTCCTGTCGCGCATTGCTGACGCATTCAGCCGCCCCATGCCCCCGGCCGCTCCCGTCGCACGCCGAATGGGGGACTCGGTCTACAACCCGTTGACGGGTCTGGGCACAAGCGTCGATCCGTCCACGTTCAACCGCCATTACCATCGTCCGCTCACCGCCGCCGAAATAGACCAGTCCTATCGCGGGTCGTGGATCATGCGGAAGCTGATCGACAAGCCGGCGAAGGAGCAGGTCCGCACCCGGCGCGCATGGCAGAGCGATAAGGCGACGATTGCTAAGCTTGAGGCCGAGGAAAAGCGGCTGAAGGTGTGGGAGAAGGTCAAGCAGGCCGAAATCCACCGCGGTCTCGGCGGCGGCGCGATCTTCCTGTGGATCGATGGGGATTCGCCAGACCAGCCGCTCGATCCGTCTCGCATCCGATTGGGAGCGATCCGCAATCTCATCGTCCGTCACCACAGCCGTATCGTGCTGGGTGAGATGATCTTCGACATGGCGGACGACTGGTATGGATCGCCGTCCTACTTCCAGCTCAACGACTACAAGCTCCTGCGCGGCACCACCGAAACCGAACTGCGATTCCACCCCAGCCGGGTCATCGTGTTCAAGGCCGAGGAGGTACCCGACCTCTACACCGCCACCACGGAACAGAAGTTCTGGGGCGCGAGCAAGGTCGAGGTGGCGCTGGCTGCGGTGATCAACTGCGACACGGCACAGAGCAGCTTCGCCGGCATGATCAAGGACGCGGTCAACGTGATCATCGGCATTCCGGGGCTGACGGAGCGCTTCCAGACCACGTCTGATATCCAGGCGTTCCAGACGGCGCGCATGACCGCGGTCAACGCGGCCCGCTCGATCTGGCGCGCGATCGTCAAGGACAACGGCAAGGGCGGCCCGAACGCGGAGGGCGCGGAAACGATCGAGTACCGCCAGATGAATTGGGCGGGCATCCCCGAGACGTTGATGGTGTTCATCTATCCAGTGGCAGCGGCCGGCAACATGCCCGCGACCGTGCTGCTGGGCAAATCCCCCGATGGCATGAATGCGACCGGCGACGGCGACATGACCGTTTGGCGGGACGAAATCGACAATCGCCGGGAAGTGGATCTTCGCCCGTGCCTGGAGCAGCTCGACCTTGCACTGATCCCGTCAGCGCTGGGCAAGGAAGATGCCGTCGTTTGGTGGAGGTTCCCGCCGCTCAAGACGCCGTCCGCGAAGGAGCAGGCTGAGACTGGCAAGCTCAAGGCAGAGACGGTCCAGATCTACATCAACACGAACCTCGTGCCCGATGTCGCCATGGCGGAGGGCGTGCAGAACATGCTTGAGGAAGACGGGACGATTCCGGGCCTTGCCGATGCGCTGGCGAAGTTGCCTCCGGAGGAGCGGTTTATGCTGCTGGAGGAGCCCGCCGATCCGAACGCGGACCCGAATGCGGCGCCGGATGGAGGAGTGGTGGAATGACCACGCTTACTGGCGAGGGAAAGCCTGATGCCGACCTTGGCGTACTCAAGCCAATCGATACCGCGCCGAAAACGGGTTTGATTTTTGGCGCTTGGGTCTCGATCACTGGCAAACTCATGCTGGAGGAGCCGATCCATTGGTTTCAGGGGACTTCAGACGGCTTTGATCCGGACGATTGCCCGGTCAACATCTGTGATTGGGCAGGCTGGGCTGGCGACAGCGGGCATATTGTCTTTCCGTCGCATTGGCGGGAGGCTGACGATTGGGAGAAGGGGGTGGTGGAGGAATGATCTGCCTCGCAATCATCCTTGCCGCTTGCATCATCGCAGATGGCCATAGCTGCCGTTGCCAAGGTGGATACATGCCTCGTGGTGGATCGCGGACCCCGTTGCCTCCGCCTCCCTATGGTGGTTCGGCGGTGAATAAGCCCAGCCGCCCGACGCGGTAATGCGCTTCGACCTCCCCACCCTAATCCGCCGCCAGACGAATATCCGCCGCAAGCAGATCGTCCTGCGCGAAATCGTCCCCACCGCGACGAACGCGGGCAACCTGTACCGCGCCGCCTACAAGCCCATTATCGAAGCATGGGAGCGCGCGATCGAGCGCATCGGGGCGGAGTATGCGCGATCGGTGCCGGTGCGGGATTCGGTGGTCGTGCTGCATCGTCAGTCGGCAGGGCAGGTCATCGAGCCGCTGTTGCCGGCGACCATCAACGACTCCCTCTTCGACCTCGAAAGCCTGCTCGCCAGCCTAGGCGATGAGCTCTCGCGGCTGGTCCTGTCGATCACGCCATCGCTGCGGGAGTGGGCGGTTCAGACGGAGCGCTGGCATAGATCGCGTTGGCGCGGCAATGTGCTCACCGCGACGGGCGTGGATATTAGCACCATGCTCCTTGCCGGCGAGCAGCCGCAGAGCGTAGCCGAGGCCATCGCCTGGAACGTCTCCCTCATCAAGGACGTGAGCGAGCAGACGCGTTCGCGGGTCAGCAGCGCTGTATTCGCGGCTTTCCGGGCACGCCTGCAGGTACGTGACCTTGCCAAGGAACTGAGTGAAATCGTCGGTGCCTCGCGTATACGGGCACGTGGTATCGCGGCTGACCAGCTAAGCAAGTTGTCCGGGGCGCTCGATACAGAGCGGATGAATGAAGCCGGGCTGGATCGGTGGAAATATCGCCATGGGGGGAAGCTTCATGCGAGACCTTGGCATCGTGCCCGAGATGGTAAAATCTATAGTCTCAAGACGAACAAACAAATTGGTGGCGATGACGACATTAAGGCAGGAGATGCCCCGAGCGAGCCTCCTTGGTGCTCATGTCGCAAACAGGGAATTATAGACCTGTCTTAAGCTATGTGATAATCAGTTCGGGCCGGAACGATGCGTCAACATCGCCCGGCCCTAACGCTAAGATGGAGTGCCCCATGCATAGCGCTGAAAGCGTGTTATCGGCATTTTCGATGCCGTCAAAGGTCAAGACCATAATCGCCGGAACAAAGTTCGGTGAGTTGACGGTACTGAGCGCCGCCATGCCGTTCACCCGTCTAAATGGCCGTAGAGCGGCGGCATCACTATGCCGTTGTGTGTGTGGCTCTGAGCGCGCGTACCGCAACAATGGTTTGCGTAACGGATATTGGAAGAGCTGTGGCTGCAAGAGCCGTGAAACAGCGGCGCTGGCACGCGTAACACACGGCGAAGCTAGAGGAAAAGCAGCCTCAGTTGAGCTAAGAACCTATTACAACATGGTGCGCAGGTGCTCAACACCATCGGCGCCTGATTGGCCGGGTTACGGAGGTCGGGGAATTCGCGTTTGTGCCCGATGGCTGAAAGATTTTGCGTTCTTTTTGCAGGATATGGGGAGACGACCATCTCGTGCGCATAGCTTGGAGCGTATTGATGTAAACGGGGATTACGATCCTGCGAATTGTTGCTGGGCTCTT